>JADGDI010000023.1:0-11704 GCA_016744975.1 Hyphomicrobiales bacterium | reverse complement strand
CAGCCGTAATGGAAACCAAACGCGGCCGCTGGTTCCTAGGTGAATATGCCCGAAAAAACAAAGTGGTTGAAACTAGTCTAGTATTAAAAGCACTAAATTCAATTGAAAATAAAATAACCTCTAAGGCTCATCTTCAGCCCGCCATAACAGAAAGCCCAAAACAAAACAAACCAGCAAATACCCAACAAAATAACTGGCTAAATGAAACTTTTAAAACTTTCAAACAACAAACCATAGAAAACCTTTCTTGGGCAGGTATAAAAGAATCAATTCCATTCACAAAAATTCAAACCATTTTAAATTTTGCTAAACTTCAATCAAAATCAAATATTGAAATTCAACAAAAAAAATTAAATTCAATTATTGACGATTTGGCCAAACAAAATATTGACCCAAACATCCTTGCACGGATTAAAATCGTAAATAGCGAATTGGGTAAATTGAAAGACCTACAAAATAACCTAAATACGCAACTCGATGCCAATCTATTATTTGTCGCCGAAATTGAAAAAATTGCCGAAATTGAAAAAATAGACGAAATTGAAAAAGCACCAAAAACCAGCCCAAAACTGCAAAAAACTGCATTAAAAGCCAAAAAAACAACCGAAAAAGCGCTAAAACTTACAAAAAGTGAGCTCAAAAACACCGAAAATCGATTAAAAACCGCCCAAATCGCTCTAAAAGATGCTGAAAACACCCTAAAAACACACGAAAATGACCAAACTTTGGCTAAAAACTCACCCAAATTAGAGGACACAAAACCTACAAAACTCGGGCCAGCGGGTCGCATCAAAAAAATGTTCAAAATCGAACAAACTTTACACAACCAACAAGCTGAAAAACTGAATGAAATCAACGAAGAAGGCAAAGCATTTGATGAGGCCTTTGCCCAAGAACGCTTGAATATTAAACCCCATCAAGGCGTAGAATCTACCCCAGAAAATATTCAAAAAGACCTAACACCTTCACCGCAAAGCATTGCAGCCAGCAATAAAATTAGCGAACAAAATCAAAAGCTTAATAAAATTGGTGATCAAATGAAGCAGGTTCAAGATGGGGATGAATCCACCGATATGTTACAATCAAAACCCAAAACAGAACAAGAATTTAATCCTCTAAATGCTTTAGCTCTATTGTCAAAAACCGAACGTACAATGTTATTCACGTTGCAAAATTAGCCAATATGTTTTTTAAGGAATATCTTTTTAACATTTTCCTCGTCCAAAAAATCAATACGCGCAACTTCTTCAAATCCTAATTTCTTATAAAAATCAGGCGCTTGAAAGCTATAAGTTTCTAAGCTAATCTGTGTGACATGTTCCAATTTTAGCGTCTTCTCTACCATATAAAATATTTTATGCCCCTAGCCTTGGCCACGAAATGCTTCATCAATCCATAAGAGTTTGAGAATAGCAATATTCTTAAGAATAAAACCTGTCGCCCCACCAAAAATTATATTTTTATCATCGCGCAAAAAACAGGCAAAATTCTTAAATCTCATATCACCAAAAATGGGTTCATTATAACGATCTAACCCATCATATATTAATTTAACATCTGCATCACTTGGGTTGAGTTCAAAGTTAATATCCATAAAACACCTATAAAAACAGCATGATAACCGTCATCATCAAAAGGGTTGCCATCGTATAATTAAATATTTTAAACGCTTTCTCAGATTTTAAAAGCCGACCAATTTCACGGCCAAACAAACACCATAAACTAATGATTGGCAAACCAATTATCAAGCCCATAATTACCATTATTGAAATTTCAACAAACTTATTCCCGCCAATGGTTAAAAACGATGCGATCGCACCAGTTATCATAACCCATGCTTTTGGGTTAACCCATTGAAATAATGCAGCTTGAAAGAATGACAGTGGCTTTCCGCCCGTTTTTTTCTTAGTCGCATCATGGCTGGAAATTGCAATATTAAAAGCCAAATAAATTAGGAATGCTGCCCCAACATAACGCAAAACATCATGAATTATTGGATATAAATCAAATACTTGCCCCATCCCAAGGCCAACAACTGCCTGCATGAATGAAAATCCAAATCCAATACCTGCAATATGCGCAATCGAACGTCGAAACCCAAAATTTGCCCCAGATGCCGCAATCATAATATTGTTAGGCCCAGGTGTTCCCACTGTTACCAAACTATAAACTGCAAATCCCACTATTAAGTCTAAATATTCCACTTAAATCTCCAACTGAGCCGTGACTTTTTATCATTAAATGAGTATCTTAATAACAATGTAATTTAAGTCAATATTATTGACGTATAATAGTTTTTGATCGATGCCATGAATATATTAAATGAATACCATAAACTATCTGATATTATTGGAGAAACTCCATCATCACATGAATTAATTGCCCATAGTTATGACCTAAATATTTATAAAATTTCCTTTAATAACCATCCAAATATCGTTGCTAAACATGGCACGCCAAAATTACGTGAGCATTTTTCAATCGAAAATAAAATGCTTAAACATTTGAATCAGCTTAATTTTTTACCCGTACCAAAACCAATATTTGTCGATGAAACCCTGTATTTAATGGAATATATCGACCATATCCCGCTTGGTCACCATCAATCAACCGAACCCATCATTGCTCAAAAAATTGCAAAATTGCACCAAATTAAATCGGAAAAATTTGGCTTCGAATATGACACAATAATTGGTCCATTACTGCAAGAAAACCGCTTTAAAGACAACTGGATAGAATTTTTTAGAGATCAAAGATTATTAAACTTCGCCGACCAATGTCTTGCGGTAAATAGACTCTCAACTGAGCTTAGATTGAGGATTGAAAAACTAGCTGCCAAACTTGATGATTTACTATTAAACAACCATCAGCCGACCTTAATTCATGGTGATTTATGGTATGGCAATATATTGTCAGAAGACGTAAATTTAAAGGCGTTCATCGACCCTGCTCTCTATTATGCCAACCCAGAAATTGAGTTGGCATATGTCACCATGCATAATAGTTTGGGCAGCGATTTTTTTACCGCATATCAAGAAATTATTCCAATTGATGACGGTTTTTTTGACTTGCGCAAAGACATATATAATATCTATCCAAACCTAGTTCATATTCTACTTTGCGGCAGCGAATATACCATACCGATAGAAGCCGTTCTAAAACGTCACGGCTGCTAATAGCACCTTACAAGCTTAAGCGTCCGCAATGATGCCCCGTTTTATTTGGTCATCTTCGATCGATTCAAATAAAGCGCGGAAGTTGCCTTCACCAAAGCCATCATCGCCTTTTCGCTGAATGAATTCAAAGAAAATCGGCCCGATAACCAGACCCGAAAAAATCTGCAATAAAACCCCACTTGCAGGGTCACCATCAATTAGAATACCCAGCTTTTCTGCCAATTCCAAATTTTCATTTTGATGTGGCAAGCGTTTTGGTGTTTTAGCATAATAAGCATGAGGCGGGGTCGGCATGAATGACATATCAACATCGCGCATCGCTTGACATGCAGAATAAATATCATCACAACCAACCGCAACATGTTGAATGCCTTCACCATTATAATCACGCAAATATTCCTCGATTTGCGAAATATCATCCGTGCTTTCATTCAGCGGAATGCGAATTTTGTTACATGGGCTGGTCATGGCTTTTGATATCAGACCAGTTAACTTACCTTCAATATCAAAGTACCGTATCATTCTGAAATTAAACAGCTTTTCGTAAAATTTGCCCCATTTTTCCATATTTCCACGTTTAACATTATGGGTTAAATGGTCAATATATTTAAAGCCATGGCCTTTAGGGCTTTCGTGTTTTTCAGTGATCCAATCATAATCCGCATCATAAACCATGCTGACATTACCATTTTCATCCGCGCCATATTGATCCACAAAATATAATAATGCGCCACCAATGCCAATAATTGCGGGCGCAGAAACACATTTTCCATCCCCCTCATATGCAATTGCACCATTTTCAACGGCTCTTTTAAATGCAAAATCAGCATCCACCACCCGAAACGCCATAGAGGACGCACATGGCCCATGAATGTCTATAAATTCAGAACCAAAACTATCTTTATCGGCATTTAATAAGTAATTCACGTCACCTTGGCGGTAAAGTGTGATATTTTTCGACTTATGTTTAGCTACTGGAGATAACCCCATTTTAAAAAATAATTCATGTAAACTCTCCGCATCACGGCTAGAAAATTCAACAAATTCAAACCCATCGGTTCCCATTGGGTTGTCTTCGGTAATCTCTGCTTTTTTTGCATCGTGAGGATAAGGCCCCATATCAATCTCCCATTTTAGTTTCATTTGTAACTAAAAACAGTTTAACCCAACCCATATGGAATTTCCTTGTTATTTCATACTTTATTTCATTTATGCCGATCAAAAATTGTGAGAAATCTGCTTAAAGTGAATTAACCTTCACATGTTATTATTTTTTTGGTTGCTTTCATACTGCAAAGTCATCTCGGCCAACATAAGTGAAATGGTGGCACTGGCATGGGTAAAATCATCCGACAATTGGCGTAAAATAAAAACCTCTGTTGCGCTGGGTTCAACGCCAACAAGCCGTTGATAATCATATGCCTCACATAACGCCTTTTGCAAATAACTATTGGCTATGGTAATTTTTGTGTTTTTAAGTTGATGTTGTTTATTCATATAACCCCATTTTTTAAAGTGTAAAAATTGACCACCAGATTTCTCTGGCAGTCGGGGTGTTAGTATGCTGCACAAAGCCAGCCATGACGCCTTTAGCGCAAGCCTATTATATAACGCCACCACCCCGACCATAAAGTCGAGATGATGCATCGTTCGTGGTGATACAACCACTTTGCGAAGAGGATACTAAACCCCAGATCGATTCTGCTGAATCAACCCATCTACAAGCTAGCACCGCTTCTGTAAATTCACAATCAGAATTAGCGGCAATTTAGCATGCCCTAATAATTAACAACAGAGTTTCGACAGCCCCCAAGCACCCCAGCACTACGCTGAGCACGAGTTAAAGCTGAAGTTATGGGAAAAGGCTGGGGTATTGGAAGGGAGCGAGGTTCTGAGTTTGTAATTTCAGAACCATCGTGCCGCACTTTTACTTTTGGGTTATGTTAGTCTAGCTCAATAACGACCACCAAGTCATGGGCTTCAACGCGTTTGCCTGCCCCAAGGACTATTTCGGTTATTTTTCCTGCGGTTTCGGCATAGACTGCGGTTTCCATTTTCATGGCTTCCATAACGAAAAGGCGATCGCCTTTTTCTATTTTATCACCAACATTGACGGCAAAATTTGCGACTAGACCAGGCATGGGGGCGCCAACATGGCCTTGGTTTGTGCTATCGGCTTTCCTTATTTGTACCACATCACCAATTAACGCTTCATCGGTAATTCGTACAGTTCTTGGTTGGCCATTTAACTCAAAAAACACTTTACGCATGCCATCTTCATCAACATCACCCAATGCCAGATAACGAATAATCAGCGTCATACCTTTTTGAATCTCAACACTTGCTTCGCGCCCCGCTTCTAGACCATAGAAGAAAATATCGGTTGGAAGCACACTTAAATCTCCGAAATTAGCCCGTCTTTTCATATAATCTTTGAACACTTGCGGATACATTAAATGCGAGGCAAGCTCGGCATCGGTGATTTTATAATCCACCATGGCTTCAACCAATTTGCGCTCTGCTGTTAGATCAACAGGCGCAAGAGATTTGCCAGGGCGTTGGGTTAACGCTGGCTCGCCTTTAAGGACTTTAGTTTGTAATGCTTGGGGGAAACCACCAACAGGTTGGCCTAAATCGCCTTTGAAAAATTCAATCACCGACGCAGGAAATGCAATATCTTTGCTTGGATCTTCGACCTGCTCGATGCTCAGCTCGCTGGTCATCATATATAATGCCATATCGCCAACCACTTTAGAACTAGGCGTTACTTTAACTATATTGCCAAACATTTTATTAACCGCTGCATAGGTTTTAGCTACTTGTGGCCATTTTTGCTCTAAGCCAAGGCCGCGTGCTTGCTCTTTTAAATTGGTATATTGGCCGCCCGGCATTTCATGCACATAAACATCAGACGCGCCAGATTTTATGCCCGCTTCAAAACCTGCATAATGACGCCGAACATCTTCCCAATAATTATTAACGCTCATTAATGCATCATCATTAAGACCTGTAGCCCGCGCCCCATATTTTAATGCGCTATGAATAGAACCTAGATTTGGCTGACTGGTAAGGCCTGACATTACGTCAAATGCTGCATCAACCGCATCGACCCCTGCATCGACCGCAGCCAGCACAGAGGCTGCCGAAACGCCACTGGTATCATGGGTATGGAAATGCAGCGGAATACCAACTTCTTGCTTTAACGTGCTGACCAAAAGCTTGGCGGCCTCAGGCTTTACCAGACCTGCCATGTCTTTAATACCAATGATATGGGCGCCAGATTTTTCTAGCTGTTTGGCCATATCAACATAATAGCTTAGCGTATATTTATCTTCATTTGGGTTGGTTAAATCGCCACTATAGCAGATTGCAGCTTCGCAAATTTTGCCGCTATCGATCACTGCATCCATCGCCACACGCATATTATCAACCCAGTTTAAGCTGTCAAACACCCTAAACAGATCAACCCCTTCAGTTGCGGCTTGTTTTACAAAATATTGTACCACATTATCAGGGTAGTTTTTATAACCCACGCCATTGCTAGCCCTTAGCAGCATTTGCAACATGACATTTGGCACCGCATCGCGAATGTCATTTAGACGCTTCCACGGGCATTCAGTTAAGAACCGCATCGCAACATCAAAGGTGGCGCCCCCCCAACATTCTAGCGAGAATAGCTGACTTAAATGCTCGGCATAATAAGGAGCGATGGATACCAAGTCTTTTGAGCGCATGCGCGTTGCAAAAAGTGACTGATGGGCATCGCGCATGGTTGTATCAGTAATCAACACCTGCTTTTGTGCTAACATCCATTTTGATACCGCATCTGCGCCTTGCGCGTTAAGCAAAGTTTTTGTGCCAGCGGGCAATGTTGCAGCACGGCTGGTTTTTGGTATTTTAATCGCTGGTGGGTTATCAGGTTTAGGGCGGCCTTTAACCTCTGGATTGCCATTGACAATCACATCGCCCATAAAGTTCAGCAGCCGTGTGGCACGGTCTTTGCGATTTGGAAAATCAAACAAGCTGGGGGTTTGGTCTATGAATTTTGTGGTATAATTACCCGTTGCAAAATCTTCATGATTGATGAGTTTTTCTAAAAATTGCAAATTAGTAGAGACACCTCGTATGCGAAACTCGCGCAATGCTCTATCCATACGGCGGATGGTCTCACGCGGCGTTGCCCCCCATGCGGTGACCTTTTCTAGCATGCTGTCATAAAATGGGGTGATAACCGCGCCAGAAAATGCGGTGCCGCCATCTAAGCGAATGCCAAAACCTGTTGCGCCGCGATATGCGGTAATGCGCCCATAATCTGGTACAAAATTCTCCAATGGATCTTCTGTCGTTAAGCGACATTGCAATGCATGGCCGTTTAGCCTGATGTCGCTTTGCTCTGGCACACCTGTTTCTTTTGCAACCCCAACCTTACCACCTTGCGCAATACGGATTTGTGCTTTTACAATGTCAATGCCTGTCACTTCTTCGGTTACTGTATGCTCAACTTGCACCCTTGGGTTAACTTCAATGAAATAGAATTTACCGTCATCGACATCCCATAAAAATTCGACTGTGCCTGCATTTTCATAGCCAGCACTTTGCATCAATTGTAAGGCCGACTGGCAAATATCGATCCGCTCTTGATCATTCAAATAAGGTGCTGGAGCGCGTTCTACCACTTTTTGGTTGCGGCGCTGCATGGAGCATTCGCGCTCAAATAAATGCACCAAATTGCCATAGTGATCGGCTAAAATTTGCACCTCAATGTGCCTTGCGCGCTCGATCAGTTTTTCTAGATAAACTTCATCATTGCCAAATGCAGCTTTAGACTCGCGCCTGCCAGAGCCTACCTCCTCCAGCAAGTCTTCAGCTTTATAAATCGCGCGCATGCCGCGGCCACCACCGCCCCAAGATGCTTTAAGCATAACAGGATAGCCAATATTTGCAGCCATTTCTGTGATTTTTGCATCATCTAAGGGCAATGGCCCCGTTGCTGGCACAGTTGGCACATTAGCCGCATCAGCAACATGCCTTGCAGAAACTTTATTGCCGAATTTCTTCATAATATCGGTGGAGGGGCCGATGAATTTTATATTGGCATCCTCACATGCTTTTACAAAATCTGGGTTTTCAGACAGAAAACCATAGCCAGGGTGAATGGCATCTGCACCAGCTTCTAGCGCAATGCGGATGATGTCCTCTATATCCAAATATGCCTGAACTGGGCGCTTGCCTTCACCGACTAAATAACTTTCATCAGCTTTAAAACGGTGTAATGCAAAACGATCCTCATGACTATAAATTGCCACGGTTTTAATGCCTAGCTCGGTAGCAGCGCGGCAAATACGAATGGCGATTTCGCTACGATTGGCAACCAATAATTTTGTGAAGGGCTTTATAGACATATGTTCTCCAATAGATGTTTATACAACATCAACAAGCCAGCAAAAGCATGGCGACAGATATAATATATTGCAAAAAGCAACATGGAACACACTCGAAACCAACTTTTGATTGGCTTTCTCCTCAAGCAAGCTCAATGTGCAAAAACTTAAGCAACATAGCAAGCTAATTATTGCTTTATAGTCAGAATGTGCATAAACCTTATTGGAAATTTACCTACCGAATGGTCAGCTATATGGTGATAGTCGGTGTTAAAAATTTATCGGCAAGGGCAGTTGTCATAAACACCAATTAATTTTAAAGGCCGTTTTTTGAGGTTGAATAAGCGCTAAACAATCCTCAAAACTGCCTGCTTTGTCATCATTGCAGGGGCTTACCCACCGCGCATCCCAAAGAGCGGATTTTGCGCCATTATAATCATTAACTTGCCCATCACCAATAAACAGGCACTCATCTGCATTGACATGAAACAGTTTTGCAGCTTTTTCAAAACATTGTGGGTCAGGTTTATTATAGCCCATATCAACATCACCCGTGGTAAAGGCTCGATCAAAATATTGCCTTATATTTAAATAATCAATCACATGATGCTGCATGGTTGATGGGCCATTGGTAATCAGCACTAACGTAACATCAGGCATTTGACTTAAGAATTTTAACATTGGGACAACGCCTTCAAACAGCATTTGTTGTTTTGCCCAAAGCGCTGAGAAGCGGAGTAGCTTTTTTTGTGCTTCATCCTCTGAAATATTTGGTAAAACAGCTTTAAAGGCTTCAATGCCAGTTCTTGGCCCTGTTTGCATTAATGCATTCATCCAAACATCTGCAACTTTTGATTTTGGAAAGCCAAATGCTCGTTCAAATATTAAGTCAAATTTTTGAGTTGGGTAGCATAATGTGCCGTCCATATCAAAGCCAATCAGTTTAAATGCTTCAATATTTTTCATAATAAATCACTTAAACCAATGCGTTTATGACCATCTCGGCCTGAGGTTGTAACAGCGTTAATCATGCTATTGATGATCGCTTCTTCAACCGCTTCAATTGCACCATCAAATGCTGCATCAATATTATTTTCTGGAAACCGCTCAATTTTATCGATTGCCGTGCCATAATGCGCAACTTGGTTAGCAGTTGAAAATGCCAAACATATATCGCCACTGCCATTGCCCAATTGGCTGCCTGTTTTAACCAGACCAGCGCCAGCGCGCCTTGCCAGCCGCTTTAACTGCCTTGCATCCATCGGCAAATCGGTTGCTAAAATCATAATAATTGAGCCTTTATCACCTTGGTCAACCTCTTCATTATAGTTTTCTTGATGGATTTTTTGTTTAAGTTCTGCGCCAATTGCATTGCCAAAATATCTAAAGTCGCCCAAGCGGCCCATATTGCTAAGCACCATAGCGCCGATGGTATAATCGCATCCATCTAACTCTACCAACCTTGATGATGAGCCTATACCGCCTTTTAATTTATAAGCTGACATACCGCGCCCCGCGCCGACACTGCCTTGTTTAAATGCTTCTCCACATGCTGCTAATGCATCAAATACATGCTGGGTTTTAACATGTTGGCCGCGAATATCGTTCAGGTACCCATCATTGCATTCCATTACCAGTGGGTTGACGGTACCTGTTGAAATACCAATATCTGGGTTGCTTTTTAGCATATATTTCACCAAGCCATCACATACAGTTCCGACCGATAAAGTATTGGTTAATAAGATGGGGGTTTCTAGCTGCCCAAGTTCTGCAACTTGCAAAAGACCGATTGATTTACCAAAGCCATTAATCACCTCCACCGCAGCGACGCATTTGCTTAAAAACATGTTATTCTGATGCGGCATGATGGCGCTAACGCCTGTTTGAACATCGCCGTCATTGAGCGTTAAATGCCCAACCGTTACCCCTGCAACATCAGTAATTGAATTGTTTTTGCCGCGATTTATATTTATTTTGGTCATGGTAGTTTCTGCTTTAAGGTCATTATTCTTTGATAGGCCTGATTGATGGTATTAACTGATATTTGGCCATTTGCAACGGCTTGTGCAATTACCTGATGCACCCATGCGCCCAATGAGGTTTTTAAATCTTTTTTATAGGATAGCATGACTATGTCACTACCTGCGTTAATGGCTTTTATAATCGCGCGTTTTGCTGTGTAATTTTTTGCAATCGCGCCCATCGCCATATCATCGCTAATGACCACCCCTTTAAAACCCAACTGCCCCCGCAAGATATCGGTTATTGCAATTTTTGATAAAGAGGTTGGTGACTTACCATCATCGCTCATTTTGTCTAAAAATACATGGGCTGCCATAATCATATCTGCCGAATCCCATTCTATTAAGCGTTGAAATGGCAATAACTCAGCTTCTTGCCAGCTTTTACTGACATTAACAAAACCTTTATGGCTGTCTTTATCACTGCTACCATGGCCTGGAAAATGTTTTAATGCTGTGAGTATGTCTGCAACATGATGTGCCTCGGTAAACATATAGGCATATTGCGCCACTGTGCCAACATGCGTGCCATAACTGCGCCCTAACTTAGCAATTACTGGGTTGTTTTTATTGATTGCCAGATCAACCACGGGACCAAAATTTACGTTAAAGCCGAGTTTTTTTAGAAATTGTGCGGTGTCTAAATATTTGAAATATGCGGTATTTTTATCCACCTTAGTCATTTGTTCGGCCGATGGCAAAAAAGGTGCGCCAATATTTTCGCGCAACCGCCGAACTTTCCCGCCTTCTTGATCAATGCTGATCAACAGTTTTTGAGAACTGGCGCTTTGCATGGCGTGAGTTAGCTGCTTAACTTGCTCTGCACTGCCAATATTGCCACCAAGAAACAACACGCCGCCAACTTTACCGGCTTTAATATCTTTAACCAGTGATACCACATTGGCTAAGGATTTGGTCTTACCTGAAAAGCCAACCATGACCATTTGGCCTATTTTTTGATCCAAACTAACGGTATTGGCTGAACTAACCGTATTGGCCAAACTAACGGCATTGTTAAGGGTTGAAAAAAAACCAAAAAATATTATTAATCTTATCAATTGTCGCATAAATTATCCAATCTAGTGACAAAAGCTATAATAAAAAAAATGATTTGCCAATTAAATAT
>JADGDI010000022.1:14167-33624 GCA_016744975.1 Hyphomicrobiales bacterium | reverse complement strand
AATACAGAGAGTTGCTGTTTACAAAATAAAAAAACATTAAATATTGATAAAAAGCTTGCAAATAAAAATTTGCAGGCTTTTTTGTTTATATGGCTAGTTCAATAGATTTGATTAAGGTGCCATAATTGCAATATCTGCCTGAGCGTGCAGCTTATCATTCACCATTGCTTTGCAAGAAAACTTCCAAATATTTCGGCGAGATTGAGTTTGAATGACATGTATGTTTAATACATCACCTGGCAATACTGGTTTTTTAAATTTACAGCTATCAATTGACATAAAATAAACAATCTTGGTCTCTTCTTGATCACCAGCTGAATGGGCACAAATAGCACCAGCAACTTGTGCCATTGCTTCAACAATTAGCACACCTGGCATGATAGGATGCGTTGGGAAATGGCCCTGAAAAAATGGTTCATTAATGGTAACATTTTTAATGCCAATTGCAGACTTGTCACCATCAATATCTATGATTTTATCGACCAGTAAAAATGGGTAGCGGTGTGGTAACAACGCCATGATCTCGTTGATATTTAATGACCCTAACTGTATGTTTTCTGATGTTTCGCTCATTATTTTTTTCCTTTCAAAAAAAAAGGCCAACTTTGGCTGAATTATTAAAATAACTCAGCTAAAGTTGACCCAATTAAATTATTATTAAGCCAGATTAGTATCTAATTGCCAACCCAAATTTAAATGGTTGCACGTCGTCAAATCCGTTTTTGCTCAATACATATGCATAATCTGCACGAAGTGGACCAAGTGGAGAATGCCAAATAATACTGGCACCGATAGATGACCTTATGGTACTACCATTAGCACCAGAGCCAACCACAGAAGATTTATAAAGTGTGCCAACATCAGCAAATAGAGCGCCATAAATACCAGCGTCTTTAAGCAATGGTACCGTTATTTCAGCCGTTGCACCAGCATAGGTTGTTCCGCCATTTGCGACGCCGCCAAGTGCATTACGTGGGCCAAAGCCATCTGCAGCAAAACCACGAACCAGTTCACCGCCTTTAAAGAAAGTATCTTGCTTACGAAGTGCAGCACCGCCCCAGCCTTGAATATAACCAGTTTCGGCAAAGCCTGAAACTACAACATTTTTGACCACTTCAAAATGGCCTTCTGCTTTACCAATGGCACGGATATATTTCACGTTACCGCCAAGACCTGCAAATTCAACATCAGCTTCGAATTTAAAACCTTCGGTTGGCATGATGAATTTATCACGAGTATCGAATGTGGCTTTTACGCCAAAAGCTGAAATATAATCAACGGCACTTGTTGTGCGGTTATTATCATAGGTGAAATTATAACGGGTTTGTATTGTGGTAAATTCACCAACGGGCAAACCAACTGTCATACCAGTGCCAGCTTTTAGATGGGTATCGCCTGTTTTATCAGTTCCCAGACTTGCAAAAATTGAAGTGCCAATTGCGAAATCACTACCCATAAAATTAGGCTCAGTAAAACCAAAATCAATTGACTTTTTCTTACCTGACCATCTAACTGCCGCATTAACATGCTGACCTGTGCCTAATAGATTGGTTTCTTCAAATGTAAGTTCACCAATAATACCATTAAGTGTCGAATAAGCAACACTTCCGCCAAGGGCGCCAGTTGAATTCTCGCTCACTTCGACATTTACAACGATACGATCTTTTGCACTACCAGGTTCATTTGTAATATGAATGCTGGTAAAGAAACCCGTTTTCATCAATCTGGTACGTGCGCGTTCCATCGCTTGTGGGTTAAAAGCATCACCTTCAGCCAAGCTGATTTCACGGCGAATGACTTGATCATGTGTACGAACATTACCAATAATGTTAATTCGATCAATATAAACCCGTTCGCCGCCCTCAACTGTGTAGACCACATCAATGGTCTTTTCAGCAGCATTTCTGACAATAATTGGCGTTACTTTAGCAAAACTGTGACCGCTGCGTGCAGCTTGTTTGGTTATAGCTTCGATCGTATCGTTTAATTGCAATGCATTGTAGGTGTCGCCTGCACGGCCTCTAACCAATGGCAATAATTTTTCTGGAGGTAGTTTTGAAAATGCTGAATCAACATCAACTTCGCCGAATGTATATTGCTCACCCTCATCCACTGTGAAGGTAATGAAATAACGATTGCTTTCCTCATCCAGATCAGCAACTGCTGAAACGACGCTAAAGTCTGCATAACCATTTTCTAAATAATGACGGCGCAACATTTCACGGTCAAAATTAACTTTATCTGCGCTATAGCTATCGGCCTTTGAGAATAAATGCCAAATGGCACTCTCTTTTGTTGAAACAACATCGCGTAATGCGCCATCTGAAAAGATGCTGTTACCAACGAAGCTAACCTTTTGAACTGTGGTTGAAGCACCTTCTGTTACCGTAAAGGTTAAATCCGCTCTACCGTTACTAAGTTCAACAATTTTATAACTGACTTGAACATTTGAATAGCGAGATTTTGCATATTTTTGACGAATTTCCTTTATCGCCAAATCAATTTTACCCTGAGTAAAATATTGTTCCGAGCGCATATCAACCGTATGAGCTAAAATACCAGATGAGATATTTTTATTGCCAACAAAATTTACCGAATTAATAATCGGATTCTCTTCGACTTTAATGTATACATTGCTACCTTTATGGGTAATGCGTACATTTTTGAATAAGCCTGTAGAATGCAATGAGGCAATGGAAGCATTGATGCTTGCATCGGTGATTTCATCGCCCTTTTTGAGCTCCAAATTGGCAAAAACGGTTTGTGCACTCACGTTGCTATTACCCGACAAAATCATGTTTTGAACAGGTGCGGCAAAAGCTACCTGGTGCATTAACAATGCCCCAAAAGCTAGTGAAGTTGTGGTGAAAAACTTAGACTTAGCTGCAAATTTGCGCTTCTTATCTGATGCTATATCAGTATTTATTTTACTATTCATATTATACCCATCTGGATGGAATCTATAATCCAGTACTCTTTTACTAGGTTTTAAAAGAAAAATAAAGTCTAGAATGATCAAAAATGATCAAAAATGATTATATTTCCCAATACTCACGAAAATATTAAGGTGAATTAGTTAATTTATAGTAATTTTTTAGAAAATTGAAATAATGTCGTTAACTGTAACGAATATAAAAAAGCTAAATAGCAGTAAAATTCCAAACCGCATTGCATATTCCATATAGATTTTTGGTAATGGTTTGCCTAATATTGCCTCGATAGAATAAAAGACTAAATGGCCACCGTCTAACATTGGAATTGGGAATAGATTAAACAAGCCTATGCCGATGCTAAGCAAAGCGGCAAGGCGAACCAGTGGCAAAATCCCCTCCGAGGCCAATTGGCCAGAATGCTGCGCTATTTTAACAGGCCCACCTAATTGCTTTATATCGCCCTGGCCGATGATTAGATCTTTTATGCTGATTAACGTTTGCTGCATGATGAATTTGACCTCACCTAGAGATGTGACAAACGCATCAGGCAGAGACAGTGTTTTAAACTGCATTTCATCATTTGAGCTATTGTGAATAATTCCAATGCGGCCAATATTTTGCTCATTGCCGAATTTATCCGTATAAGTGAACTTGCTGGGCGTAATGTCTAGCGATTTATTAACGCCGCCGCGATCTACCAATAGGCTTAACTTCTTATCTGCACTGAACATGATATATTTACGAATATCAGTAAAGGTTGCAATCTCATTACCATTTATTTGCACAATAATATCGCCAATTTCTATACCTGCGCGCTCCGCAGCACCGCCTTTTACCACATTATCCACACGTGGGCTAACAAACGGTTGGCCGCTTGACATTAAAAAAGCTGTAAAAATTGCAATTGCGAAAACAAAATTTGCCATAGGCCCTGCAACAACCACTGCTGCTTTTTTCCATAATGGGTTGGTTTGAAAACATATTTTTTTTTCAGCATCTGTTAGTTTATTGATGGCATCATCATCAGCAAAGCTGGCTTCGCCGTTGTCACCCCAAAATTTAACATATCCACCTAGCGGTATTAAACATAACTTCCATCTGGTTTGTTTTTTGTCGGTATAGCCAAAAAGCTCGCGTCCAAAACCAATGGAAAACACATCAACACGTATGTTGCACCACCTAGCGACCAGAAAGTGCCCCATTTCATGTATAAAGACTATGACCATCAGCACAGAAATAAAGCCAAAGATATATTGAAATGCGGAGCCACCAAAGCCTGTAATATTGGTTAATAATTCCATGAAAGTGCCTATTTTGATAAGTTTAGCAAAGATGTTGCAATGATACGCGCTTGGCGGTCGGTCTCACAAATGTCAGCGAGCGTATTTGCCTGATCCATTATTTGATCTGATTGGGCTCTAGTCATGGTTTCTTCGCAAATATTAGCTATTTCTAGAAATGAAATCGATTCCTGTAAAAATGCATGCACCGCAACTTCATTTGCAGCATTAAGCACTGCACCACAAGCACCGCCGATTGTCACCGATTGTTTAGCCAATGTTAGGCATTTAAAGCGCGTTTCATCTGGTTTTTCAAAGTTTAGCTCTGCAATGTCAAAAAGATCTAAGCGTTTGAAATTTAAAGATAATCTATCAGGATATCCTAATGCATAGGAGATAGCTGTGCCCATTTCTGGCGTACCAAGTTGGGCAATCACCGAGCCATCACAATATTGAATCATTGAATGAATGATTGATTGTTTATGTATAACAACCTCAATATCCTCAAGTGAAATTGGGAATAAATGATAGGCTTCAATCAATTCATTGCCTTTATTCATCAATGTTGCACTATCAATGGTGATTTTTGCGCCCATATCCCAATTTGGATGTTTAAGCGCTTGTTTTAACGTTATATCTTTCATTTCAGGCATAGTAAATGTGCGGAATGGCCCACCCGAAGCGGTTAGTAATATCTTTTCCATTTCGCTGGATTTACTACCCCTTAAACATTGTGCCATTGCACTATGTTCACTATCAACGGGGATAATTTCGCATCCATATTTTTCTGCTTCTGCAATGAATAAATCACCAGCAGCGACCAAGCATTCTTTATTGGCGAGCGCCACACGTTTGGCATATTTCAAAGATACCAATGTTGGTTTCAACCCTGCATAGCCTACAATTGCTGCAAGACAAATATCTACCTCGCGTTCAGCAACTCGGACTAAACCATCCTCGCCGCAATCGACTTCTATCGGGTGATTGGCAAGTAGAGATTTTAGCTCATCAAATTTTGAACGGTTTGCAATGACAGCTATTTTTGCGCCAAGTTCTATGGCCAACTTTGCCAATAAAACCACATTCTGCCCTGCGGTAATGGCTTCTATACTATATTTACCGCGTTGTTGGTTCAGTACCTTGACTGTCGATTGACCGATAGAACCCGTCACGCCGAATATGTTTATAGTTTTCATTTATTATTTCTTACTTTAACTTGCCAATGAAGGTAGAGACCAATGCGTTACCAAATTAGCAGACTAGAGGCCATTTGTGATATTGGGCCATTAAAGAATGCAAATATACCAGCAGCTGTTAGGACAAAAATTTGGCCATCCATTCTATCTAACGCGCCACCATGTCCAGGTAAAAACGAGCCTGTATCTTTTACTTCAAACCGTCTTTTAATAAAGCTTTCAAAAAAATCACCGCATTGGGAGATTAAGGAAAATACAATGACCAGCTTAACAATGGATGTATTAACATCAATTATGGTAAAGCTTAAGAAAAAGCTGGATAATATTACCGCGCCAACAACGCCGCCAACAACGCCCGACCATGTTTTAGCAGGGCTTATAGATGGTGCTACTTTTGGGCCGCCTATAAAACGGCCGGCAAAATAGGCGCCTGTATCTGTACCAATTACGATTGTAATAAGCCAGATTGTTGCAGCATAACCATATTGATCGCTGTAGCGTATAAGTAAAACTGAAACGCATGCCCATGCCACATATAGCAGACCATAAACGAGCCATTTACGGCTAGTATCAGTTGAATAATTACGAGACTTTGGTAAATCCATCCACTCTTTTAAACCGACATAACAAAATACTGCTATTAATGCCAACATAAAAATGGAACCAAAATAGATGCATAAAAACGCAATAAGCGCCATTAAAACACCTGATATTAATCGAGTTTTTAAATCGGTAAACTGTTCTGCTTTTGACATATATACACCCAAAATTTAAGGAGTTTAAACTTGCATAATTTCTGCATCTTTGGTTTTTAGCGCATCATCAATTTGTTTGATATATTTATCTGTCAATTGTTGAACTTGCTCAGATTTATCGTGCTGCTCGTCAGTACCGATGATGTTATCTTTTTCCATCTTTTTAAGGATTTCCATGCCATCGCGGCGCACATTGCGTACTGCAATGCGACCAGACTCGGCATATTTTATGGCAATTTTTGTCATATCTTTGCGGCGTTCTTCATTGAGTTCTGGCACTGGAATACGCAAATTTTGACCGTCAATAATTGGGTTTAAGCCAAGACCAGCATCACGAATTGCCTTATCGGTCGCATTGACTAGGCCGGCATCCCAAACTGAAACGCTTAGCATGCGTGGCTCTGGCACACTAACACTAGCAACCGCGGTTAATGCCATTTTTGCGCCATAGGCAGATACCATGACAGGATCAAGCATATGAACCGATGCGCGACCTGTGCGCAAGCCAGAAAACTCGGTTTTTAGGCTAGAAATTGCGCCTGTCATGCGCCGTTCAATGTCTTTTAAGTCTAATTCGTTTGCTGACATTATGCCCTCTTTCTAATTGCTAATTGGATTCAATATTATGACAAGTTGCCGTTATTGACAATGGTAAAACTGCCTTTGCCTTCCAATATACCCATCAATCCCTCATCTTGGGTCATTGAATAAACAATGATCGGGATATTATTATCGCGCGCAAGTGCAATGGCTGCAGCATCCATTACCTTTAAATCCTTCGTCAATACTTCTGTATAGTTAACCTGATCATATTTTACTGCGTCTGAGTGTTTATTAGGGTCTTTATCATATACGCCATCGACTTGAGTGCCTTTAAGCAGCGCCTCGCAACCCATTTCGGCAGCGCGCAAAGCGGCGCCTGTATCAGTTGTGAAAAAGGGATTGCCTGTGCCTGCGGCAAAAATAACCACTCGGCCTTTGCTTAAATGTGCCCGTGCACGCGGCCCAACAAATGCCTCGCAAACCGTTGGCATAGGAATGGCTGATAAAACTCGAGTTGGTATGTGCAACTCTTCTAATGCATTGGCCATGGCAAGGGCGTTCATCACGGTTGCCAACATACCCATATAATCAGCGCTTGATCGGTTCATACCTTGGGCAGCGCCTGCGACACCGCGAAAAATATTGCCGCCACCAATAACCAAACAGATTTCAGCGCCATTAAGCCATGCGGTTTTTATTTCTGCTGCTATCTTATCAACAAAGGCCATATCTATGCCGAAATCTTGGCCACCCATTAGCGCTTCGCCAGATAGCTTTAGCAAAATGCGTTTATATTTAAGGTTTGGGTTTTGAATGCGGGATTTTTTTAAATCTACATTAGACATAGAAGCGACTCACTTTAGAATTTAAATTATATATGTTTAGCATAATGCAATTTTTTTGCACAAAAAAACCGACAACAAATCAGTGTTATCGGTTTTAATTTATTTTATATTCTGAGAATATTATGCATTACCCGTTGCAGCAGCAACTTCAGCAGCGAAATCTTCTTCTTTTTTATCAATGCCTGCACCTAGTTCCATACGAATGAAACCTGTTAATTTAACATCAGCGCCAATGTCTTTTGCAGCAATTTGAATGGCTTTTTCGACCGTATTTTCGCCATCAATAACAAATGTTTGTTGAAGCAAAACCACTTCTTGATAATATTTGCGCATACGGCCTTCAATCATTTTTTCGATGATATTATCTGGCTTACCAGACGCACGGGCAGTTTCTATCAATATGTTTTTCTCACGTTCAACCACTGCTGGGTCAAGATCTGAAACATCTAAAGAAGCTGGGTTAGTCGCTGCAATATGCATTGCGATTTGTTTACCCAAAGCGGTTAATTTTTCAGCATCGCCTGTTGATTCTAGGGCAACTAATACGCCAAGTTTACCTGCAACACCTGCAACAACTGAGTTATGTACATAAGTTGCTACAATGCCGTTTTCTACTTTTAAAGATGCGGCGCGGCGAAAGCCAAGATTTTCGCCAATTGAAGCAACGAGGGCTGTGATAAACTCTTCAGTTGTTTTACCTGAATCTAAATATGCAGCAGCTTTGATTGCAGCTTCATCGCCACCATTTTCAAGCGCGATAGTAGCGACATTGCCTACTAGTTTTTGGAATTCTGGGTTTAGTGCAACAAAATCTGTTTCTGAGTTTACCTCAACCACAACACCTGATGTGCCGACTGATTTAACCGCAACCAAACCTTCAGCAGCAACACGACCAGATTTTTTAGCAGCTTTTGCCAAGCCTTTTTTGCGAAGCCAATCAACCGCTGCTTCCATATCGCCATCGGTTTCTTTTAGCGCTGTTTTACAATCCATCATGCCTACGCCAGTTGATGTGCGTAATTCTTTTACCATACCTGCAGTAATAGCCATTTTCTTAAGCCTATCGTTAGAATAGCAACCACTTTAAAAGTGATTGCTAATATTAAGAATGAAATTCTGATAATTTGCGCATCTTAAGCAGATGCGCAAATTGTAATTATTTAGCCAATTTTTTAGCTTGGTCGATCCAACCTTCACGTTCGATACGGCCTTTAAAAGAAAGCTTTTCGCCAAATTCTTCAACGTCGGCTTCGTTCCAAGCAGCGATTTGAGCGAAAGTGGTTACACCAGCTTCATGTAACTTTTTCTCTAATGCTGGGCCAACGCCTGACAATTCTTTAAGGTCGTTAGCAGCGTCAGTTGCTTTTGGAGCTGCTTCTGCAGGTGTTTCGATTTCTTCATCTGTTGCTGCTTCAACTTCAGCAACCACATCTTCTGGAAGATCAGCTGATTCGCCAAGATCAAAACCTGCATCGCCATGGGCTTGTGAAATACCGTCAAGGGCAGCACGTGAAATTAGGTCGCAATAAAGTTCAATAGCACGAGATGCATCATCATTGCCTGGGATTGGGAAGTCAATACCATCTGGATTTGAATTTGAGTCAAGTATTGCAACTACTGGAATACCGAGCTTTTTAGCTTCAGCGACTGCCAATGATTCTTTATTTGTGTCGATTATAAAGATCAGGTTCGGAATACCGCCCATGTCTTTAATTCCACCAATTGCACGGTCAAGCTTATTTTGCTCACGCGTCATTTTAAGCAATTCTTTTTTAGTAAGACCAGCAGTCTCAGCTTCAAGAATTTTGTTTAACTCATTCAAACGCTTAATAGAATTTGAAACTGTATTCCAGTTGGTTAATGAGCCACCCATCCAACGATGGTTGATATAATATTGAGCTGACATTTGTGCAGCATTTTTAATAGGGTCTGAAGCTTGGCGCTTTGTACCAACAAAAAGCACACGGCCACCGCCAGCTACAACATCGCGCACTGCAACCAATGCTTGATGCAATAATGGTACAGTTTTTGAAAGATCCATAATGTGGATTTTATTACGAGTGCCAAAAATATACTGGTCCATTTTTGGGTTCCAGCGGGACTTTTGATGCCCAAAGTGAATGCCAGCTTCTAATAGCTGACGCATTGTGAAATCTGGTAACGCCATGCGTTTACTCCTGTTTTTCCGGTTTAACCTCCGCAAATTGTGAACTAATGTCACCGGATAAGGTCGCTTGTACCTTTTTGATATTTGCGTGTGTGATGGGGGCTTTATAACAGTAATTCTATAAAGCACAAGTTGTAATTGTTGGAACTAGGCGGTTATACGTGATTATTTGCTCATTTTTGAACACTGAGCATTTTTCTAATATCATTCAGTTCTTGCAAAATATTTTGAAGCTTAATTTGTTTTTGTTTGTGTTCAACCAAGTCTTCTTTTACAACATCGTGTGTGGCTAGAGATGAGTTTTGCAAATCACCCAAAGCCTGCATATTTTCTATCGGTGTTTCGGTTAGTGAAAAATTGGTGGTTTCGTCTGATAGTTTGGGGTGGAAATCTTCAAATTCTTGCCAAATTTTTGCAGTATAAACAACGCCTTTTTGTGCCAATATTTTTTGGACACCTTTAATGGTATGACCTTGATTATATAGAAAAAACTTTATGCCTTTGATGAGGTCTACATCTTGTGGACGATAAAAACGCCGACCGCCCCCGCGTTTCATCGGCTTTATTTGTTTAAATTTTGTTTCCCAGAACCGTAACACATGTTGTGGGACGTCTAATTCGGAGGCCGCTTCGCTAATGGTACGGAATGCTTGAGGAGATTTTTCCATCGGGACTTATTTCTTAGCTATTTTTTCTAACCGGCAGATTATGAATAAAAATCGATTCGCAACCTTGCACCACCCACATTAAAAAAATAAGTAAGTAGAAAAACAAATTAATGGATGATTGTTATCGATCTTTATGTGCGCTATCAACTCGATCTTTTAAGACTTGACTAGCGTGAAAAACCACCACTTGCCGTGCTGTAATTGGCACTTCAACACCCGTTTTGGGATTTCGACCAATGCGCTCTTTTTTTTGTCTAACAAGAAAATTACCGAAGGATGAGACCTTAACGGACTCGCCATCAGCTAATGTTGTACAAATTTCGTCTATAACTGTCTCTACAAGTTGCGATGATTCGCTTCGAGATAAGCCAATTTCTTGATAAATTGCTTCACTCAAGTCAGCTCTAGTTAACGTATTATCTGGCATTTCCCCTCCAAAATATTTTTGTCACTGATTTTTTTCAATATTACTTTTTTCAATATAGCCAACAATAACTGGTTTTATTGATATGACAACTAATTTTCTTCATTTTATAAGCAAGTTCAATTATAAATTGTAGAAAACCTACCATCTGAACAACATTGAACCCCATGTAAAGCCACCGCCAAGCGCTTCAATCAAAACGAGATCACCCTTCTTAATTCGCCCGTCACCAACGGCTTCATGCAATGCTAGGGGTATTGAAGCGGCAGAAGTATTGGCATGCTTATGAACTGTTTCTACAACCTTAGACGTGTCTAGGCTAAACTTTCGTGCCATTGCGTCGAGAATTCTCTTGTTGGCTTGGTGAGGGACGAACCAATCAATATCCTCACCCGTCAGCCCATTATCTTCTAATGCTTGCTCTATTGCTGAACCAATTTTACTGACAGCGTGACGAAAAACCTCTTTACCTTGCATTTTCAAGTAGCCATCGCCACCTTGACTTGGCCCTGCATCAACATATAGCTTATCTTCATAACGACCATCGGAACGCAAATGAGAGTATAAAATGCCACGATCTGCTATCGTGCCCTCACCTTCGCTGGCTTCAACAACGACTGCGCCAGCACCATCTGCAAAAAGCACACAGGTTGATCTATCTTTCCAGTCAATGATTCGCGAAAAAGTCTCTGCGCCGATAACCAATGCTTTTTTAAAGTTACCGCACTGTAACATATTATCGGCAACAGTTAGGGCATATAAAAAGCCAGAACACACTGCCTGAACGTCAAAAGCGCAGCCTGTAGTGATGCCTAAATTAGCCTGCACAGTTGTTGCTGTCGCAGGGAAAGTTCTATTGGGTGTTGCTGTAGCTAACACAATTAGGTCAATTTCAGAGGCATCCACACCTGCATTTTTAAGCGCGTTTTGGGCTGCAAAAGTAGCAAGGTCAGAAGTCAACACACCTTCATCGGCAATGCGTCTTTCTTTTATGCCTGTTCGTGCGACAATCCACTCGTCTGTTGTATCTACTTTTTTTGCCAATTCCGCATTGGTTACAATGTTTGGCGGTAAATAACTTCCTGAACCTGTAATTATTGAACGTAACTTACCCACTTTAGACTTCCTTATTATTCATTGCTGGTACTTTTTTAGTAACTGTAGCTTTTTGATCTTCGATCACATCATGGTCTTTATAATAGACGTTTAAGTCATTACGAATTTCATTCACCAAATCATTTTTGATCATAGATGCAGTTAAGTCAATAGCGTGTGCAAAGCCAAGACTGTCCGATGAGCCGTGGCATTTTATAACGATGCCTTTTAGGCCTAAAAATACACCGCCATTTGAATTATTGGGGTCAAGGTTTTTTCGCAGTATTTTAAGCGATGGTGCTACCAATAAATACCCTAGCCTTGATAACCATGATGATTTAAATGCATCGCGTAATAATGTGCCCATTTGCCTTGCAGTGCCTTCTGCTGTCTTCAGCGCAATGTTGCCAGCGAAGCCTTCTGTAACCACAACATCGGCAAGACCTTTTGAAATACCATCGCCTTCCACAAAGCCAATATAGTCAAGTGGCATACCAGAATCACGCAGCACAGATGCTGCTTCCTTCAAGTCTTCATTGCCCTTCATTTCTTCTTCACCAATATTTAAAATACCGACTTTGGGAGTTTTTGTTTTAAAAATAATACGTGCCATGGCAGCGCCCATGAAACCAAATTCCACCAAATTTTGTGCACTCACATGTAAGTTTGCACCCATATCAAGCACGATGGTTCGGCCTTTTAAGGTTGGCCAAATCGCTGCGATTGCAGTGCGGTCAATGCGTCTTAACGTACGCAAACAAATGCTTGCCATTGCCATTAATGCGCCAGTATTACCCGCAGATAACGCCCCCCCTGCCTCGCCATCACGTACCGATGCAATTGCTTGCCACATCGAGCTTACTTTGCGACCTTTGCGCAGGGCTTGGCTGGGTTTCATGGTCATTGAAACAATAAAATCAGTATGATGGATGCTGCTTTGCTGTTTTAATTTTGGGAGATTTGCTAAATATTGACCGATGACTACTTCATCGCCATATAGTTTAAAGTAGAGGTTTGGATTTTTGCCCAATGAGATGTTCGCACCTTCAAGCGCAGCCTCAGCACCTGCTTCGCCGCTCATTACATCTAGTGCAATCACAATTTTATTTGCCATTTAGCAATTATTTCCTAACAGTTACAGGGTATTAGCTTAGCACCCGAATACTCATACCAATTAGAATGGAATGATAATAGATTGAGATTATATTTTTTATAGGTATTTGCAACATTATTAGATAAATATGCACCATGTTAAACGATTGAGTTCACCCTATCATTTATCTTTTAACAACTTGGATAGGTCAGCGAAAGGTTTGTGGGTCGCTAATGGTTTTTTTTCTGATGGTTTATTTGCAGGGTTTAATTCAGCTTCTATTGCAAGGCTTTCTGAGTCGGGTTGGTTGATTTCAATATTGCCAAAAGTTGACAATGTTTCAATATCACTTTCTGGCGCTCTGGGATAGGGATCTAATTGCAGAGCCAAAACCTCCACCAAATATTCCAAAATATTAATATTACCATCCCTTAATGCTTCAGGTGGGTCATTATCTGTATTTAGCATTTCGACTTCTTTAGAATCTGTCATTTTAGGGGTATCGGTATTGCCAAAAAATTTCTGATGTATTTCATCATTCATTTCAACATCAAACTCCTCAAGTGAAACCACACAATTTTGCGTGATTCTACTCTTAAAGCTACCCTCGATTTGTAAGCCAGCTCGGCGCCATTTTCTGATCATTAAACTTGCCGAAAAGCTTTTTACGCTTGCCACATGCAGCAGGTTTGCCATTTCAATTAACTCTGAGGCATTGGCGACAAGATTTAGTTGAAAACCTGCATTAGACAGGCTTTCGATATTTAATATTTGTTTCAAATTTTTAGTTTGATATTGTTGCATGGCGTTACACAACCCTTTTCAAATTAGCATTATAAATGGGGTATTTATTATGCAATGTTATTTAAGTTCGTTAAGATTTAATGGAAAGTTGAAGTTTGAGTTTAATAAAATTTCAATATCTTGTGCTTCTAAATAGGCAACTGATTTGGACACATACTTAGCAAGCATGGTTGCGCCAAGTTTACTGGCGTCGTTATCAGTGTAGAAGTTCCGGGCGATTACTTCTGCTATTTTATTTAAATCATTGGTTTCTAAAGCCTTTTGGTATGCTGCTGCTCGACCGTAAAAATTTTCCAGCATTTTTTGGATTCGCTTAGGCACACCATCGGGGCCCACTCCAATTTCACGCAGATTGACGTCCATATCCTCTAAAAAACGGTCGAATGTTTTCTGTTTAATGGACTGAACTTTTGCCTCATCATCTTGCAAGCGCCGAAAAAGCATAAAAATATGTAAAATAATTAGCTCAAAGCGACCATTTGCTGTATCGGGAACTTTTTGAGTGCCATAAAGGTTTGGGTTACGGGCAGCAGAGACTATATTTGCATAAAGTGCGTCTGCCATTTTTTTTTCTTGCCGTTCTTGGCCTAAATAAATCCCGAATATATTCGCCATTGACTAATCTTATTCCAAAGTTTGAGCATTATTAAACTTAGCATTTAACAAAATTGATAGAAAAAAGCGACTAATTTTAACAAAAACCTGTTTATCATTGATTTTCTTGTCAATATACAGCATTTTATCTGTATTTACCGCCCTATTTTTGACAATAAAACAATTATACTGGAAAGTAAGTATACTGTAAAATAAGTATTCTGGGCAAAAATTAAGAGTATAGGCAATAAATGATAAATTTATCGAACAAAATAGTAAAGAAACTAATGGTAGCTGCATTATTAGGCTCGAGTTTACTAATAACATCTTGCGGTACTGTGCTGGATCAGCATGGATATGTTGCACAAATAGGCGCTGTTGAAGATTTAACCATCGGCATGAAAAAGTCTGAAGTGACTGACATTTTGGGCAGCCCTTCAGTTATTACTAAGGCTAATGGCCTGTCATATTATTACATGAGCAGCTTACAGTCTCGTTATAACTTATTGGGCGCAAAAGAAAATGACCGCAAAGTTGTTGCTGTGCATTTTTCTAACGCTAAACGCATTAAAAAGATTGCTCATTATGGTTTAAAGGATGGTTATGTAATTGACTTTATTAGCAATACCACACCGTCTTATAAAAAAGACTTAAATATCATTCAAGAAATATTTAGCAATGTTGGTCGTTTTACACCAAGTGCAGGTGGCTCAGGCTTTGCACAAGGTAATGGCATTAAATATTAAGATTAGGGATATTTAGTATAGTGA
This sequence comes from Hyphomicrobiales bacterium, assembly GCA_016744975.1. Taxonomy (GTDB): domain Bacteria; phylum Pseudomonadota; class Alphaproteobacteria; order Rhizobiales; family OSC116; genus OCS116. The sequence goes on along the minus strand of JADGDI010000022.1, from coordinate 18,457 downwards.
TATAAAAACCGCCCAGTTTTATTTTGAGCGGTTTTTTATTGACTATTTAAAGCGTTTATTATTGTTTGGGTTTAATGAATAATGATATTATCACCAGTATTATTGCCAAACCAGCTAGTGGGTAGACCAGCCAAAGAACGCCATCCCAACCCTGATTGAAATAAATTTTACCAGAAGCATATGAACCGATGGCTAAGAAGCCAAAGACCATAAAGTCATTAAAGGCTTGCGCCTTAAAGCGTTCCTCACGCTTATATTGCTTGGTAAGCAATGATGTGGCACCAACAAAGCCAAAATTCCAGCCAAGACCTAGCAATACCAATGCAGCCCAAAAATGAGTAACCTCGACCCCCATGGCCGCAATAATTGCACAGAGAATCAGCATGATTAGGCCGCTAATAATGACAGCCTGTTCACCAACACGTTGAATAATTTTACCTGTAAAGAACGCTGGCCCATACATCGCTATGGCATGCCATTGTATAATGAATGTCACATCGTCTATATCATACCCTTGGCCGCAGCCTAAAATGGCTAATGGAGTTGCTGTCATTACAAAAGTCATTAGGCCATAGCTGATTACACCTGCTGCTACTGCGATTATAAACAAGGGTTGTTTTAGGATATCAATTAGAGAGCGGCCTGTATTTTTACGTTCGGAGGTTTCTTCATGCGGGATATCAATTTGGGTTACCATGATGAAAGTAATGCAAGATATACCTGCAGCCACCACAAATGTGCCTGCAATAAAATATGGATCGAGCATATTTTTACTGTAAGTAATAATGCTGGGTGCAAAAATTGGGGCTACAACACCGCCAAACATGACCCAAGAAATGGCGCGGCTTTTAAATGCATCCGAAGCTGAGTCTGCCGCTGCGAAACGATAAAACCCTTGAAACGACCCCATAACGCCGATTAAGGCAGTAGCAGTGCAAAGCAATAAAAAACTGCTGACATAAATTGAAAAAGCTGCGAGCAAACAGCCCATAACGCCAAAGCTGACGCCGATTTGAAAACCTGATTTACGCCCGATACGCTGCATCAACATAGATGCAGGAATAGAGGTCAACATCGAGGCGATTAGAAAGGTTGTGATTGGCAATGTAGCATTGCCTTTATCTTCGGCTAATGTAAAGCCTATGCTTGCGGCAAGACTCATTACCGAAAAAGTTGTGACCCCACCAAGCGCAAATGAAATAGCCAAAATAATGGCATTTTTTTTCGCTTTTTGATCGGAATATAATGGATTGGATAGACTATTTGACATATTTTGACCGTAGAATATTATTTTTTGATTATGATATAGGCCAATAAGCGATGTTAAACCAACCAAATTAATTGATCGGTTAATAAAAACTCGTTATAAATTTGTTACCATACATGGTTGTGACCACTAGACATGAATTTTAAATTTGTGATTTTACCAAATTCAAATAGTTTTAAACCCGTGGCTTTGGTAATTTTACCGATTTTTGTTAATCTAAACGGCAGATGTTCTGACAAATTTTTAATTGCATCAAAATTTTTGTTATTTGCGGTAAATAAAATTTCATAGTCATCACCGCCATTTAACATAATGGATTTTAACTTTACATTGCCGCGCAACAGCAAAGCCGTCTCCTCACTATGAGGAATATGGTCGATGTTAATGTCTGCACCTATACCTGATTTTTCGATCAGGCTAGAAAGATCACCTAACAAGCCGTCTGAAATATCCATTGAGGCATTGGCAAATTGTGTGATAATTGGTTTTAACTCAACCCGTGGTTCAGGACATAAATAATGACTTAAATGACGGCTATATGGTGATAATATTTGGTCTTTACCTGAGTAATCAGGGTGAGATAACAGCCCTAATCCGCCATCGCCAATTGTGCCTGTTACATAAATATCATCACCAATTTGTGCGCCAGAGCGGCGTGGTATATATGATTTTTCAAGCAGGCCTAGGACTGTAATGGTGATGGTGAGAGAACCGTCAGTTTTTACTGTGTCACCACCTAAAAGGTTAATTCCAAAATTACGCTGGTCAATAGACAGGCCGCGGGTGAAATCTTTGATAAATTGCTCGCCTGTTCCGATAGGCAACGAAAGGGATAGAAAGTAACCAAATGGTGTTGCGCCTTTTGCTGCTAAATCCGAAATATTTACTCTAAGCGCTTTTTGAGCCAACACAACTGGGTCATCATTTGGAAAAAAATGGGTGTTAGCGACCAATGTGTCCATGTTAATAGCAAGTAGACCATTGCCTAAATTGCCTAATACAGCGATGTCATCATTAAGATTGTCTGCGCCGATCGCACCCTGTGTTAAAGGAGAAAAATATTTAGAAATGATATCTTTTTCTCGCACTTTGCTACCTCATAGTATATCCACCTAAACAGTCATAACCCCTATAGGTTGCAAAGGCAATTACTAAAATCACATTGCGCGAATATCTTTTGCAATGCCGTCTAAAACCGCGTTTATCATATTGGTTTCACGGCCATCAAAGAAAGCTTTGGATAACTCAACATATTCATTTATAATAACTTTTGGGGGAATATCGGCACGATTTAACATCTCGTAGCCACCCGCACGGAATATTGCTCGTAACGTTGTATCGATGCGTGCCATTGGCCAATCTGCATTTAGTTTTTGATGAATTGCTTGATCAATATTTTTTTGGTCTGCAATCATACCGTGTATAATATTTTTAAACATATCGACATCCATGCCTGACAAATCTATCTGCATGCCATCGGTTTTTTCGCCTTCGAATGCTGAAGGGCCGCGTGCATTAATAAAGTCATCAATAATAATGTTTAAATCTGTACCCGCTATATCCATCTGATAAAGCGCGAGCACTGCTGCCAAACGAGACAAAGACCTTGCAGGTGGGGTTTTGAGCTTTTTATTGGCTGGGTTGGTTTCTGACATATCTGTAACCTTTTACATTTTACGCTAATTTTTAATTCAAACATTATTTATTTTAATATTATGACTCTTGTTCGAAATGCTCTTGTATTTTTATCATTTGCAGACAAGCTTTTGCAGCAAAACCGCCTTTATTCATGCCTTGGCTATCTGCTCTTTTAACCGCTTGATCCCGATTCTCGACCGTTAAAATAGCATTGCCGATTGGAAAGGCCTCTGATAATGCCAGATCGGCAATACCGCGGGCAGATTCGCCAACGACGATATCATAGTGAGAGGTTTCACCGCGAATAACGCAGCCGAGCGCTACTGCGCCGTCAAACTTTCCGCTTTCATAGCCTAGCATGATTGCCAATGGCGTCTCAAGTGCGCCAGGCACGGATACTTTCTCATAGGTGGCTTTTGCTGTATCAAGCGCGGCAATACATCCAATAACCAATTGGTCGTTAATTTCAGCATAATAGGGTGAATCTACGACTAATATATGCGCAGGTTTTGAATTTTCTGCCATGGACGGGCTTTCTTATTATTAATCGATTGGGCGTTGGTCGACAATGGTTAGGCCGAAGCTGTCTAGGCCAACAATGGCTTTTTGTGCTGAGTTTGATAATAATATAACATTTTTAACGCCCAAGTCTGCTAAAATCTCTGCGCCTACACCATATTCGACCAAGCGCTTGGCTGAACTCAGGTCAACCTCTTGCTCTATAATTGGTTTTTTTAATTTTTGCTGTTTGTTCAAAATGGTTTCTGACACCACTGTTGAGCGTGGATCACGAATGAGTACGATAACCCCGCGCCCTTCTTTTGCAATCATATCCATGCTTTTTTGAATCAGTGACTGCGCATTGGGTTTCGTACCAAGCAGGTCATGCACTACATTAACCGCGTGCATGCGCACAAGCACTGGCTCATCGGTTGTTACATCGCCCTTTACCAATGCAATATGCTCGGCATATTCTACTTTATTGATGTAGATTTGCGCCTCAAACTCACCACCAAAGCCATTAATTTTTGTGCTAACATCGCGCTGTATTAGGCTGTCATTTTTGTGACGATATTCGATTAATTTTTCGATGGTTGATATTTTTAAATTGTGCTTTTTTGCATAGCTAATCAAATCTGGTAGACGAGCCATTGTGCCGTCTTCATTCATAATTTCGCAAATAATAGCAGCAGTACGCATCCCTGCTATTCGCGAAAGATCCACAGACCCTTCGGTCTGTCCGGTGCGGACTAACACTCCCCCCTCACGAGCCCGCAGTGGAAAGACATGACCAGGGCTGATTATGTCACGCGGTGTTGCATCTGGTGCTACCGCAGCTTCAATGGTACGTGCTCTGTCTGCAGCAGAAATACCGGTACTAACAC
>JADGDI010000022.1:0-14157 GCA_016744975.1 Hyphomicrobiales bacterium | reverse complement strand
GCTTATATCAACCGCAGCTTCTGTATGGCCGCTGCGCACCAACACGCCACCATCGCGCGCGATAAGTGGAAAAACATGGCCTGGTGAGACGATATCGGCCGCGCTTTTAGTTGGATCTACCGCGACGGAGATTGTGTGAGCGCGATCGCGAGCTGAAATACCTGTGCTAATATCATCACGTGCCTCAATCGAGGTGGTAAAACCTGTGCCATGACGGGCTTTATTTTTACGCGCCATAAAGTCTAGTTTAAGCTCTTCAGCTCTGTCTTGACTCATTGGCAAGCAAATTAAACCGCGGCCATGCGTGGCCATAAAGTTAATCACGTCTGGGGTTGCGAATTGCGCTGGGATAACTAAATCGCCTTCATTCTCGCGATCTTCTGCATCAACTAGAATAAACATTCGGCCATTGCGCGCATCGTCAATAATGTCTTCAATTGAAGATAAATGTTCCGAGAAATTTGCTTCGCTCATAATGTGTAGCTTTCGGTTTAGGACTTTGCCAGTTGAAGGGCTAATTGTTGCTGAATAATGCGGGCAACATAACGCGCCATTTGGTCAATTTCTAAATTTACTTTATCGCCAATAGTGCGCCGTGACCATGTGGTCATTTTTAGCGTGTGAGGAATGATATTAACCCCAAATTGATTGTCATTGACCGCATTAACCGTAAGGGATGTGCCATCTAACGTGATGCTGCCTTTTGGTGTTATATATTGTGCAAATTCTTTCGGAATTTCAAAGGTATACCTGATGCTGTCGGCTTCATTTTGCATATCTATAATGGTTGCGGTACCATCAACATGGCCGCTTACCATATGGCCGCCTAACTCATCGCCCATTTTTAAGCTACGCTCAAGGTTGATTTGTTCAGATATTTGCCAATTAGATAAAGTGGTTATGTTAAGGCTTTCTTGTGAAACATCTATCCAAAAGCTTGTTCCATTGGTTCGTTTTTGCTTTGACACTACCGTCATGCAAGCGCCCGCACAGCAAATTGATGCACCAATTGCAATACTCTCATCGCTATAATTTGAATGGATTTCAAATTTTGCTATGCCATTTTGGGCCTGTTTTTGGCCGATAATTTCGCCGATGTCTGAAACCAAACCAGTGAACATATATTACCTCATCAATACTCATTTGTTTAGTATGCAATGTTGATTGGCTTTGCAAGCTAAACTATGTTTTATGCCATATTTCAAAACGATCTAGATTAATCTGTTTATGAGTTTGCTGCTCAAATTTACCGCTCTCTAGCATAGGTTTGATACCCATTTCTATTGCAGGTTTACCGCCTTGACCGATTAGCTCAGGCGCGAAAAATAGATTTAACTCATCTACTAAATTTTGTTTAATAAAAGATGAGGCGACTTTTGCGCCACCTTCTACCATTAAGCGGTTAATGCCTAATTTAGCCAACCGAGATAAAAGTTGAGTCAATTCAAGATGTTGCCTATTCTTGCTAATATATTGAATCTGAATATTTTTTTGTTTAAGTTTTGTAATTTTTTGTTGATGTTTTGATTCGGTTTCATGGCTTAAGTCAGTGAAAATAATGGTGTTTATTTGTTTGGCACTATTGACCAGTTTGGATGATAAATTGATGCGTAAATTACTATCTAATATTATTCTAGCAGGCGAACGGCGCTCCAGCCCCTTGAGGCGGCAATCTAACATTGGGTCATCAGCCAACGCAGTTTCAACACCAATTAAAATGGCATCACTTTGAGCGCGAAGTTTATGTGCATAATAGCGGCTTTGCGGGCAAGTTATCCATTTTGAACTGCCATCGGCTCTAGCAATATAACCGTCACTCGACATAGCGAGTTTGAGCATCACATGAGGTTTATGGGTCTGAATGCGGCTTAAGAAACCTGATAGGCCTTGTTTGGCTTGTTGCTTTAAAATTCCTGTTTCTACTTTAATGCCATGATTTTTTAAGACTTGAATACCCCTGCCCGCTACCCTGGGGTCTGGATCTTTAACACCAACAAAGACTTGCGCGATTTTTGCTGCAACCAATATGTTGGCACATGGTGGCGTTCGGCCAAAATGCGCGCAAGGTTCTAAAGTCACATAAACAGTAGCGCCAGAAATTTTTTTAGGCGCAACTTTATTGGCCATTTGAAGCGCCATAACTTCGGCATGACGGCCATCAATTTGAGTATGCCCACGGCCGATGATTTGACCATCTGCGACAATGAGGCAACCAACGGCAGGGTTATCACCCACGTTACCAAGGCCATGCCGGGCGATATTGATCGCTTGTTGCATAAAATAATTATGTCTCATAGCATGCTGCTTTAGTCTAGTTAGTGACTATAGAAATAGTTTAAACTTAATTTTCTTCATTTAAATTGTCGATAATCTCGCCAAATTCCTTGGCTTCATGGAAATCTTTATACACCGACGCAAAGCGAATATAGGCTACTTCATCTAACGATTTAAGCGCTTGCATGACCATGTGGCCGATGGCTTCTGACTGGATATCGCTTTCGCCGAGACTTTCCAAGCGCCTTGCAATGCCGCTCACCATGCGTTCAATACGCTCTTGCTCTACATCGCGCTTGCGAAGGGCAATTTGCACTGAGGCGATTAACTTTTCGCGATTAAAAGGAGTTCGACGGCCGTTTTTCTTGATCACAGTCAGTTCGCGCAATTGGACTCGCTCAAAGGTAGTAAATCTACCGCCGCATTCTGGGCAAAAACGCCGCCTGCGGATGGCTGTATGCTCGTCTGTTGGACGGCTGTCTTTTACTTGGGTATCGGTATTTGCGCAAAAAGGGCAACGCATACACTATTCCTTATCTTGAACATTATTCACAATTATGAACATATTCCATAAATAAGGCGCATATGCGTTGCTTGATTTATGATTTATGCTTCATATATTGGGAAACGACGACATAGGTCACGTACTTTACGTTTTACGCGCGACTCAACTTTGCCATTTCCTTCTTCACCATTCTCTACCAAACCTTCTAAAACTTCAAGAATTAGCTTACCTACCTGTTCAAATTCTTTTTCGCCAAAGCCGCGGGTTGTGCCAGCTGGTGAGCCTAAACGAATGCCAGATGTGATGGTAGGTTTTTCTGGGTCAAACGGCACGCCATTTTTGTTACAGGTAATATTTGCACGGCCAAGTGATTCTTCAGCCGCTTTACCTGTTAGCTTTTTAGGACGCATGTCTACAAGGACGATATGGGTATCTGTACCATCGGTAACAATGTCTAAACCGCCAGCTTTAAGCGTTGTTGCTAATTTTTGCGCATTATTCACCACAGCTTGAGTATATTGTTTAAATTCTGGACGAAGCGCCTCACCAAATGCGACGGCTTTTGCTGCAACCACATGCATTAATGGGCCGCCCTGAATGCCAGGGAAAATAGCTGAATTGATTTTCTTAGCCAATAGCTCATCATTGGTCAAAATCATACCACCACGTGGGCCACGCAAAGTTTTATGAGTGGTTGTGGTCACGACATGGGCGTGTGGGAATGGGCTTGGATGTTGACCACCTGCCACAAGACCCGCGATATGCGCCATGTCTACCAACAAAAATGCGCCAACTTCATCGGCAATTTCACGGAATTTTGCAAAATCAATTTTACGTGGAATTGCGCTACCGCCAGCAATGATTATTTTTGGTTTATGTTCTTTAGCTTGTGCCAATACTTCATCATAATCAATCAGGTTATCGGATTTTTTAACACCATAATAAACCGCATTAAACCATTTACCAGATTGGTTTGGTTTTGCACCATGGGTTAAATGGCCGCCAGCATCTAAGCTCATACCAAGAATGGTATCACCAGGGACGATCATTGCCATCATGGCGCCTTGATTGGCTTGTGAACCTGAATTTGGTTGCACATTGATATATTCTGCCCCAAATAGGCGTTTGGCACGTTCGATTGCTACATTTTCAACCACATCGACATGCTCACAGCCACCATAATAGCGGCGGCCAGGATAGCCTTCGGCATATTTATTGGTTAAAACACTGCCTTGGGCTTCGATCACGGCGCGTGAGACGATGTTTTCAGATGCGATTAGTTCAATTTCTTCGCTCTGGCGGCGGTATTCTTTATCAATCGCCTTGCGGATTTCATAGTCGCTATCACTCACGGATGCTGAGAAGAAATTTGGAAATAACGCTTTGGCATTAATGCCTGTATCTTCTGTGCTCGCAGCCTCGGATTCAGCCTCAGAAGCTGTGTCAGCAGTTTCTGAATTTTCAGCCTTTACTGATTCTGCTTCAGGCTCTTTCTTTTTTGCGCGAGGTTTACGGGTTCTTTTTGGCCTAGCTGGTTTAGCAGATTCTGTTTCGCCTTCGCTTGATTTTACATCCGTTGCGGGTGTTTCACTTGCGGGTGCTTCACTTGTAGCTTCTGCAACTTTAGCAGTATCAGCTACATCTACATTGTCAGCTACTACTGGCTCAGATTGATTAGTTTCATTGTTTTCAGACATATTTGCCTCCCTACAGGGGGTTAAAGTTCAAACCGAATAATGATTTTTGTTGGTGTAACTTGTCATTCAATTGGGCTTGTAAATGCTCAATAGCATAAGTGCTAGGCCATGCCAAGCAAAGCTTGAACTATGCCACAGTGAATAAATATTCCATGTACAAAGAAAGATTCTTGCAGCTGTAATGCCTCAGTAAGTTAGACGGTTTATTAAATCTAATATATTTTTATTGTGCGTTAAATCAATTATTAAAATAATATATTGGCTTCTGGCTCAAAATTTAGCATTATTTGAATATGATTCATTTGTTAGATATATATGACGGCTTTATGGCCAATATCCCATTATGGCTATGCTTTGTCATTATTTTTTTTGCGATTATCTCCTATGCGGCTGAAAAAATTAGCCTTGAAGTGACCAGCTTGCTGATTATAGCGGCTTTTTTGGTGTTATTTTATCTGTTTCCCGTGATGCTTGAAGATGGGCGCAACTTATCAAGCGTCGATTTGCTTGCTGGCTTTGCCAACCCTGCTTTGATTACCATATTATCACTTTTAGTCATTGGGCAGGCGTTATTTCAGACAGGTGCGTTGGATGGGGTTGCGCAAGTGGTTTCAAATTACGGTGAGCGTTGGCCACAAATAACAATCGCGGTTATATTCATCGTCGCGGGAGTGGTTAGTGCTTTTTTGAATAATACGCCAGTTGTGATTATGTTCTTGCCGATTATTATTGGATTGGCGCGTAAGATTAATATCGCTGAGTCGCGTGTTGCGATGGGTTTAAGTTTTATTAGCATATTAGGCGGTATGACGACGTTAATTGGCTCTTCATCTAACTTGCTTGCATCATCCATCATCGAGCAAAAAGGCCTACCTGCTATTCAGTTTTTTGACTTTACCTTACCTGCATTAATTTTAGCAGGGGTTGGGGCAATTTACGTAATTTTTATCATGCCACAGATATTAAAAACTCGCGAAGCGAGCAGCGGTGAAGATATAGCTGCCAATGCTGCACGCGGAAAGCAATTTTTGGCGCAAATTAGACTGAACCATAACAACCCTTTAATTGGGGTTGAAAGTCGTTTTGGGTTATTTGTTGAACTGAAAGATATGACGGTGCGCTCGATAAACCGTGGGTACCAGACTATATTACCACCATTTGAAGATGTGACTTTAAAAGCAGGCGATGTGGTGATTGTGGCGGCAACTCGTGGTGTTTTAACTAAAAACTTTAATGACAAAAATGGATTTATTAAAGCCAGCTTTGATAGCCGAAATATTGGAGGTGCTGAACTTGACCCAGCCGATTTAACCATGGCTGAATCCATTATTGCACCTGCTTCTAGAATGATTGGTCAGACGATTAACCAGAGTAATTTATTAGCCCAAACAGGCTGCAATGTTTTGGGCATTCAGCGTCGTAGCCGTATGATGCGCCAAGCCATTGACGAAGTGCGACTTGAGGCGGGTGATGTTTTATTATTACTAGGGCGGCGCTCTGATATTTTTGGTATGCGAGGGTTTCGTGATTTATTGGTACTTGAATGGTCGGCCACAGATATGCCACTGCTTAGCCATGCCAGACGTGCATTATTTGTGTTCGCAATAACGATTGCAGTTGCAGCTTTAGGATTTGTGCCGATTGTAATTTCTGCATTTATTGGTGCATTGGCCATGATTATGATGGGCGCACTTAATATAAGACAAGCGACGCGCGCCATTGACCGAAAAATATTTTTACTGATTGGGGCAGCGCTTGCTATGTCAACCTCGCTTGAGGCAGTTGGCGGAGCGAGCCTTATTGCCCAATCGGTTGTATCTGGCTTAGAAGGCGCGCCTGTTTGGGTTATTTTGTCTAGCTTTTTCTTACTAATTGCCGTATTGACCAACTTTTTGTCCAACCATGCGACAGCTGTTTTATTTGCACCGATCGCTTATAATACCGCTATAAAGCTCAATATTGACCCTCAGATTTTTATTTATACGGTTATATTTGCGGCCAATTGCTCATTTGCCACACCAATTGCCTACCAAACCAACCTGTTGGTTATGAGCCCTGGTAACTATAAATTTTTCGATTTTGTAAAAGCTGGCGTGCCATTGGTCATTTTATTATGGATCACGTTTACAATTGCAATTCCATGGTATTATGGGTTATAGTCGTCATCTTATCGACCGCAAAGACTGAATTTAGAATATATTTATGAATAAAAAAATTGTTCGTGCACTTGATGATTTAAATTTTTACCTGACTGTTGAAGAGCCATGTGCATATCTTGACGACTTGCAGGAACGGAAGATATTTACAAAATTGGAAGGTAGTGAAGCCAATTTGTTGTTTAATGAGCTATCATTACGCGGGTTTAGACGAAGTCAAAATATTGCTTATATACCTGCTTGTTTAAATTGCAATGCTTGTAAATCATCACGGTTATTGGTTGATAAATTTAAGTTTGGCAAAAGCCAGCGACGGGTGATGAATAAAAACATCAATCTACTGCGGAAAATAACACCACCTCACCCAACCTCCGCTCAGTTTCGTTTATTTAACCGTTATATAAAGGCTCGCCATTTAGACGGTGATATGAGTGATATGGGCGCGCTTGATTATGCAAAAATGATTGCTGAGACCAATGTTAACACCCGATTGTTTGAATATTATCGACTTGATAGCGTGAGCCATGAGAACAAACTTGTTGCCTGTGCTTTGACGGATATTATGGATGATGGTGTCTCGATGGTTTATAGCTTTTTTGACCCCGACATGGCAGATAATAGCCTTGGGAAATATGTAATTTTGGACCATATAAAATATGCAGAAACAATGAATTACCCATATGTTTATTTGGGTTATTATATTAATGGCAGTAAAAATATGGCCTATAAAAGCCAATTTAAGCCTCAGCAACATTTTGATGGTAACCATTGGCTTGATGTTGAATGACTAAAAACTCTTGAATAGGTTTGCTTTGATCAGCTGCCATTGAAATTGCAATTGGCTTGGCGCAATAAGTGCTGGATTGTTATAAAGAGTTTCTGGGTTTTTAAGCGCAAATTTTAGCATTAAACCCGCATGTAAACAGGGAAAAGCTGCGCTAAAAACTGGTTTTTTTTCAGCTTTTTTGAGGCTTTTTAGCAATGTTTGGGCATGTTGATAATGATCTAGCCCGAAATTTGCAAATTCAGTAAGGCTATGGCTGATATTTTCGTGTTTTACTAGGATATCGGACGGAATATATGACTGCCCGCTTGATTGGTGTCGTTTAAAATAAAGTAGATTTTTAGCAACGCAATATGCCACACCTAAATGGCCTGATATATCGTTGAAAGATTTTGCAGCGCTGGCATTTATACTATTGGCGGTTAACTGGAGCAGCGCACTATGGGTGTGCCCCGCATAGGCTTCAAAACTGCCTGTGTTTTCCATTGGATTGGCGTATAGGTCAAATATTTTTGCATCAATCATGTTTAGTAGGGTTTGTTTTGGCCATTGATGGACATCGATGGCTTGCAACAAGGCTTCTGCTAGCGGACTTTCAGCGCGGCTTTCGGTTATTATATCGCGCCACCATTGGCACCTAATCTCACCTAGCATAGGCTCTGAAACCAATGTGGGTAGTGACTCTAGCTCGGCAAAAAAGCTGTAAAGAACATAGATGCTGGTTTGGATATTTTTTGGCATTATACTGATTGCCAAATGATCATATTTAGTGATTTTACTATCGAGCAATTGTTTGAGATTTGCGTCCAAAATATGACCTAAACTTAAATTTATGAGCTATTGAATTGCGATTAACGCCGCTGCAATACGCCTGTCTTCGGCCAATAAAACATTATAAGTGCGTGCTGCATTACTGGTTGACATGAATTCAATTACAATATTCGCCTTTGAGCAAGCGTTGCGGATTTCCTTTGGTGGCATATACATTTTCTCGCCTAAGCCCAATATGAGGATGTCTATATGATTGGCTTCGGCGAGAATTTTATCAAATTGAGCTAATTTTAGCCGTTGATCGTCTATCGCTGACCAAACTGATGTGCCTGACGGTAAAATGAGCAATGAGCCTTGATGTGACATCTCAGCAAAACGAAAGCCCATATTCCCATAGGAATCGATGGGATATTGGCCTGGTAGGTTAATATTTTTAACCGCATTCTGCACGGTATCTGCGTGACCATCTGCGTTGAAATTAAATTCATTTTTATCTGATTTATGGGTCATTACTGGGTTAATAGCCTAAGGGTTTGCGACTTCGCTTGCCGTTTTGTTTTTGCTCCAATCACGCTTAACATCCAACAATAAAAGGATGGGGGATGCTACAAAAATTGAAGAATAGGTGCCGATTACAACGCCCCAAATCATCGCCAATGAAAGACCCTTAATTACCTCGCCACCAAATAATACTAGGGATAGCAAAGCCAGCAACGTTGTGACTGAGGTTAAAATTGTACGGCTTAATGTGCTATTAATGGACAGATCCAACAATTCTGCAAGTGGCATTTTTTTATATTTACGCAGATATTCACGCACCCGGTCAAACACTACCACGGTATCATTAATTGAGTAGCCAACAATGGTTAGCAAAGCGGCAATGATTGAAATATTGAAATCTAACTGCAAGATTGAAAAAAAGCCAATGGTGATGACCACATCATGCACCAATGCTACAACAGCACCGACGGAGAATTGCCATTCAAAACGAATCCAGATATATATTAGCACTGCTAGGATCGCCAATGTAACTGCCATGGCGCTATCTTGCACCAGTTCACCACTTACCGTTGGCCCAACCACTTCTGTTGCGCGATATTCTATATTCTGCCCAAGTGCATCTAGTGCTTCTTTAATTTTTACCACTGCGTTTTGCTGTGTACTATCGCCGCCTTCTTGAGCTTGTACTTTGATCAACACTTCATCCGGCGCACCAAAAGTTTGCAGCTGTACATCGCCAAGGCCTAAAGCCGAAACGGTATCGCGGAGGTTTGCTAAATCCGCTGGGCCATCCTTGGTTTGAATATGAATGGTAGTACCGCCTAAAAAGTCGATACCATAATTTAAGCCTTTGGTGAAAAACAAACTGATTGAACCGATGATCATCAGGATGGAAAGTGCCAGTGTGATATATCGAAAACCGATAAAAGGAATTTTAGTTCCTTCGGGAACAAATTTAAGCCCTTTCATATGATTTTCCTCTCGAATATTGGGTTTGAACCCATGGTTAATTATAAATAATTGTTTTAACTTGCGCCATTAAACTGGAATGGTTTTTGGCCGCTTATATTTAAGCCAGATTGACACCAATAAACGGGTAACGATAAATGCCGTAAACACTGAGGTTACGATGCCAATTAGCAATGTAACTGCAAAACCTTTAACTGGCCCTGTACCAAGATAGAATAAAATAGCCGCTGCAATGAAAGTGGTGATATTGGCATCTAAAATAGTCGTTAGGGCGCGATTATAACCTGATTCAATGGCAACAATGGGTGACTTTCCGGCACGTGCCTCTTCTCTTATACGCTCAAAAATTAGCACATTGGCATCAACCGCCATACCGATGGTTAGCACAATGCCTGCAATGCCGGGCAAGGTTAGCGTAGCTTGCAGCAAAGATAATACACCAATGATTAGCAGCAAGTTAATGCCCAAGGCGATGTTTGCAAACAGGCCAAACAAGCCATATGAGATTAAAATAAAGATAACCACACCAATTAGGCCAATGATCGACGCGATTTTACCTGCTTCGATGCTGTCTGCGCCGAGGCCTGGCCCCACGGAGCGTTCTTCTAATATTTTAAGTGGTGCTGGCAATGCGCCTGCGCGTAACAAAATGGATAATTCATTGGCACTTTCGACGGAGAAATTGCCTGAAATTTGACCTGAACCACCTCGAATAGCGGTCATAATGTTAGGAGCCGTAATGACTTTCTGATCTAGCACAATGGCGAATGGCTCTCCGACATGGGCCGCTGTGAAATTACCGAATTTTTTAGCACCGCTGGTATCAAATTTGAACGATACGATGGATTCATTATTTTGTTGGCTAAAGCCTGGTTGGGCATCTACTAAATTTTCACCCGTGAGAATTGGACGTTTGATTAATACATATAGTCTGTTTTCGTCATCTGCATCTGGCAACACAAGTAAATTAGAGGTTATATTACCGCGTGGGTTGGTGCGTTGGTCGACTTCATGGAAGGTTAGTTTTGCTGTTTTACCGAGCAAGGCTTTTAGCTGTTCTGGATCATCTAAACCCGGGACTTGTACCAAAATTCGGTCATCACCTTGTGGTTGAATGGTTGGTTCTGTTGTACCCAGTTCATCAATACGACGGCGAACAATCTCGATTGATTGGGAAACCGCAGATTTTACACGGATAATTCTAGCTTCGGGCGACAAATTAACTTTGATTGCATTGTCTGATGTTTGCTCGACTACAATATTGCGGATGTTGCTGGCTTGTAATAGACTACTTGAAACTGGCTGTGACAAAGCTTTAATTGCGATTAGTGCATCTTGCATCTGTTCAGGTTTACGCAACTTGAGGTTAATGGTTTCACCCGTAACTTTAAGGCCACTATTACCGATTTTTTTTTCGCGTAAGCTTTTGCGAATATCATCTTTAATGCTTTGCATCCGCTCTGTTATTAGCACAGAAGCTTCGACTTGAAGCAACATGTGCGAGCCACCTTTTAGGTCAAGGCCCAAATGTAAAACATTGCTTGGCATAAAGCTTGGCAAGCTCTTAACCTGATCACCCGATAAAAAATTAGGTAGAGTAAACAATAAACCAGCCAGACTTAGAATGGCGATGGCGATGGTTTTCCAAGTTGAAAAATGCAACATAAGTTGGCTTTCTGAATTGGGTTTGCCAAATATAACTTTGAAATTTAGGCGCCGTGCCAGTTATGACAAGCACCCATATTTAGTGTTTATTTTTCAGCGACTGGCTCGCCTTTTACACGAACTTCTGCAATCATTGAGCGGACAATACGGACTTTTACGCCTTCGGCTAGTTCAACCGTAACTTCGTTATCGTCATTCACTTTTGAGATTTTACCGATAAGGCCGCCACCAGTAACCACTGTATCACCACGGCGCATGTTTGCCACCATTTCACGATGGGCTTTGGCTTTTTTTTGTTGTGGGCGAATGACTAAGAAATACATGACCACAAAAATAAAAATGATTGGCATGAATTGTACGAGTTGATCCATTTAGAAATATCCTTTGTTGTCCATTCGCCATGTGGCGCGCAGAAATGTTTAGGGGGAATATAGCGGTGATTTTAAACATTGCAACATTTCAACTAAAAATAAATGGATTTTAGGCATTTTTTTTAATTTACCAATTGATAAACTGTTACATTTGTTATTAATTAATTGGAAATAGTAAGGGTTGGGTTTGAATGA
This sequence comes from Hyphomicrobiales bacterium, assembly GCA_016744975.1. Classification (GTDB taxonomy): domain Bacteria; phylum Pseudomonadota; class Alphaproteobacteria; order Rhizobiales; family OSC116; genus OCS116. The sequence goes on along the minus strand of JADGDI010000022.1, from coordinate 2,269 downwards.
TGAACATATTTGAGAGTTTATTAAAGCAATTGAGCGCTATCGCAACGTCAATGACGGAAATTAGTGCTTTTGCAAGACTATATAACGAAGCGAATATTGTAAAAACCAAAGAAACTGATTATTCAGCACTGGGGTTTATTTGGGAAGCTGATGAAAAGTATTTACGGCCACTTGATAAAATCAATGCTCTTGCGCTTGAATTATTAAAAAATATTGACCAACAAAAACAAATTTTGACAGATAATACAACCCAATTTGCGCAAGGCTTATCTGCTAATAATGCACTATTATGGGGTGCGCGCGGCATGGGTAAAAGTTCACTTACTAAAGCTGTGTTCTTACATTTAAACCAACATTATTCGCAATTAAAACTGGTTGAAATCCACCGAGAAGATATTGCAAGTTTACCCAGTTTAATGCGCCAATTGGCATTGCGTGAAGAACGATTTATACTCTATTGTGATGATTTGAGCTTTGATGATGGAGACCATAGTTATAAGTCGTTAAAGGCTATTTTGGAAGGCGGCCTTGAAGGGCGAGCTGACAATGTCATTTTTTATGCAACCAGCAACAGGCGACACTTATTACCTCGAGAAATGATTGAAAATGAGCAAGCCAATGCCATCAATGCTCGCGATACGATTGATGAAAAAATATCGCTCTCTGACCGATTTGGACTTTGGGTTGGTTTTCATAACCCAAGCCAAAGCGACTATCTATTGATTGTTGATCATTATGTTAGCTATTATGGACTTGCCATTGACCCAGAGTCGCTTCACCGTCTCGCGCTTGAATGGTCAATGACTAGAGGCGGTAGAACTGGCCGTGTCGCTTGGCAATTTATTAGCCATTTGGCAGGGCAACTTGGTCAGAAAATTGGATAAAAAAAGAGGCAGCTAAAAGCTACCTCGGGTTTATATGCCATCATAGAACTACTTTGATGATAAATATTTGCGTGGATTTACTGCTAAGGCGCCTCGGCGAATTTCAAAATGTAATTGTGGTTTTGAAACTTCACCAGATTGACCTGAGCGCGAAATGACTTGACCACGCCTTACTTTATCGCCTTTTTTGACCAATAGTGAGCCATTATGCGCATAAGCTGTAACCCAGCCGCCTGAATGTTTTAGCAATACTAAATAACCGTAGCTTTTTAGCTCATTGCCAGCATATGCTACCACACCATTTTCGGCTGCTTTAACCACTGTGCCTGGAGGTACTGCAAGGTTAATACCATCATTTCTGCGCCCATCGGATTTTTTACCATATTCTGAAATTACGCGGCCGTTAACTGGCCATCTAAAACGGCTTGAACTGCGTTTATCTGGTGTCGGCATTACAACTTTTGGCTTTACCACTTTGGCGACTTGGACTGTTGGGGTAACTATGTTTGGTTTTGCCACTGCCGCGACAACCCGCCCTGCGTTACTAACCCTAATTGACTGGCCAATTGCTAAACCTTCTGTGCCAGATAAACCATTTAGAGATTTTAAATTATTGATATGCATGCCATAGCGACGTGAAATCGAATATAATGTTTCTTTGGCTTGAACAATATGGACACCATTGTTACTGGGTGCGTATGCTACCTTTTTAACTGCCACGGCATTGTTTGCCGCATATTTTTGAGTCAATGTGGTGGATTGTTGCGGTAAAGTACTGATTTCAACGGATTGAGCATTAGATACTGTCTTTGGGGCATAGCTAACTTTTGATGAATTTGCACGTGGCAAATAAATAACTTGACCAATTTTAAGTGAGGAGAATTGATCTAGCGAATTTGCGCTGCGTAAACTCTCTACGCTGATACTAAAACGTTTTGAAATAGAATATAATGTATCACCAGTTGACACACGATATGTATCGGGGTTGCGTTTATACATCCAATTGGCATTTTGTGTTGATGCCGCAGTTTTTTGAGGAATAGATGCCGTGAACTGGCTATCTGACACCTGCTTATCATTGCTTGCCAGTGGTGGTAGCCCAGTTTTTTGTATATTGGTATTGTTTGCATTATTCTGCAAGTCTGCCAACATAAAACGTGATACGTCTGAGCTACAAGCAGTTAGGCTTAACACCATCAGCGTCGGCAACATTAGACGCGCTGATTTATTAAGTGAATTTTTTGAAAGTGACTTTGAAAAATTTAACATCTTACCTACTCAATACAAAATCTGATAAAACAGAATATAATAATCTGAACAAATATCAGAAATAAAAGATTATCAACTTAGATCAAATCATACCTATTTAGTATGAAGGAGTAATG
>JADGDI010000021.1:10381-34037 GCA_016744975.1 Hyphomicrobiales bacterium | reverse complement strand
ATGATGATCATTGCTAAGAATGAAATTGAAACCATTAATGTAAAGCCTTCTGCTGATACATAGCCTAAATAATGACCATATAACGCCCCACCAACACCAGCAAATGCGCTAGAAATACCAAATGATAGGATACGATATTTGGTTAAATTAATGCCCATCACCTCTGCCGATAAATAATGATCCCTTACTGCAACCAAAGCCCGACCATCACGGCTTCTTATAAGATTAGCCCCCGCAACTAAGGCAATAATCAACCAAAATAAAACTAGGTAAAAGTATTTTTGATCAGTATCTAGATCAAACCCAAAGATGTTCGCATATTCGGCCGAAATACCTGATGAGCCACCTGAGAACCAATCAGCTCTTGCGTAAAAATCTTCTAGAATAAATTGTGACGCTAAGGTTGCAATTGCTAGATAAAGTCCTTTAATGCGCGCTGCTGGTATTCCAAAAATCAGACCAATCGCTGCTGTAGCAACACCTGCCAATGGTATGGTGAAAAATATAGGAATGCCTGTTGTATTATTTAGATAGGCTGAAAAAATTGCACCAAAGCCAAAAAACGCACCATGCCCAAGGCTAATTTGCCCAGTAAAACCAACCAAAATATTGAGGCCAATCGCCGCAATGCTATAATAGCCAATTTGAATCATTAGACTTAAATGATAGTCATTGCCAAAAAGTGGAAAAAGCGCCAACAATAATGTACCGACAATTGCCACATAATAAGAGTTTTTAGTCGGAAATATTGTCATATCCGATTTGTAGTTGGTTCTGAAGTCACCACATGGGCGCGGGGATGAAATGCCTGCCATGATTAAACCCTTTCAATATCTGGAGTACCAAACAAGCCATACGGTTTGATCATCAGAATGATTATTAAAATATAAAATGGTGCGATTTGATACATATTGCCAATGTGTAAATATTGACCGTCAATAAATTCTGCAAGATTTTCCAAAACACCAATAATGATGCCGCCAAAAACGCCGCCAATAATACTGTCTAATCCGCCTACAATCACTGCAGGGAAAACTTTAATGCCTATGAATGCCAAGGCATTTGACACTGCAGAAACCATACCGATGATAATGCCAGCAACGGCAGATACAACCGCTGAAATTGCCCAAGCCATCATAAATACTTGTTTGATGGATATGCCTAAAGATTGCGCAATCTGTTGGTTATAGGCTGTTGCGCGCATGGCCAAGCCAAAGCGTGAATAGCGGAAGAATAAAAAGAACACAACCATAATGACAATCGACATGGCGATGGACATTAAATAAGCCGTTTCAACATTAAGCCCAGCGATGCTAACCACTTCAGTTTCAAATATCTTTGGAAAACTCACTGCGCTATTGCCAAATATCCAATTCATTAAAGACTGCATAAAGGTTGAGAAACCGATAGTTACCATAATAATGGATATGATTGGCTCACCAATTAGCGGCCTCAAAATTATCATTTGTACAACGATACCAAACACCGCCATAAAGCCTAAAGTTAATAAAAAGCCTGCCCAGAATGGCAATTGATATTCAACTAGAAAATACAAGCAAACCCAAGCACCAAGTAACAAGAACTCCCCTTGGGCAAAATTCACCACTTGGGTTGACTTGTAAATGAGCACAAAACACATGGCAACCACACCATAAAGTAGGCCAACAATGACACCATTTACTAGGAGTTGGAATAATAGATCCCAGTTCATTAACTCTCTCCTTCTGTTAGTTTTTCAACTTTTACAGTTGTTTGAATGCGTTGTTTACCACCATCTTGAAAATGGATTATCGTATCAATATCGATATGATTACGATCTGAATAAAGCGTCTCGATAATATCACCATATTTTTGGGCAATCACTTTACGCCGTACTTTTAAAGTACGGGTTAGCTCACCATCGTCGGCATCTAAAGCCTTATAAAGCAGAATAAATTTTTTGATTTTTTGCGCTTCAGGCAGTGTTTTATTAACAATTTCAACTTCATCGCGAAGCATCTGATAAGTTTCGCTACGTGCTGAAAGATCCGTATAAGTTGTAAAACTGATGCGATTTTTCTCTGCCCATTTGGATACAATAGGAAAACGAATACATATTATAGCTGTTAAATAATCTTGCTCTGACCCGAGAATAACTGCCTCGGCGATATAGGCTGAGAATTTCAATTTATTTTCAATATAGGCCGGTGAAAAACGGGTGCCAGAATTGGTTTCTGCAAGGTCTGAAATACGGTCGATGATTACTAAATGGCCTGCTTTATTATAATAGCCAGCATCACCAGTACGCATCCAATGTTTGTCGGTAAAGGCTTCTTTTGTTGCAGCTTCATTAAGGTAATAACCGTCCATCATGTTATCGTGACGAACAACCACTTCACCAATGCCTTCTTTATCGGCATTATCAATTACCACCTCTACGTCATTAAACGCATGACCTACACTGTCATAATCTATATCATTTGCTTCATGCAACGTAAATGCGCCTAGACTTTCTGTTTGACCGTAAAGCTGACGAAGCGGCACGCCCATTGCGAGAAAGAACTTAAAAGTGTCTGGCCCTAATGCGGCGCCGCCTGTAGCTGCAGAGGTAACATTACTTAGGCCCAAACGGTCTTTAAGCGCGCTGAATAACAGAAAATTGGCAAGTTTAGATCGGCTACCATTCTCAACTGCTTTAATTCCCATATCCATGCCAAGTTTAAACATATATTGCTTAAAGCCATCGGCATCCATGATTTGCGCCCTTACGTCGCCTGCAATTTGCTCCCATAAACGTGGAGCAAACAATACAAATGTCGGACCAATTTCACGCAAGTCCTCCATCATTGTTTCGGCTTCTTCAACAAAATTTACCTTCATGCGGGATAATAATGAAAATCCAACGGCATAAATTTGCTCCATAATCCAACTAAGCGGTAAAGAAGAAACATACTCATCGGCATCGCTTTTTGGGTCAGCTTCTAAATAACGTGTACAATGTTTAATTAGCGACTGATGGCTTAACATTGTTAGTTTAGGATTACCTGTCGTACCTGAAGTTGCGCAAAGCACGGCAACATCGCTAGGTTGTACAGTCTTTATTAAGCGTCTAAATATACCATTGTCATTCACTTGAATGTTACGGCCAATTTCCTCAAACTCACTCAATGCCATTAAGCGTTTATCATCATATTTACGCATTCCGCGTGGGTCGGCGTAAATTATCTTCTCTACTGATGGAATTTTATCGCCTAGATTCAAAAATTTATCCACTTGCTCTTCATCTTCAGCAAAAATAAATTTTGGGTTGGCATAGTTGACTAGATATTCAATTTCAGCCTCAAGTGCATCACGATAAATGCCCAAGCTCATACCACGATTGGCTTGTATTGCGACTTCTGACCAAACCCAAGCGGGACGATTATCACCAATAACCATCGCCACGTCGCCTTGCTTAAAACCATAATCCGCAAGCGCTAGACCAATATTGCGTACATGGGTATAATAGTCGTGCCATGTATAACATTGCCAAATTCCAAATTCTTTTTCTCTCATGGCTATATTTTGGCCATGATGGTTTGTATTATGCAGCAATAGAGCAGGTAAACTTGTTATGCCCGACAACTCCAACAAAGATGCGCTAGGTTCAGGCCAAATGTTGTTGCGATTAAAATTATTAATATCAGTATTTGGATCAGGGTTTTCTAGGTTTTTTGAAATATCGCTCATAACGTCACCTCTGCGTCATCTTGTTCAATCTCGCGAATGACATCATCTTCTTCACCAAGGTAAGCGCGTCTTACATGCTCGTTTTGCATCACTTCGTCAGGCAACCCAAGTGCAATCTGACGCCCAAAATCCAGCACCATCACACGGTCGGATATATCCATCACGACCCCCATATCATGCTCGATCATCACTATGGTCATATCCAATTCTTTGTTCAAATCGATAATATAGCGCGCCATGTCCTCTTTTTCTTCAAGATTCATGCCTGCCATAGGTTCATCTAATAAAATAATTTTTGAGCGCTGGGCAACGGCTCGTGCAAGCTCTACGCGTTTTCTTAAACCATATGACAATTCGCCCGCAGGCTTATTACGCACATGCTGAATTTCAAGGAAATCAATTATATCTTCGACATAACGACGCTCGGCACATTCTTCTTTTTGAGCACCACCAACCCAATAGGACATTCCACTGATGAAGTTGTTTTTTAATTGATGGTGACGGCCAACCATTATATTATCAAGCACACTCATATGGCCAAACAATGCCAAATTTTGAAAAGTACGGCCAATGCCCAACCCTGCACGGTCATTAACTGAATATTTAGCCAAGGACTGACTTTCCAAGAAAATCTGACCAGAAGTCGGTATATATCGACCTGAGATACAGTTTAGCATTGAGGTTTTACCCGCCCCATTAGGGCCTATAATCGAAAATATTTCGCCATTATAAATGTCATAACTTACATTGGATAAGGCATGCACGCCACCAAATCTCAACGAAACATCTTGCACTTGCAAAAGTGCATTATTTTGATCACCCAAATTAACCTCCCTTACTCAGCACTTATGTCGCTGAGGTACCATTTTCATATTGTGTTATTTTCTTTTATGTTGCACAAGATGCATGGTCTTTATCTGCAATATTTTACATACGCTTACGTATGGTATATAAGATAAATATTAAAAGGTCAATACGCAACCGTATGGAAGTTAGCAAGTAGTGGTAAATAGTGCAAAAAAAGTAAGCGGCTCTCAAAAATTGAATAAAGATGATTGGATAAAAGCCGCTTTTACAACCTTAAGTGAAAGCGGTGTTGATGCTGTACGTGTTGAGGCGCTAGCCAAGCGTATTGGCGTTACCAAGGGTAGTTTTTATTGGCACTTTAAGAGTCGACAAGAACTACTTGATGCCCTACTTGAGAAATGGCGAATAGAGCAACGGGTTATTAAACGCGTTGAAGCAATTGGCGGCACTGCTAAAATGAAACTGATTAACTTATTGGACAGTGTGCCGCGCGGTACTCCTCGAAATAATAGCGGCGCAACCGAACTTGCAGTAAGGTCATGGGCGCGAAATGACGAAATGGCAGCGAAAACAATTGCGATTGTGGATAAAGAGCGTACCGTTTGGGTAAAGAATTATTTTATGGTGCTTGGTTATAGCGAATCTGAGTCCGAAGCACGGGCATTTTTAACCTATTCCTACATTATGGCACAGGGAATATTTTCAATCGAAAACCAAATAGGAATTCTGAAACGCATTCACCCAAATGTGCTTAATTTATTATTCTCTAAATAGATATATCTGAATGAACATTAGTCCATTCAGACAATTAGCACATAACTTACTGAGTTTATCACATTTTTGTAGGATAATTGGGTGCTTCGCGGGTAATCGTCACGTCATGAGTATGGCTTTCACGCAGTGAAGCCGAGGTTATTTGTACAAATTCAGCTTTGGCTTGAAAATCTTTAATATCATGCCCGCCAACATACCCCATTGAGGCACGCAGACCGCCGACCATTTGATGCAAAACACTTTCAACACTACCCTTAAACGCCACTTGCCCTTCAATGCCTTCTGGCACTAATTTATGCGTATCTGAAACTTCTTGTTGAAAATAACGATCAGCACTACCACCAGCCATCGCACCAACACTGCCCATACCACGATAACTTTTATAAGTACGACCTTGGTAAAGGAATGTTTCGCCCGGGCTTTCGGTTGTGCCAGCCAACATTGAGCCAACCATAACGCAAGCAGCACCTGAAGCAATGGCTTTGGCAAAGTCGCCACTATATTTGATGCCGCCATCTGCAATGATGCTTGCACCATGTTTATTGGCTTCTTCTACACAATCCATAATCGCGGTAAGTTGCGGCACACCTACGCCAGCAACAATTCGCGTGGTACAAATAGAACCTGGGCCAATGCCAACCTTTACCGCATCTGCACCTGCAGCAATCAGCGCTTGAGTTGCACTTGGTGTAGCAACATTCCCAGCCACTAATTTCACTTTATTGGATAGCTTTCTAATTTCCTCAACTGATTTTATCACGCCAGATGAATGACCATGGGCAGTATCAATGACCAGCATATCAACGCCAGCATCAATCAAGGCTTTAGCATAATATAAACCTTTATCGCCAACGGTGGTTGCAGCACCAACGCGCAGCCTACCCAGCTCGTCTTTACAGGCATTCGGGTGGTTTTTGGCTTTATCCATATCCTTTACAGTGATTAGGCCTACGCATTTATAGGCATCATCAACCACCACTAGTTTTTCAATGCGGTTTTGATGGAATAGTTTTTTTGCTTCTTCTTGTGAAACACCCGCCTTAACCGTAATCAGATTGTCTTTGGTCATCAGCTCATAAATTGGCTGATCAGGGTTGGTCGCAAAGCGTACATCGCGGTTGGTCAACATACCAACCAATTTACCATCATCCTCAACCACAGGTAGACCAGATATCTTACGCTCTTTCATGACTTGCATGGCTTCGGCTAGCGTGACCTTTGGGTGCACAGTGACAGGATCAATAACCATGCCGCTCTCGAATTTTTTTACCTTCTCGACATTGCGGGCTTGTTGTTCGGCTGTCATATTTCTATGTAAGATGCCCATACCACCATTTTGCGCCATTGAAATGGCTAATCTGGCTTCAGTTACCGTATCCATCGCTGCTGATAAAATAGGGATACCAAGTTCTAAATTTCCGCAGATTGTAGTGTTGGTAGAGACTTGACCTGGCAATATATCAGAAGGGCCAGGCTGTAGTAAAACGTCATCAAATGTAAGGGCTTGTTTCATTTGTCAACCTCGTTCAAATTAACAGTATTGACACTGGTAAATAGTCCTATTACCCCCATTATGTAAAGGTTTATTTTGTTCAAAAACCGATTTAAATGAATAAAATGTCATGTAAATAGATATTCCAGCATTATTACGTCATAAAACTGATCAAATTTCCGACCAACTTGTGAGAAATGTCCAACTTGCTTAAAGCCAAGGCTTTTATTTAATGCGATGGAAGCATCGTTGGGCAAAGCTACAGAGGCAAACGCAGCTCTAACATCCTGTATTGTTAGGTGCGCTAGCAAATGCTGCATTAACTTTTTGCCCAGCCCCTGCCCTATGGCTTGCTCAGCCAGATAAATGGTAGTTTCAACACTGGTTAAATAAGCAGGTTTGGGTTTGAATTTTTGCGAACATGCAAAGCCTAATAAATCGCCTCCTTGAATTACCACAAAGGCTTGATAGCGGCTATTTTGACCAAACTGGCTGAACCACTTTTGCATATAGGCATCGGTGTGAGGTTGGGTTTCAAAATTAACATGAGTGTTTTTTATATGATGATTGTAGAGGTGTTTTATTTGGGTGAGATCACACTTTTGCTCCGGCCTGATTTGAAGGTTTTTTAACATAATGACTCGCTTTCAGTGATAAAAAAGCAAGATTTATGCCAATTAATTACTGACCATATAATCTTTATCAGCAACACGAAGCATCTCACAATGACTAAATTTATTGCCATCAAAAAACAATCGCATACCTTCGCAATAACCAATCGCCTTACCCCAAGTTGAATGATTGACATTGGGTAGGCTAGCAACCATACCAAGTTCTGCAATTATGCCATGACTTATGATGAGCGCATGTTGGTTTTGGGTTAAACGGCTTGCTATCTTCCTCCAAATGGATGCCTGCCTACTGGCATAGCCACTAATATCATCGTGATTTTTTATTACGCTTGCCACTATATCAAGGTTAGCTGGCCAGCCAACCCTATCAAATATATCGCGAGGTAAAAAACCTAATGCTTCTATACGCTGATTGACATTTTGCCCCATTGCAACGGCACTTTCATCCGCCCTACCAAGACCAGATGTTGCCACCCAATCATATTTAAAGTTCTGGTTAACCGTAGATTGTGCAAGCTTTTTGCCCTGACTAGACAAGTTTTGGCTCGGCTTCATCCGTTGAGCATGCCGCCTAATATCCAAAATGCACATGAACGCAGCGCCTCCTTATAATTTGCCTATATTTTAATCAACTTTATTGTCACCGCGATAACCGGTAGCCAACACAAACATTTCACTCGAATCCTTGCGGCTTGCGTTGGGCTTGACATGTCTGACGACCTTAAAATCTTTACGCAAATCATTCATAATTTCGCGTTCCGCGCCACCTTGTAACACTTTGGCCAAAAAAATGCCTTCTGGGTTTAAGATTTGCCTTGCAAACCATAATGCTGCCTCGCAAAGACCAATTATTTTAAGATGGTCAGTTTGTTTGTGGCCGGTTGATGAAGCGGCCATGTCGGACATGACCATATCAACTTTTCCGTTTGGAATCAGCTCTCTCAGTTTTTCAACCATTTCCAACTCAAGAAAATCTCCTTGTATGACAGTGCAGCCAGCAACAGGTTCTACTTCTTGCAAATCAATACCAATCAACAATCCTTTACCCTTGTCTATACCAATTTTTTTACTGGCATATTGCAACCATCCACCTGGGGCACAGCCCAAGTCTACGATATACATATCCTTTTTCAGCAGATTAAATTTTTCATTAATTTCAGATAGCTTAAAAGTTGCACGACTGCGGTAACCCTCTTTTTTTGCTCGCACAATATATGGATCATTCAGCTGCCGCTCGAGCCATAATTTGGATGAAAGCCGACGGCCTTTCGCAGTCTTAACTTTTACATGTAATTCACGCGATCCTTTGGATGAACTCGCTTTTTTTTTAGCCATTTAGCACCTATATATTCCGATAATCATTGCCGTTCAAGGCTAAATCTTTACTCATTAAGTTGGTCAATATACCCTCACGCAAACCACGATCCGCAACCCGTGTACGCTCTGCAGGCCATTTATTATATATTGCATTAAAAATTGCACAACCCGCAAGCACCAAGTCGGCGCGCTCGGCACCAATACATGGGTGGTTAGCGCGGCCTTCAAAGCCCATATTAATTAGCTTATCAGTAACACCTAATGATAATTTACTCTCCAGCCAATAGCCATCGATACGGCGGCGATCATATTGTGCCAATTTTAAATGAATGCCAGCAACAGTCGTTACCGTGCCTGAAGTACCCAAAAGGTGAATTTTTTCGTTGGAAATTTTAGTTGAAATTTGATGTTTTTTCTCAAACGGCACCAGCAATTCCTCAACATATTCGATCATATTTTTCATAATATCTTGAGTGACATCACGACCGCCAAATCTCTCTGACAAGGTAACAACACCTACTGGCAAACTTGTCCAATCAATAATGCGATAATCAGGATGAAACGGAGATGATTTAGTATCATGTTCACCGTTGCTACTTGTATTTGGTGATATTTCGACCAAGACTAGCTCACTACTACCGCCGCCAATATCAAACACTAGTGCATAATTACTGCGTTCATCAAGCAATGCTGCACAACCTGCTACTGCGAGTTTTGCTTCGGTTTTTTGTTCAATAATCTCAAGTTTAAGACCCGTTTCTGCATGAACACGATGGATGAATTCGGCGCCATTTTTGGAGCGTCGGCAGGCTTCAGTCGCAATTAACCTTGAACGATGAACACCGCGATAGGCCATTTTTTCACTGCAAATTTTAAGCGCATCAATCGTTCTATCCATCGCCTCATCGGATAAATAATTAGATTTACTCAAACCTTCTCCCAACCTGATAATACGTGAGAAGCTATCAACCACTCTAAAGCCACGCCGTTGGGGTTTTGCAAGTAAAAGCCGGCAATTATTAGTACCTAAATCCAACGCACCATAAACAGCAACTTTGGTTTTATTGCCGTGGCGCCCACTACGAAGATATGGATGAGTAACATGGTTTTTATGTGACTTTTGTTTTTGTCGTTCTGCTTTTTGCTCTAAAAAACCTCGGTTTCGTTTAGGTTTTGCAACATCAGAATGATCCTTTTTGACAGAATCATATTGGTTACCGCGTCGATCACTCTGCGCAGTTGATTTTACGAAATCATTCTGGTTGGCGTCAGCCTTTCGGTTAGAATATTCATTAGCGGCACCAGCTTTTACATTTCTTTTACTTGATCTACGACCGTTAGACGCATTACTAGCGTTATTGTTCGTGTGATGGGTATTCGTCGGTTTTTCATTTGGTTTGAATTTCTCTCTACCATTTGATTTTTGACGTATTTTTGATTTATACCCACCATTTTGATCAGTATGTAAATTCTGTTTACTTTGCCCACTCTCGTCTAAATTATCTTCTAACTTATTAGAATTATTAGCTATATAATCTGCATTAGCAGACCTATCATATGGCTTTCTATTTCTATTATGACGTCCAACACCTTTAGGCAATCTGCCTGTATCGGTATTTTTATTCACTTTATATCCTTTCATGGGCATATATTCGCCCGCGTTATCTCAAACTAACACAAAGCTGACAAAAGTGAAATTTAATTGTAAGTTTATCTTAATAATTTTTTGCTAGAGTAGGCATTGATGTTATGTTTTTGACTATAGATAAGCCATTATACCAATGGCAGGAGGAAATATGGAAATTTCGCCAATGACCGCTATGCATGCTATGAGTGCACAAGGACAAACAGATCAAATGATGAATGCCAACATGATAAAGGCAGCTGTTGCGTCTGAACAAGCAATGGCAGGTATGCTAGAGCAAGCAACAGAAATGGTAAAAGCAAATCAGGCACCTGCCCCTAATGGAATGGGTGGTAAAGTCGATAAAATGGCATAAGTCCAAAAATAACATATCGCCAATAAATAGCATATCGCCAATAATGGCACAGAAAATTGTGCCATTATCAAAAATACATTTATTATAATTTAACCACCGTTACGTTCATCTGCTATGCGTTCAGCAAGGCGGAATGAAAGTTCAAGTGATTGATCGGCATTTAAGCGTGGATCGCAATGAGTATGGTAACGGTCCGAAAGATCGGCGTCCAAAATCTCAGCCGTGCCGCCAATACATTCTGTTACATTCTTTCCCGTCATTTCAAAATGCACACCGCCAGCATATGAGCCTTCGGCTTTATGCACATCAAAGAAACGGTTTACTTCCGACAAAATATTGTCAAATGGGCGGGTTTTATAACCACTTTCGGAGGTGATTGTATTTCCGTGCATTGGATCACAAGACCAAACAACCGAGCGGCCAGCAGATTCAACCTTTCGAACAAGTGCTGGCAAATGCTTTTCTACATTATCAGCACCATAACGACATATCAGCACAATACGTCCCGCCTCATTACTAGGGTTTAGAATATCAAGTAATTGCAGCAATTCATCTGGATCTAGGCTTGGCCCACATTTTATGCCAATTGGGTTTTTTACACCGCGGCAATATTCAACATGCGCATGATCGGGCTGGCGGGTTCTATCACCAATCCAGATCATATGGCCAGAGGTTGCATAATGCTCGCTAGTCAAGCTATCGGTGCGGGTTAACGCTTGCTCATAACCGAGCAACAATGCTTCATGGCTGGTATATATTTCTGTAGAACGTAATTGATGTGTATTGGCTGGTGTAACTCCGCATGCGCGCATAAATGATATAGATTCTTCAATCTTATCCGTCATCTTTTTATAACGAGCGCCTGCTTCAGTGCCTTTTAAAAACCCCAAATTCCAACGATGTGAATTTTCAATATCAGCAAAACCACCTGATGCAAAGGCGCGTAATAAATTAAGCGTGGCAGCGGACTGGCGATACGCTTTTAATTGGCGCTCAGGTTCCGGAATACGCTGTTTATCCGTAAATTCAATGCCATTGACAATATCGCCTTTATAAGAGGGCAACTCAACACCATTTTTTGTTTCCATAGCCGATGAGCGTGGTTTAGCAAATTGGCCTGCAATTCGGCCAATTTTAACCACTGGTTTCGTACCTGCAAAAGTGAGTACTAGCGACATTTGCAACATAACTTTAAAGAAATCGCGAATATTGTCACCACTATGCTCAGCAAAGCTTTCTGCACAGTCACCACCTTGCAATAAAAATGCATTTCCATTTGCAACATCGGCAAGTTCGGCCTTAAGGTTGCGGGCTTCACCTGCAAACACTAGTGGTGGAAATTCATTTAATTGATTTTCAACTTTTAATAGTTTTGCGGCGTCTGGATAAACAGGAATTTGCAAAGCAGGTTTGTTTCTCCAACTGTCTGGTGTCCAATTCTTACTCATAATTTTACTTTCTAACCGATTATATACCATATAGCATGGCATAAGCTGCACTCTATACTTGTTTTAATTCATATGACTAGTGATTATGTTGCTGTGAATGAATTTTCCACAATATATGTTTGTTACGAAAGATTCTTGCTCTACAGCACCTTAAATACTACTTTATTTTCTATCTTTCATCGAGTCGGAACCTTCATGGTTACCATCTCTTCTGAGGCAGTTGGGTGTACTGCCATTGTGGCATCAAAATCCGCTTTTGTTGCGCCCATGCGCATGGTGATACCAATAAGCTGAATCATTTCACCTGCATCTGGCCCCATTATATGCACACCTAACATTTTATCGCTGTTACGATCGACAATTAGCTTCATCAGCATTTTACTATCGCTGCCCGCAAGAATATTTTTCATCGGGCGGAAATTGGATATATAAACATCAATCTTTTCATATTGTTTGCGCGCTTCGGTTTCTGTTAAACCGATTGTGCCTATTTCTGGCTGACTGAATACTGCGGTTGGAATAAGTGAATGATCAACTGCCATTGGATTATTATTAAATAAAGTTTCAGCGACTGCATTGCCTTCACGAATAGCAACTGGTGTTAGATTGGCTCGATCGGTCACATCGCCAACTGCATAAATATTATCAACGCTCGTTTGCGATTGCGCGGTGACTAAAATTTCACCTTTTTTACCCTGTTCAATACCAAGTTTTTGTAAGCCGAGGCCTAAAACATGCGGTACTCTACCCGTCGCATACATTACTGCATCGGTTTTTAGAGTTTCACCATTGGTTAAGTGCAATAAAAGTCCATCATCTAGCTTTTCAATTTTTGTAATATCAGTCATTAACTGGACATCTAAACCTGCCAGGGTTAGCTCAGACATTAAGCCATCCTGCAAATCTTGATCAAACCCCCTGAGAATTTTTTTACCACGATATAGTAAGTGTGTATTAACCCCTAAACCATTAAATATGCCCGCAAATTCAACTGCAATATAACCACCGCCGACAACCACAATGTCATTTGGAAGATTTTTAAGGTCGAATGCTTCGTTAGAGCTAATTGCGTGCTCAATCCCATCTATTGCTGGCATAAAGGGAGTTGCACCTGTTGCGATAAGGATATATTTCGCCGTCACATCGCGGCCCTCATTTACCAAGTGAATGGTGTGCTTATCTTTAATAATAGCCTTTGAATATATAGTTTCAACATAACTATTACCCAAGTTACGGCCATAAATGCCTTCTAAGCGGTCAATTTCAGCATCTTTGTTAGCAATTAATGCCTGCCAATCGAAACTGGTTTCGCCAACCTCCCAACCATAGCCTTTTGCGGCTTTAAATGTTTTTGAGAATTCTGATGCATAAACAAATAGCTTTTTAGGCACACAGCCGCGTATTACGCAAGTACCACCTACTCTAAACTCTTCGGCCACGGCAACTTTTGCGCCAAAACCTGCTGCAATTCGGCTAGCACGTACACCGCCAGAACCTGCACCAATGGTAAAAAGATCATAATCATACTGGCTCATTAGAGAATTCCTTAACACTTGAATTTTAAACTTATTTCGTTAGACAATACTAATATAAGTTTTATTTAAAAACACCTATTACTTTATTATTTATCGGCATATTTGACGAAAATAGATCATTAAAATTTCTGAATTATCCCTCAGACAAACATTTGCCTTATTGTTAAAATATAAAGTTGCTGTGGTGCATAAATTATAACTTTAGGAGACATCATGCCAATTCATTCGCAAACCAAATATTTATTAAAAAATAATGTTTTTTCTTATCTGGTAAAAAATTCCAAAAGATTCAGCATTCTTTCTACATTGCCACTATTGGCCGCTTGCCAAAGTGTATTGACAATTACGCCAACCCCTAATCCCAACCCTACTCCAACACCAACACCGAACCAATTAGAAGATTCTCAGCTGATTGCTGCTGGGTACAATCTTTACAGAGCACCTAGTAATGCACCATTTAATTTTACCGGTGGATATGGGCATGATGCCATTTTAGGGGGCGAAGGCAATGATACTTTGTCTGGAGCTGCAGGAAAAGACTATATAAAAGGCAATGGCGGAAATGATACACTAGATGGTGGTATTGGCGCAGACAAATTATTTGGTGGTTCGGGTAATGATATACTCAAACCAGGTTATGATTTTGACTATGACTATATAGATGGTGGTTCTGGAATTGATACTGTAGATTATAGCAGTCATTATGGACTGCTTAACATTAATTTACTTACTAACATTGTAAAAGTAAGTGATGTCTACCAAGATAAATTGTTGAATATTGAGAATGTGCAAGGGGCTATAAATGGCAGTAATAATATATTCGGTTCCAATGATAGCAATGCACTTTATGGTGGTAATTTAAATGATGAAATATATGGCAATGACGGCCACGATGTTTTAGATGGCGGCAAAGGCAATGACAAGTTAGTTGGCGGCAAGGGCAATGATGAGCTATTTGGACAAGATGGCCGCGACAGTTTGTATGGCAGCGAAGGCAATGATGCGCTATATGGCCATGCAGGTGATGATTTATTATTTGGCGGTGATGATAATGACAATTTAAGCGGTGGCGCTGGTGACGACCAACTTGATGGCGGCAGAGGTTCTGATATATTAGTTGGCGGAGCAGGCACTGATACTTTTATCATTTCAGATTTTGACGTCACGGGTCTGGTTTCCACCGACCGCATTAAAGATTTTAATAAAGTTGATGACTTAATCAACTTCGCGCAACTTAGTCATATCAATAGTTATAATGATTATCTTGCTTATGCCTCACAAGAAGGTGCAAATGTCGAAATTTCCTTAGCTACACTGACTGACCATAAATTGATCATCGAAAATATCGCGGTTAACGATTTAACGATTGGTGACTTTATGTTTGTTTAAATTTTTAGTTAAACAATAAAACACTGCCAGCAACCACTAAGGCGGCACCAAGCCAAGCGCCTGCTGCTGGCACTTCTTTGGTTTTTATCCATAACAAAGGCAACAATATTGCAGGTGATGTGGCTGATAAAGTTGAAACAATGCCAATCTCACCCCCTACTAAGGCAAATAGAAATAAAGTCATACCAACGCCAATGCCTAAAAATGCAGAAAGTGCTGTTATGCTGAGCAATTTTGGCGTAAGCGGATTTAGGCGCTTAACCGCTTTAATTGGAAATTGTACAATAATGGTTAAACAAAGGGCGGCAATTGCCACCCTAAATGCAGACGTTGCCACAGGGTCTACCCCAGCTTCCAAAATTGGCCGTACCAGTAGAGAACCAATTGATTGGCAAAGGGCGGCCATAAAACCTAAAGCAACCCCTACCCATAAAGGCCCTTTTATTGATTCCCATTGGTGCATTTGACTTTTTCGCTTGCCAAATACAACGGCTAACATTACTCCTAAGCTAACAATCGCAATGCCCATTATTTGAGAGGATGACAGGTTTTCATCCAAATACACCCATGCCAGCACCGCAGAAATTGGTGCATTTAATGAAAACAATATTGCAGTTCTTCTTGGGCCAAGGCGATTTAAAGTTAAATATAGGGCTGTATCACCTAAAAAAATCCCAATAACACTTGATATTATGATTGTACCATAATGCTCTATTGGAACAGAACGCCAACTGCCCATGATTAACACATAGCCAACCAACATAGCAGTAACCATAAGCATTCTAATATGGCCATAACCAATTGCTCCAAGCATTCTGGCTGGTGTTGATGAAACCATGCCACCAAATGCCCATAACGTTGCCGCAGTTAGGGCTGCTAATTCATAAATTGTCATCTAAAATCCATATGTTTTTTCCGATCTTAAGAGCGGTGCATTTAAACAACAATCAAATTTTTTTGATATGTATAATTGATATTTACAAAAAAAAATGGCTCGCAAAACGAGCCATCACATCAAATTATAAGTAGACTATTTCAGCCCCGCAGCGCCTAATGCTTTAGGAATTTCACTTTGTAATTCTTGAACCATGCCCATCGTTTGGGGTAATATTTTTGCTGCAGCTTGAGTTGCTAAAAGTTGTTGTTTGGATAAATATTTTTTACCAATTTCAGTCTCAAACAAATCAATCAGTGCCAACAACTCTACTTCACTAAAGTTTTTTTGATATAAATTAGAAGTAATTTTAATGGTTTCTGATTCTAATTTTGGCGACCATTTTTTTATTACTTTTATCATTACTTTTTCTATTACCTCAATGATCTTTGCTTTGTTCTTACTCTCTGGGAGACTTTGCATTGTAGCTGCAAAAGTTTGCTGAACCATATCAACTTGCATTTTCTCAAAATCAAGAGATTCCATCGACATCTTGATAAATTTCATAGCAGATTGTTTATGAGACGCTTCGTCGGCATGAATGGTTGTCGCAAATTGTAAGATTGTTAAAAATGCGATGCATGTAATAATTTTTTTCATAATATCTCCATTGTTATAAGATTTCTATTTTTTTTATGCCTGTCGCTGTTGCAAGAATAGCAACTTTCGACAATCCAATAAATAAACCATGCTCCACGACACCCGGGATTAGATTTAGATTTTGTGCTAGTTGTTTGGGGTTTAAAATTTGTCCCAATGCACAATCATATATATAATGGCCACCATCGGTAACAAAGGGGGTTCCATCCACATTATTACGCAGGCGTATTGCGCCAGATGAAGCCGCATTTTTTATCGCTTGTTTCATCATCTCTATGGTAGCGCCAGCGCCAAAGGGCACCACCTCAACCGGTAATGGGAAGGCACCTAAATGATTAACCAACTTGCTGTCATCGGCAATTACTATCATTTGCGACGATGCGGCGGCAACAATCTTCTCACGCAGCAATGCACCACCACCGCCTTTAATGAGGTTCAACGCTTCGTCTAGCTCATCGGCACCATCAACCACCAGATCCAGCTTCGAGGTTGCATCTAGTGTGGTTAGCGGAATATTAAGGCTTTTAGCCAACTCTTGCGAAGCAATGGAGGTTGGTACGCATAAAATATCAAAACCATTAGCAACTTTTTTTCCCAATGCTTTAATAAAATAATTGGCGGTTGAGCCAGTACCTAACCCCAATTTCATACCAGACTTTACATAATCTAATGCCGCTTCTGCAGCCTCTTTCTTTAAATTCTCAGCACTCATTTTATTTCCTCAAATGGTCATAATTAGTATCATTTATGATTTATCAAAATCTTCGCGCGAAAACACATAATCTAATGTCAAACCTTCGGAGGCGAGCTTATCAATGCCTGCTAAATCACGAAGACAGACACAAATAACATGTTCAACAGTTGCACCCGCTTCTCTTAACATTTGTGCGCTTTCGATGATTTGACCGCCTGTTGTCACCACATCTTCAATGATAATCAGATTTTCACCCTTAAAGTCCAAACCTTCTGCGAATTGGCAAGTCCCATATTGTTTTGCCTTTTTTCGAACAAATAATGTTGGCATGCCATTTTGCAATCCGACAGCGGTAGCAATAGGCACCCCACCAAGCTCTAGGCCAGCTAATGCAAAAAAACTTTGACCTCTGGCGGCTATTTTTTCTGCAATTAGTGTAGCGACAGGGGCTAACAAATGTGGCAATGCTTCAAAGCGATATTTATCAAAATAATCGGTCGATATTTGGCCAGAACGTAGTTTAAACTCGCCAGTTATCCAACATGTTTTGCCGATTTCATGTGCCAATTTCTGTTTATCAATTTTAGACATGATATTTCCTTATTTGATACGCCAATATAAAGGCGTTTGGGGGTCAAAAACAGTTAATGCGCCATCCAGTTCACTATATTCAGCATTAATATCGAGAGGTTTATTGACTTTTTCCAGCGTGATTTTGCTGCTATTTACTGGTAGGCCATAATATGTTGGGCCATTTAGTGAAATAAATGCCTCAAGCTTATCTAGTGCATTTTCTTGCTCAAACACGGCGGCGCAACAAATAATAGCATTAGGTGCATTGAATACGCCCGCGCAGCCGCATGCCTCTAGTTTTGCATGGTCTAAATGTGGAGCCGAATCAGTACCTAAAAAGAAACGTGCATCACCACTTGTTGCAACTTTACGCAAGGCCTGTCGGTGTAATTCTCTTTTTAAAATTGGTAAACAATAATAATGTGGTTTAATACCGCCCACCAACATTGCATTACGGTTTATCATTAAATGATGGGTTGTAATGCTTGCTGCTAGATTCTTAGATTTTGAAAGCACAAATTCTGTAGCTTGCTTAGTCGTTATATGCTCCATAACCACTTTTAAGTTGGGAAACTTTTCTATAATTGGCGCTAATATTCTGTCAATAAACACTGCCTCGCGGTCAAAAATATCAATTTCGTCATCCACAACCTCTCCATGGACTAAAAGTGGCAAACCAATTTTCGACATTCTTTCAAATATATTATAAACTTTCGAAAAGTCTTTAACGCCGCTATCACTATTGGTCGTAGCACCTGCAGGATATAATTTGACTGCGGTTATGATGCCAGCTTCATATCCCTGCTGTAGATCATCCGCGTCGGTTGTCTCTGTTAAATATACAGTCATGAGTGGGGTAAATGTATGTGTTTTTGGCAGAACCGATAAGATCCGATCGCGATATGCTAACGCTTCATTTGCCCGACAGACAGGCGGCACAAGATTGGGCATAATGATTGCTCTTGCAAAACCTGCTGTAGTGAAGGGCAAAACTCGCTTCATCATCTCACCATCACGCAAATGTAAATGCCAATCATCGGGCTTAATGATAGTCAGTTCTCTATTTTTTGGCATAAAACCGCCCTTTGAAAATGGTTGTTTATCTTTTAATATATACAACAAATCATACAAGCTAGTCTAAAATAAGTTTTGTTAAGATATTTTTAAGTTAATTTCTCAGCCATGCGTCAATCTGCCAAATTGATTTAGAATTAGCATAGTTTTAAGATACACTGAATTTATACAATCATGAGTTTAAAATGCCAGAATCATTTTTTAAAACTAACATACGCTCCTCTAATGCTGCGGTGTTTTTTTCCAATGGGTTTAAACCTTTTTTTTTCGGCTCAGCGATGATTGCTTTAATTAATATTATCATATGGGTTGGCTATTTATCAGGTTATGTTGAAATTTATTCTTTATTTGCACCTGTTGAATGGCATTTACACGAAATGATTTTTGGTTTTATTGGCGCAGCAATTGCTGGTTTTTTACTAACGGCAATACCTAATTGGACAGGCAGACCAGCTCTTAAGGGATTAAATTTATTCTCATTATTTGTTTTATGGATATTAGGTAGGTTTGCAGTTTTCTATTCAGAATATACCGGCGCATATTTTACAGCTATATTAGATTTGCCGTATTTATACATCTTATTTCTATATATTTTTAGAGAAATATCATTCCAAGGCAACCGAAGAAATTACCCAATTGCACTCTTGATTTTATTACTCGCTATCGCCAATACTTTAATGCATGTTGAGCAAATCTGGCATATTAACAGCTTTGAATATGGCTATCGGTTATCGATCAGCTTATTATGTATTTTAATCATGTTAATCGGCGGACGTGTGATCCCCAACTTTACAAGAAATTGGCTAAAAAGCCAGAGCCTCAGTTTAAATGCATCTCAGTTGCCACCAATAATGAATAAGTTTGATATTATCTGTATATTGACAAGTATATTGACATTGTTGTTATGGATATTTATGGCTCAGCACATAATTACTGGCATGCTATTAATGGTTGCAGGCGGCCTCAATTTTGCAAGGCTTAGCCGATGGAAAATACAAAACATATATCAAAACCCTATACTGATTATTTTACAAATTGCTTTTGCATGGTTGGCACTTGGTCTCCTTCTGCTCGGCTATTTCATTACCATCGAACATCAGCAGCTAGACATAGCCATGCATGCCATAACGGTTGGTGCATTTACGACCATGATCATTTCGATAATGACCAGAGCTAGCCTTGGTCATACGGGACAAAAGATTATTGCATCAAAACTTACCATTTTTATTTATATCTTGATCAACCTTTCAGTCGTTACTAGACTAATTGCGCCAATCTCTGATGTTTTTTATGATCACTTTTTATATTTTTCAGGCGTCGTTTGGAGTTTAACATTTATATTATTTATCTACCAATACATACCTTATTATTTACTCCAAAAAAAATGATAGACGATGTTTATGCAAACTACTATGTTAGTTTATGGCAAATATAAATAAATAAATTCGAGGTAGTCTAATGTCAGTCGATGCGTATAAAATAGATGGCGTGAAAGTAATAAATCATCCACTCATTCAGCATAAACTCACCATAATGCGTAAAAAAGATACGCCGTCGGTGGTATTTAGAGCCCTTATCAAAGAAATTAGCTTATTGCTTGGTTATGAGGTTACTCGCCATTTACCAACTGAGCTAATTGACATTGAAACACCTGTAACAAGAACGTCTGCGCCAAAATTGTCTGGTCGCAAATTATGCATATTTTCAATTTTACGTGCTGGTGAAGGACTTGCCCAAGGTTTGCATGATTTGATTCCCTCAGCTCGAGTTGGGCATATTGGTCTTTATCGCGACCATGATAGTCTTGAAGCAATTGAATATTATTTCAAGGCGCCCAATCACTTGAGTGAGCGGTTTTGCTTGGTTGTTGACCCAATGTTAGCAACTGGCAATTCGGCTATTGCTGCGCTTACTCAAATTAAATCTCGTGGCGCAAAAAACATTGTATTTCTTTGCCTTCTTGCTGCTCCTGAAGGGTTATCAAATCTTCGCAATGCCCATCCCGATGTGGAGATTTATACTGCTTCGGTTGATGAAAAACTCAATGAACATGGTTATATTGTTCCTGGCCTTGGTGATGCAGGTGATCGCATTTTTGGTACAAAATAATTACTGATGCCTCATAAAACCCATCACTTATATTGATGCATTAAACTGTTGCATTTATCTTTCTAATTCAATAAATTGAATTTCTTAAAAACAGTGGATTAGAAATGCAAAACAATCGTCAACATAATTTTGGGGAGTATAAGCTCGGGCTAATATATACTTTTAGCGCTTTTTTGATATGGGGCATGAGTGTGATGTTTTTCAAACAGGTATCGCATGTGCCACCTTTTGAAATGATTGCGCATCGCTCAATATGGTCACTAGTCGTTTTGGCGATTATCATTACATATCTTAAAAAATGGGCTAGTGTATTTGTTGCGCTAAAAAAACCAAAGACTATGTTGCTATTAACGTTATCGTCGATCGCAATATTGGGAAATTGGTCCTTATTCATTTGGTCAATTACCAATAACTTTGTAATAGAAGCCAGCCTAGGATATTTTATAAACCCTCTATTTAATGTCTTAATCGGGGTTATTATATTGTCTGAACGCCTTACCAAGGCGCAATCTATCGCCATTGGCCTTGCTGCAATTGCAATTGCAATTCGGCTCGTATTGGCTGGCACATTCCCATGGATTGCTCTTACATTGGCAACAAGCTTTGCATTTTATGGTTATATTCGCAAAACTTTAGAGGTTGGTGCAGCTGAAGGGCTTTTCATTGAATTGCTTATCTTACTGCTACCTTTATTGGGCTATTTATATTATTGGCATTTTAACTTTGGTTTAAGCTTTGCCACGATAGACCTTAAAACAGATTTTTTAATCGTTATTTCTGGCTTGGTAACTGCAATCCCATTGCTATTATTCTCTGCTGGGGCAAGGCGTATAAGGTTGTCAACAGTTGGTCTTTTACAATATATAGCGCCTTCAATGCAATTCTTCATTGGCCTTTATTATGGTGAGAATTTTAGCATGATAGATGCCTTGGTATTTGGTCTAATTTGGATAGGGTTAATTATTTATAGTGTGAGTAGCTTTCGCCAAGACAGACAAGAGGCAAAAGCTAGAAAGCTTGCTTGACTTAAAGTTTAGAAACTACGCGTCACTTAATAATATAGGAAGAATTTCTGCTGCTGTATTAGCAACCAAATATTCTACCTCCATACCTTCTCGGATAAATGTTTGCTGTTGCATTTGTTTGAGTAAAGCAATTAATGGATCCCAAAACCCATTAATGTTAGCAATTAGTACTTTTTTCTTATGGCGCCCTAGCTGTTTCCAAGTCATCATTTCGACCAACTCCTCTAAGGTACCTATACCACCTGGCAGCGCGATGAAAGCATCAGATTTTTCAAAAAACAGCATTTTCCGATCATGCATATTTTCAGTTATGATTAGGTCGCTGCAATCTTCCAACATCATTTCTCGGTTTTTTAAAAACTTTGGAATAATGCCTGTTACATGGCCGCCATTATCAAGTGCCGATTGAGCTGCAGCACCCATTAGCCCAGTGCTACCTCCACCATAGACTAATGCTATATTGTGCTTGGCAATATCTGCTCCGATGGCTATCGCTGTTGCTTTATAAACTGGATCAACCCCATCGCCTGAACCACAATATATGCAAATTTTTTTAATTTCTTTTTTCATAGCTGCTCAATTGTTATTTTAATGGTTTCAAATTACCTATATTTTTGGCAAAGACGACACAGTTTTTGATAAAATGCATGTTTTTAGCGTATAAGTTTTATCAATGGTAATATTTTGCACCGAATTATTGCCTTAAATCATTTAACTTTGACAAAATTATAGGTTTAATGCTAGGTAACACTTAATTTCTTGGGCTTAATTGAATTTAAACGGGTAGAAAATGTATAAACTGATTTTTGCTGGCGTAGCGGCTACGATTGCTATTGTAACTGGCGTTTTAAAAACTGATATCGCTTGCCAATATTCACCTATCGACATTTCATGGATTAATGAATGCGCAAACCTGCCTAAAAAAACGATTACAAGTGTTTCGCCCTCTGATACGCAGCAGCTAAATGACAATAGTAAAGACACTATAACTAGTGGAGAAACCACTGAAACTAGTGTTAATAATGTAAAACAAGATGATGTTATATCTGAACCAGAAAAACTGGCAAGCATCGATAAAATCGCCAAGCAAACCGCTGATAAACTTGCCGCAAATATACCTACCTTTGATTTAGCGCGCGTTGAAAAAGATGGCTCAACTTTAGTGGCTGGTCGTGCCGCTGCAAATAGTAAGATTGTCCTAAAAAATGGTGAAATACTCATTGGTGAAACCGTCTCCAACGAAAGCGGTGAGTGGGTTATCATAGTTGACCAACCTATTGAAAGTGCGACCGCGACATTATCGCTTATTGCATTTTTACCTGACGGGACTGAATTAGCATCTAATAGCAGCTTAAACATTGCATTACGCGAAACAGATGAGAAGAAGCCAGAACAATTGGTCAAGTTGACTGAAACCACTAAGGACACAGGGTCAACTAAAAACGTAGAAATTACTAAAGTTAAAGAGACTGCTAAGGCTGTAGAAACTGCTAAGGCTGTAGAAACTGCTAAGGCTGTAGAAACTGCTAAGGCTGTAGAAACTGC
>JADGDI010000021.1:0-10282 GCA_016744975.1 Hyphomicrobiales bacterium | reverse complement strand
AACTGCTAAGGCTGTAGAAACTGCTAAGGCTGTAGAAACTGCTAAGGCTGTAGAAACTGCTAAGGCTGTAGAAACTGCTAAGGTTGATCAACAAAAGGAAACCATACCTTTGGTTGTTCTTACTGAAAAAGGCAAACCTACAAGGGTATTGCAAGGCGCAGGTGTTGGTAGCAAGAACAATGAGATGACGTTTAACAGTTTGGACTTTAACGATAAAGGTGAAATTATTTTCGCAGGTGACGCAAAAGTTGGTGAAAAAGTTAGAATATATATCAATAACCTGTTTGTAGGCGAAGCGCTTGCTGATCAAACTGGTCGCTGGGCTCTAAATAAGGGCTATGTGATGCAAGCAGGTGAAAACTTGATGCGGTTTGACCAAGTAGATGTTAATGGCGAAGTCATTTCTCGCCGAGAAACATTTATAAACATGCCTAAACTTAATCAACCGCTTGATAAGGTCGTTAATAATGCTTCTGAAAATAACAGCAATAACGTAGATATAAAAATGAATTCTGTTGCCACAACCACTAGCGACGGGGCTAACGCCGCTTCAACTATAGCGACTAAAGTTAAGTTGAACCAAAGTGCTGATAATGTAAATAACATTGATGTCGTTGAGGCCAAAAGTGGACGAGCAATCATTATTTGGGGTGACAATTTGTGGAATATATCACGTAAGCTGTATGGCCGTGGTGAATTATATACAACAATATTTAAGGCCAATAAAGATCAGATTAGAGATCCAAACTTAATTTACCCTGGGCAAGTTTTTATATTGCCTGATAGTACCAAGGTTAAAGTCAAGTAGAGAGTTTAACTTATCTCTAAACCTCTACAATGCTGCTTTAAAGTGAAAAAATAATCACTATATAAGCCATATCACTCATTATTAAATAGGAATTATTCATGTTAGACTCGATAAAATCCGTATTGGTCCCCATACACCGTGAAGGCCACAAATTCATCGCCATATTTGCTGTAGTTGCACTATTTTTATTTATGTTTTCGAATTTTCTCGGTTGGATTGGTGTTATCTTGACAGTTTGGTGCACCTATTTCTTTAGAGATCCCGAACGTGTTGTTCCTAGTGGGGATAATTTAGTTGTTAGCCCAGCTGATGGTGTCGTTAATTTAATTAAAATCGTAACTCCGCCAAAGGAACTTGACCTTGGCGACGAAGAAATGTTGCGAGTTACTGTGTTTATGAATGTATTCAATGTTCATGTTAACCGCATGCCAATGGGCGGGCAGGTAACCCATACAACTTATGTTCCAGGCAAGTTTTTAAATGCCGATTTAGACAAAGCTAGCGAACAAAATGAACGTCAGGCATTGAAAATAGAAAATGAAAATGGCCTAAAAATTGGGGTTGTGCAAATTGCTGGTTTGGTTGCAAGACGTATATTATGTGAAGCACGTGAAGGTGATGTTTATGAGAAAGGACATCGTTTTGGCCTTATTCGGTTTGGTAGCAGACTTGATATTTATGTTCCAAAACAATATAAAGCAAAGGTAGCACTTGGCCAGCTTGCAATTGCTGGTGAAACAATATTATTTGATTTAGATGGCGAGCAAAAAACGCTTGATAGCCAGCTTATCTAGACTCTATTGGTGATCATATGTCTGATGAAAAAAATCCTAAGCTTAGTAAACCAAAAATTTTTAAGAAACTTAAAAAAATTTCGCTAAGACGTATTATCCCAAACTTAATAACCATATCGTCTATATGCGCAGGTCTAACTGGCCTGCGTTATGCATTTGAGAATAACTTTGAAATGGCGGTCTTTATGGTTTTACTCGCAGCATTGCTAGACGGGTTAGACGGGCGTATCGCTAGATTGATTAACGGGACGTCGCAGTTTGGAGCAGAGTTAGATAGTTTTGCAGATGCAGGTAATTTTGGCATGGTACCAGCATTAATGCTGTATTTTTATGCTCTAAAAGACTTAGGCAATCTTGGGTGGATTATCGTACTCACTTTCGTGATTGCGATGACCTTGAGGTTGGTTCGATTTAATATACAATTAGACGATCAAGAAGCGCCGAAGTGGACAAAAAATTATTTTTATGGGGTTAGTGCGCCATTTGGAGCATTATTGGTTATGCTTCCAATCTATTTAGACAATGTCGGGATTGATATATTCTCCAAAACGCCCATGTTGCTTTGGGTATATATGCTGATTATTGCAATGCTATTGGTTAGTCGAATCCCAACTTTTTCAGGTAAGTCAGCAAAAATAAGAATACCACGTTTGTTCATTTTACCGTTGGTTATTTTATTATTTGCACTTGCTGCGCTAATGTTTAATTACATATGGGCGGCATTGATAATTTCTAGTTTACTTTATTTAGCATTCATTCCAGTAAGCTCGTATTTTTACTATCAGAGCTTAAAACAGGATAATTTGTCATTATTGGATGATGATGATGACATATTATTTGTTGACGATGAAGACGACGATTAGACTAAATGCAAAACTTGCCCCATTATTTGTTAATGAGGCTGTTTTGCATTTGTGTAATTATTCAGCAGGCTTTGTTAGACTGCCCTCTATTTTAATGGTTTTTCTGTTGTTGCGGTTGGCTCTAAATGCATCCCATTTATTTTTATAAATGCTTGGCAGCGCCAACAATATTGGCGTAAGTACAAGTGTTAATACGGTCGAGAAGCCTAATCCGAAAATAATTGCAGTCGCCAATTGCACCCACCAAACAGATGTGATACCGCCGAAAGAAATTTGCCTTTCAATAAAGTTGATATTGATTTGCAACGCCATTGGCAGCAAACCTGCAATTGTTGTGATAGTCGTTAACAATACAGGACGTAGACGTTGAGCAGCAGCACGCAATGCTGCATCAATTTTTTCAGAACCTAATGATAACATATGGTTATAAGTATCTATCAATACAATCGAATTATTAACCACAATACCTGCTAAAGCAACAACTCCTGTACCAGTCATGATGATGGAAAAAGTTTGACCTGTTACCCAAATACCTAGCAATACGCCAAATACTGACATTACAACGGTTGAAAGTGTAATAATGGTTTGATAAAAACTATTAAATTGAGTCAATAAGATAATGAACATTATAAATAATGACGCAACCATAGCTTTGCCTAAAAACTCACCTGCTTCGGCCTGTTCTTTATCTGCGCCACCAAACTGAACAGTCACACCTGCAGGCCAAGTCTTATCTTCAATCCAACTTTTAATCTCTGTGACTTTATCATCAGCCAATACGCCATCTAAAACTGCGGCTTGCAATTTCATAATGATTTTTCCGTCTTGACGATTGATCGTGCTAACCACTTGTTGTGGTGATCGGGTTAAAAAATTACGTACTGGCACAACACCATACGGTGTTTGAACTTGTAATAAATCCAAACGATCAAGTGAGCGTTCATTTTCTGGGAAACGCAACACTATATCAACCTCATCATCGGCATCAGCTGGCCTATAATTTCCAATGGTAACGCCATTGGTTACTAATTGAACCATATTACCAACAGCCAGCACATCAGAGCCAAATCGACTGGCTTTAACACGGTCTACATTTAAAACCCATTCAATACCAGGTAATGGCCTAGTGTCTTCAATGTCTTTAAGGCCTGAAACTGTACTAACAAACTCGCGTAATATTTTAGTTGCTTCATTTACGTTCTCATATTGTTTACCAACAATCTCAATCGATACTGCCTTGCCTGTGGGGGGGCCTTGCTCTTTACCTCTCACTTCGATGCGAATTCCAGGGAAGGCTTCAGTTTTTGACAATATTTCCGCAAGAATCACTTTGCCTTTACGACGTTTTGAAAATTCCTTAAGCTCAATGGTGATATTTGCAATTTCATCGGCAGGCCCACCCGTTTGGGCTGCTCCAGAGCTAATACCACCACCATTAACACTCATAAAGGAAGATTTTATACCCGTAACACCTAAGGTAATATCTTCAACTTTTTTGGCTATTTCTAACTTTTCAAGTGGGCTTAAATTACCCCTTGCGCTAATATATATAGTTGCCATGTCTGGTTCAGTTTCAACAAAAAACTCAACACCTGCATTGTTATATTTAAAGCCTGTAAACACTAAAAACATGATTAGTAATGATGTTACAATTACCTTTGCAGGATGGTGAATGATGCCATTTAAAAACCGCAAATAAACACCAGCTAGCCCCCTTATTTCGCTATAATCCACATGACTGCCACCTGAAAGCATTTTGGCTTGTTCAGGATCATCATCTGCTGATGGCTTACCAAAAATTGTACCAAGTGATGGCATAAAAATCATTGCTGTAACTAAAGCAACACTTAACACCACCACCACAGTAATCGGTAAGTAGCTCATAAATTTACCCGTTACGCCAGGCCATAATAACATTGGTAAGAAAGCCGCTAATGTGGTCGCGGTCGATGAAAATATTGGCCAAAACATACGCTGGGCTGATAGTGTATAGGCTGCTTTTTTCGACAAACCTTCCGTCATTTTTCGGTCGGCATATTCAACAATTACAATTGCGCCATCTACTAATATTCCTACTGTCAAAACCAGACCAAACATGACCATCATATTTAGTGTCATGCCCATAAAGCTAATAACGACAAAGCCCATAAGAAATGATGCTGGGATCGATATACCAACTAAAAAAGAAGAGCGTATTGACATTACTGCCATAACCACGATCATCACTAATATAATGGCAGTAATAATTGAGCTTTCTAATGAATTCATTACTTCAAAAATAAAGACACTGCTATCAAGAATATAACCAACTTTAATGGTTTCGGGCCAATCACTCGTAAGCTCTGTAACGGCCACACGAACTGCTTCATTGGTTGCAATTAGATTTGTTCCTAAGCGTTTTACAACTGAAATTGAAACCGCTGGCTGACCATTTACCCGTGCAAATCCAGTTGCATCCTTGAATGTTCGCCTAACTTCAGCAACATCTTTTAGCGTAACTACTACATTGCCATCGGATTTAATTGGTAAATTTAGAACATCCTTATTGGTTTTAAACAGACCTGGTAGCTTAATTGAAAAATTACCAGACTCACCTTGTAATGCACCTGCAGATACCAATTGATTGTTTCGCTGAACTGCACCAATCAACTGATCTGTTGTGATTTTATAACTTTCTAGCCGCAAAGTATCAATAACAACCTCAAGCACTTCTTCACGCACACCTTGAACATTTGCTTCAAGCACTGTATCAATGCCTTCAAGCGTATCTTGCATAAGGTCTGCATATTTTTTGAGCGTACGTTCTGGAACAGAACCTGATATCGTAACATTTATAACAGGCGATAATGCGGTATTAAATTCAGAGACGGTTGGTTCATCTGCGCCGTTAGGTAATTTTGCTTTAGCTTTATCAACTTTTTCACGAACCTTAATACCTGCTTTTTCTTTGTCAAAGTTAACGTCAAACTCTAATATAATGGAGGCATATCCCTGTGTTGCGGAGGATGTGATTTTCTTAAGTCCCTCAATTGAATTAAGCTCCTTCTCCATCGGCCCTACCAATAGTTTATCGGCATCCTCAGGTGAAATCCCATGAAATGGAATTGCAATATGAAAAATTGGAATCGGGATATCTGGATCGCCTTCTTTTGGCAAGCCGATATAAGAAGCAAGGCCAGCAAAAACCAACACTATAAGTAATGTAATAATCGTGCGGGGGCGATTTAGCAGTAATTTTAGAATATTGTCCATCTTATTGTATACCACCTAAGCTTGCGGTCATATTGGTTGCCACAATTTTGGCATTTACCCGTTGTCCCGCACGAACATATTCGTGACCAATTGAAATGATATTAACTCTATCTTCTAAGCCTGAAACCCAAACCCCATCCTTACGATCAGATAGTATATCTACCTTGTGGAATTCTACCTTATTTTGTTTATTGACAATACGTACACCAATATCACCTTCGGTATTCAATGTAAGCAGCGATTTTTTAATGAAGTGGGCTTTGTTTTCGCCAAGCTCTACAGAAATAAGGCTGGTCATTCCATCACGAATGACATGTTTGGGATTATCAACGGTAATATCGACTCTAAAGGTACGTGTACGTGGGTTTGCAGCGGCTGCAATATAAGTCAATTTTCCATTGAACTCATCGCCAGTAATCAAAGTTACCTTCGCGTTTAGACCCAAATTAATACGCCCAATATCACGTTCTGAAATATTGCCAACAATTAGCATGGTTGAATTATCCGAAATTGTTGCGCATTCTGAACCTGTGTTAAGCAATGCGCCGACCTTGGTCGAAACGGTCTCAATAACGCCAGATATTGGCGCTTTAATTTCAATCCGCTCTATATCCTTTTCAGCACGTTTTAATGCCGCGATAGCACTATCTAATTGAGCTTTGCGGGCCTTTTTTGCGGTTTTTGCTAAATGGCCTTGCGCCACCAACGTAACCGTAGAAGTATAGTCTGTTTGTGCCTTTGATAGGTTAGCCTCAGCTTGACCAAGGTCAGATTGCCTTGTACCAATTTCTATTTTGCACAATAAGTCGCCTTTATTAACAAATTGGCCTTTTTTAATTGGCCTTTCTAAAATGATGCCGCCAGTTTCGGCAGCAACTCTAACACGATTTAGTATCTCAGTTTGAGCAGGGATATTAAGCGTGGCTACTTGCATCTCTGCTTTAATTTCCATCACTTCGACTGAAGCAAGCTTTAGTTTTGCATTGGCAGTTTTCTTTTGTTTTTCAAGTTTAGCTACCGTGTCTTTTTTTTGTTGTTCTTGTTCTAAATATCCAGATCCGATATAAGCAGCAATAGCAGCTGCAAATAAAAATGCTCCGGCGAGCGATGACCTAATTTTCATATTTTTCTCCACTGTAGCAGTACTACATCTCAAATTATATGCAATTAATGCATACTAAATTATATTAAAGCTAAGGAGGTAATAATTAATTATGATACAGAAAATTGCTGATCTTCCAACAATGAACGGTGTTCTAGCAAATATTTTAGTGCGGCCTTATTCATATTTAACCCATAACCAGTAACAAATGTTTCTGCAGAGCTTTTATTATTGTCGCATAGCCCTTCTAACATTTTTCGCTCATTTTCCAATTCTATTATCTTTTTATCGATTAATTTGGTTACATAATGCCTATCGAGGGTGTTTGAACATAACATCATTAATAAAAACTCAGATTTAAAACGGTCTGGTTTTGGTTCTTCATATAATGATTGTACAAATTCCTGTCGTCCTGAATCAGTAATTGAATAGATTTTTCGAACGGGTTTGCCTTCTTGAACTTCACTTCGCCACGTCACCAATTTTTCATTTGCCATTCTAGTCAGCGCTGGATAAATCGCACCAAAGCTTGCTTCGATAAAATAACAAAATTTTCCATCTTCAGCTAGTTTCTTAATTTCATAACCTGTGACTTCACCAAAGTGTAAAATCGCCAAGCATAAAGTTCGTACATTCATAGAGTTACCATCTGCCTATATTACATTTGAATAAAACAAGTGTAATATAGATTCTGTAATATCATAAATCATTAATCCTCATCATTATACTTCACAGATCATATATATCAAATAAATATATGATTACAAGATATATAGTGCAAAATATTTGATTTGGCGCAAATTATAATGTGATAAAGTGATCTTTAACATTTGGTCGGTTTTTTTTCTTGGCTGTATCGGCACTTTTTCCAATCATTATATAACCCATCGAAACCCAGTGATCTTTTACATTAAGGTATTGTTTTATTTTGCCATCTTGGTGCTTATAAATGCTATTCCACTTGGCTGCATAACCAAAAGCATAACATAAATTAAGCATGTTTTGAATGGATGCTGCAACGCTCCACTCTTGTTCATAAGCTGGAATATTACACTCCTTAATATCCGCATAGGCGACAATAAACATGCCAACACCTGAAAAGTTTGTGACATACTCAGCTTCACTTAGTAGAAAATTAGGGTTTTCTACCAATTTGATACGATACATTTCACGAATAAATGCCTGGGTCTTTTCGCCTTTAATTATTATAAATTGTGCTGGGTGGATTTGCCCATGATCAGAAACTGACATAGCACTCTTAAAAATCTGCTCAAGCTCTTTATCAGTAGGGGTGCACTGACCTATCATTTTAGTCTGCATCACCGATACCCGCGCATTGGTAATGGTTGCTAGTATTTCAGATTGATCGGTAGAAAATGGAAATTTTATGGACATATTTTTACTCAGATTAGTGGCGAGATGATGGCATCATTATAATGGATTTTTAATGTATATTTCAACTATTTGATATCACTTTTCATCAACTTATAACGAATTGAATCCAACAAAGCATTAAACGATGCATCAATAATATTTTCTGATACGCCAACTGTAAACCAGCGCTCACCGCTGGCATCTTTACTCTCTATCATCACCCGTGTTGTAGCGGCTGTGCCTCCATTTAATATGCGCACTTTATAATCAACGAGTTCTAAATCTTTGATATATTTAGAGTAAATACCTAGGTCTTTACGGAGCGCGTGGTCTAATGCATTCACTGGACCATTTCCCTCTCCTACTGACATATGGCGAACAGATTCAACAATTGTCTTTACCGTAGCCTCGCTTTGGGTGATGATTTCCCCCTTGGCGTTATAACGGCGTTCAACAATTACTCGAAAACTCTCCACACTAAAAAAGTCAGGTAATTCACCGAGTATTTTTTTAGCCAAAATATAAAATGATGCATTGGCTGACTCATAAGAATATCCCTGGGATTCGCGTGATTTTACCTCTTCAATAAGCATGGTTAACTTTGGATGATTGGCATCAACATCCAAATTCATACGCTTAAATTCAGCTAAGAAATTGGATTTTCCTGCTTGGTCTGAAATTAACAAACGCCGTTCATTACCAACTTTTGACGGGTCTACATGCTCATAGGTTGAAGGGTTTTTTACAATTGCCGATGCATGAATGCCAGCTTTGGTTGCAAAAGCATTTTGGCCCACATAAGGCGCGTGTTTATTGGATGGAATGTTAAGCAAATCATCAAGTCGCCGCGATATCGCAACCAATTGACTTAGTTTGTTTTTATCGACTGAAAGATAATATTTTTCAGCATATTGTGATTTAAGCAGTAAAGTCGGGATTAGTGTGACTAAATTGGCATTACCACAACGCTCACCAAGTCCATTTAATGTACCTTGCACCTGACGCACACCCGCTTCAACCGCCGCAAGAGAATTTGCAACTGCGTTTCCCGTATCATCATGAGTATGGATGCCGATATTTTCACCACCAAATTCTTGGGTAACCAATGTTACAATTTTGCTAATTTCATCGGGCATGGTGCCACCGTTAGTATCGCATAATATCACCCAACGCGCCCCAGCATCCAACGCAGTTTTGATGCATGAAAGTGCAAATTCTGGGTTGGCTTTATAACCATCAAAAAAATGCTCACAGTCAATCATTGCTTCATTACCTGCATCAATTGACGCCTTAACAGAAGCAGAAATATTTTCTAAATTCTCGTCAAGGCTGATATTAAGTGCAACATCAACATGAAAATCCCAAGCCTTGGCAACCATGCAAGTAGCATTTGCTGAGGACTGAATGACCGCTTGTAACGTCGGGTCATTACTTGCTGAACGCCCTGCCCGCTTGGTCATACCAAATGCGACCATTTTACTATTTTCAAGTTGTAAATTTTTTTCAAAAAAAATGCTATCTGTTGGGTTTGCACCCGGGAAACCACCTTCAATATAATCAACACCCAACTGATCAAGACTAAGTGCAATGGTGCGCTTTTCTTCATAACCGAAATCAACACCAGCTGTTTGGGCGCCATCGCGCAACGTGGTATCAAAAATATAGAGTTTTTGTTTTTTATCTGTCATTTTCATCTCTTTACTTAATATTTTGATTCAAGTTAATATTATTTTTTATAGTGCCAAGTAACGCTTAAAGAGGTCTTAATTATTATGAATGATGCTTTGTGCGAAAATACCCCGTTTCGTATCAATAAAAACTTAGGCTTGAAACCCTGAAATTATACTATTTGGCAAGCTTGCCATTTTTATTGTTAGTACTTCATTAATGCCATAATATTAATCAATGTCATTAATTGGAGTTTATTGTGAATCCCCCCCAGCTTCCTGTTTCTATTTACGCTTTCACCTTTAAAGCATTACAACCCATTATTGATGTCCATTTCTCATCTAGCTTATGGCATGGTCAATTTGGTCGGGCATTACGACAGACTGTTAACTGTGTGCAACCTAACGATGAATGTAAACAC
>JADGDI010000020.1 GCA_016744975.1 Hyphomicrobiales bacterium | reverse complement strand
AATGTGTTAGCTATTTATTTTTATATATATTTTGATAATCTAGTATGGATTGTTCTTGCCGCATCATTAACTTCATTAAGTTTATTAGGTTTTTATTTGTTGCCAAAAAATAAGACTAATGAACAAACTGAGAAGCCATTAACACTAAAACTGATTTACCCAATATTTTTTGAAACTAAACGTAACCTCTTGATGTTTAGTAGTGGAATATGTTTCTCAATCTTACTAACCGTAATTAACACTTACTGGATTGCTTACTTTTTTACAAATGACCAAAGGCAAATAATTACTGTAGACAATTCTATTTTTATAATATTCGCAACTAGTGGCGTTATTGTTTCTAAATTAATTGCGAACCTTTTATTAACAAATTTCAAGTTCAATTTTGTATTGAAATTTATTTCATTTACAACTCTAGCCATCGCAGCATTTATTGTATTTGCAAGCACTAGTAACTTTGTTTTTATTGTTTCATTTGCTATGTCGATTATAATACTTACTACTGTTACCAGATTAACTTATACTTACTTTCAAGGTCTTGTCGAGAATACTGAAAGATCGACTATAAGCTCGATTCAATCAACCATAAATACGGCATTGAACATTCCAGCTGTTATTTTGGTTGGCATACTTATAAACAAGGATATCAATATCGTACTTTATTCAACCTTTATTTTGACATTTATAATCAGCCTTCTTTTTTTAACTCATATGTATAAGTCTAAATTAATTACATGAGAATACTCGGCTTTAGTTGCCATTTTCATCAGAGTGAAAAAATCAACATCATAGAGTTTGCAAGATATATGGATAACTAAATATATATTTTGGTGCGCAATTTATTAATTTCTGTGTACAGTATCGTCAAGTTCTGATAATATTTTGAAATGACAAAAACCCATAAAAATAAAAACAAAACATCTATTTTAAAGCAACTAAACGGCCAGCTTGTTGTCTCTTGCCAACCCATTGACAATGGCCCAATGGATCAACCAGCCATTGTTGTATCCATGGCACTAGCCGCTGAAATAGCGGGCGCTGGCGCATTACGCATTGAAGGCATCGAAAACTTAAAAGCCGTCACTTCAAAAGTCAAAATACCAATCATTGGCTTAGTTAAACATGATCTAAAAGATTCGCCTATTCGCATCACACCCCATATTGCAGACGTTCAAAACCTTGCCGAAAATGGTGCAGACATCATTGCATATGACGCCACCGACAGGCTTCGCCCAACCACCACCGCAAATTTACTTGCTGAAATAAAAAGCTTAAACTGCCTAGCAATGGCCGATTGCGCCTCTTTGACAGACGCAATGAATGCAATCAAAGAAGGTGCAGATATCATAGGCACAACTCTCTCAGGCTATGCCTATGATATCGCAGAATCAGACGCTTTACCTGACTTTGAGCTAATTGAACAATTTTCAAAACTCAACAGCTTTGTCATGGCCGAAGGGCGTTTTAACAGCCCAGATCTTGCGGGTCAAGCAATGCAAAAAGGCGCAAATGCGGTTACCGTTGGCAGTGCAATCACCCGCGTGGAAAATATAACCACATGGTTTGTAAAGCAAATTAAGAGTAAAGTTTGATTGGAATTATCAATGTCATCAAATGTTCAATTCCTCAAACGCCACCAAATAAATGGCCTATCTGTAGATTTTGGTGGCACAAAGATTTCCGCCTCTCGCATTATTAATGGCGAAATTGTAAAATATGTTGAATCCAAAACCGCAGGCAATGCAACCATCGACGGGCAAATTTATGACATAATGCAGCTTTTAAATCAGCTTTCTATACAAGCAAATGATAAAATATCCGTCGCACTTGCAGGACGGGTTACTAAGCAAGGCATTTGGCAAGCAGTAAACAGCAAAACCCTAACGGAAGTTACCAATGTACCACTTAAAGAAATGTTGCAAAAAAAACTATCCCGCCCAGTCAACATTCAAAATGACGCCACAGCAGCAATGGTTGGAGAATATATATCAGGCGCGGCAAAGGGCTATCAGCGCGCTGCATTCATTACCGTTTCAACAGGCGTTGGTGGCGGCATTATAATAGACGGCAACCCCCTAACCTCAGACAATGGTTTAGCTGGGCATATCGGTTTTACCAGTTCAAAATTTGCAACCGATAAATGCGGCAGTGGGCGCCAACACACGGTCGAGAGCATTGCATCAGGCAACGCGCTTGCTAAAATAGCTCGGCGAGCAGGCCAATCAGTAAATAGCGGCAAAGATGTTTTTGATGCCCATTTGGCGGGTGAAGTTTGGGCAACAAAAATTGTCATCCAATCTGCAAATGCAATCGCAGAACTTTGCGTAAATTTAAACGCAATTTTAGGCTTAGATATCATTGCCATTGGTGGCAGCATTGGCTTGGCAGAGGGTTATTTAAGCTTAGTGATGCAAGCACTTAAGCATGAGCCAGAGATTTTCAGACCAAAAATTGTTAAAGCAAAGCTTGGCAAGAATGCTGCATTAATTGGCGTACTGGCAAATATTGAATAATTATTTTAAATATTCTACCCTTATATTCCTTAAGTTTCATCCAACAAATGACAAGCCGCATAATGGTTCACATCATCATTATTAACCGATATTTTAAATTCAGGAATATGAGTTTTACATTTCGCAATCGCCTTATGGCATCTAGGGTGAAATGGACAGCCCGTTGGCGGGTTCATTGGGCTAGGCACATCCCCTTCCAAAACAATACGGTTGGACTTGCGATCCAAATCCGCCACAGGAATAGCCGAAAGCAACGCTTCTGTATAAGGGTGCAAAGTGTTCTTATATAAGTCCTCCGCATCGGCCAATTCAACAATCTTACCAAGATACATTACCGCAATTCGGTCGCAAATATATTCAGTTACGCTCAAATCATGGGTAATAAAAATATAGGTTAAATCCCGTTTAGCTCGCAAATCCAACAATAATTGCAGCACTTGGGCTTGAATAGAAACATCAAGCGCACTCACCGCTTCATCACATACGATCAACTCAGGGTCAACCAATAAAGCCCTAGCAATACCAATGCGTTGGCGCTGCCCACCAGAGAATTCATGCGGGTATCTATCCATATAATCACGCCGCAAGTTAACCGCTTCAAGCAAGTCACCAATAATTCTACGCCGCTCTTTGGCCGATTTCACACCGTATTTTTTAAGTGGATCTTGTAAAGAACCATAGATCGTAAATGCAGGGTTTAAAGACGAATGCGGGTCTTGAAATACAATTTGTAAATTTTTCCGATGTGCCGACATTTCAGCATCACTTAAAGCACATAAGTCAACCGTCTCATCCTTAGCATTATAAATAACATTGCCATTGGTAGGGCGGATCAATTGTAAAATAGATTTGCCCAAAGTGGTCTTTCCGCAACCACTTTCACCAACCAAACCCAATATTTCACCCTTTAATATATCCAAATTTATGCCATCAACTGCCTTGACATGCCCCCTAACCTTTTTGAACACCCCTTGTCTAACAGGAAAATGAAGCTCCAAATCGCGAATTTCAAGAATGGTTTTCTGAACCGTCATATTAAGATACCGCCTTATAATTGGCACACATTATTCTATGACTTTTGCTGATATATTCTTCATCTGGCATCACATCACATTCTTTGGTCGCAAAATCACATCTAGGAGCAAAACTACAGCCATTTGGCCGTTCATATGGGTCTGGCGTCGCCCCTTTAATGGCTTTAATAGCTTGTTTTTTACCCTGGCCAAGCACAGGGATAGAATCCAGCAAAGCACGGGTATAGGGGTGTTTTGGGCTGCGCAATACATCATCTACACTGCCTGCTTCAACAATATTACCCATATACATCACCGCCACTTCATCCGCCAATTCAGCAACAACCCCCATATCGTGAGTAATCAGCATTATTGCTGTATCATGCTCGGCTTTAAGCTTGTCCATTAGCTTAAAAATTTGCGCTTGAATGGTCACATCCAATGCCGTGGTTGGCTCATCTGCAATTAGTATTTTAGGGTTGCAAGACATGGCCATGGCAATCATCGCCCGCTGCCGCATCCCGCCCGAAAATTGATGCGGATATTCATCAACCCGCTTTTCTGGCATCGGTATACCCATATCTCTTAGCAGATCAATCGCCTTCTTTTTAATTTCTTTTAAGCTTAAATCTGTATGATATTTGAGGCTTTCTTCTATCTGAAACCCAATAGTGTAAACGGGGTTTAAAGCCGTCATCGGATCTTGAAAAATCATCGCAATTTCTGCACCGCGAATTTTTCGAATCTCCGCACCATTACGCGCTAACTGGTCAATTCGAATATCCCCGCGCTCAGCATGATAGGTAATACTACCTGCTTCAATGCGCGATAAAGTAGGTAATAATTGCATAATGGTTGATGCCGTCACAGATTTTCCGCAACCACTCTCGCCAACGATACATAAAGTTTTACCGCGCCGAATATCAAATGAAACCCCATTTATCGCTTTGTTACAGCGGTTATTGGTATAAAAATATGTTTTCAAATCTTTTACACTGAGTGCAATATCACTTGTCATTATATCACCCTTGTAATGTTGGGTCAGCAGAATCGCGCAAACCATCGCCAATAAAATTAACCGCCATGACAAATAAAGAAATCACCATACCAACAGGCAACCAAAGCCACCAGTTATTTTGTAAAACTCGCAAATCTTGCGCAACAATTAAAATATTACCCCAAGTTGGAATGCTCGGCGGCACACCAAGGCCTAAAAAACTCAAGCCAGCTTCCGCAAGAATAAACATAGCCGTCGTTAGGGTAATATTCACCGCAATTGGCCCTAAAGCATTTGGCAAAATATGCTTGTAACAAATAAGCCATGTTGATAAGCCAAAGCTTTGTAATGCCTGCACATATTCTTCTTCACGCAGTGACAACACCCGCGCACGCGTAAGGCGATACATCGCCCCCCAACCAGTTAATACAAAAATTAGCATGAGGTTAATCAAGCTTTGCCCAACTATCGAAACCAATAGCAATACTAAAATAATTTGTGGGAAAGCCATGAATATTTCAGACAGTCGCAACGCCGCAACGTCAATCCATCCGCCTTTATAGCCCGCAAAACAACCAATTCCTACACCAATAAATGCACCAATTAATGCACTGCCTAGGCCAACCAAAATTGAAATTCGACCACCATATAAAATCCGAGCAAAGACATCGCGTCCAGTTTTATCTGTCCCCAATATATGTTCAAACGATGGCGCCTGCAGCATATCACGTAAATTAATTTTCATCGGATTGTGAGCGGTTAATAAAGGTGCAAATATCGATGCCAGCAAAATGACTAAAAACACAATAAGCCCAATTAATGCAAGGCGGTTATTGAGCATTTTGCGAAGCGCACGACTGCCTGTTAACGGTTTTAGCTTACCAGCTTCTTCTAAAGACCTAATGCGATCAAACTTTTTATCCAATGCGCTTTTTGACATCATAATCACCTAATCTAACCTTACTCTTGGGTCAACCAATGCCGTCAAAACATCAATGATTAAACTCGCCATTAACACCGCAAACACTGAAAATAAAGCAATCATCATCACCAATGGATAATCTTGCCCGCGTACAGCCGCTATAAATTCATTGCCAATGCCTGGCCATTGAAACACCTGCTCAATAATAACCGACCCACCGATTAAAGTTGGTAATCTAAAACCAATCAGAACGATAACAGGCGTTAATGCCACCCGAAAGCCGTGAATAAAATTAATACGCCATTCAGGCAACCCCTTAGCACGCGCCGTTTTTATAAAATCTCTTGATAATGAATCCAACATGGCCGATCTAGAATAACGCATCACACCAGCGGTCATCATTAATGCCAAAACAAAACCAGGCAAAACCATGTGCGGCAAGCGATCCCAAATGGTTTCATAACCCGGTAATAGGCGCCCGCCAATGGGCAACCACTGTAAGTTCAGCGCAAATATCAGCAATGCAACCAAACCAAAGAAAAACTCAGGAATTGAAATACCCAACATACCAACAACAGATAAGGAATTATCGGTCAAACTACCTTTTTTCAAAGCGCTAAACACACCAAGCAGGCAGCCAAAAATAGTAGAAAAAACAATCGCAATAAAGGAAAGCTCTAAAGTTGCAGGCAAACGGTCAAATACAATATCAGAAATCGGAACGCCGCCGGCTAATGAATGACCAAAATCACCCTGCAAAACATTGACGATCCAAATATAGTAACGTTCAAGAAAAGATTTATTAAGCCCCAATGCTTCACGCATTTCACTAAGCTGTTCGGCACTAATTCGGCTTGCAACTTCGGGGTCTATCATATGCGACACAGCATCGCCAGGCGTCAGCTCTAAACCCAGATATACCAAAAAGCTAATGACAAATAGCATCGGCACAACAATAAGCAATCGGCGGATAATAAAGGTGAGCATATGACAGCCTTTAATTTAGAGAGGGGAGATTGGCTGCATTTAAATTATAATTGCAGCCAACTTATTATATTATTTTGCGTTATTAGCAAATTTGTTAATGCGCAAAGAGCGTGTATATGGAATGTCAGCAGCAACTACTTTCATATTTTCCATCGCTTCAAGTGCTTTCACATCACCAACTGATTTTGTGAAACCAAAGTCTAACCGACCAGCAGCAGCATTTTTAAGCACGTTAGCATCGCCTTGACCACTTGGGAATGACACCAATTCATCAACCTTAGCAACACCACCATGATAATCTGCAAATGGTGTATAGCGCACAAAGTCATTCATTTGAACTTCTTCGATTTTGAACGGCCCAGAACCAATTGGTTTCTGCCAGAATGAATGTTGTTGGAATTCAAGCGGGTTCACATCACCTAACAAATGTTTTGGTAATGGTGGGAACTGGCTAAAGGTTAGTAACATATTCGGGTCTAATTTAGCAAAGCTAAGTGAAATATTATTACCATCGATTTTTATGCCAGAAACACTAGAAGCACTGCCATCTTTAAAGGCCGTGGCCCCTTCGATAGAATCAAATGTTTTCGCAAATACAGCATTAATAGCAGGCACTTTAAGCGCCGTTTCAATCGACCAAGCAACATCGGCAGCAGTTAATGCTTCACCATCGTGCCATTTAAGACCATCTTTTAGCTCAAATGTTAAGCTCATGCCATCATCTGAAACAGAAAAGCTTTTAGCCAATTGCCCGCCAGTTGGTACAAGTGAGCCATCCGCAGTTAGCAAATGATCAAAACCAGCTTTTGAAGCAATGAATACACCAGGGTTTAACCAAGGATGTTCAAAGAATTGGCTTGGTGCCGTATTGGTATAGAGCACTTTTTTACCCTTAGCATCAGGCTCAACCGTCCAATTCACAATATTCCAATCATAGTTAAACTGGTCATTGCCATATTGGCCGCCATTGCGGCTCATACGTTTGCTTTCATAAACAAATAGCTGCTGATAATAAAGCGGAATATCAGACAAGTTTTCATTTTCATATTTTTCAAAGTCAGCAAAAGCAGTTTTTTGTTTCGCAACATCTACAGTGCCGTTAATGCGCTCAATCAAGCCATCAAGTTCTTTATTACCTGGCGTGTATGAGCTTGTGCCCATTTGATAACCATTATAATATTCTTGTAATGCAAGGGCAGCTTTTGCACCATATGCAATATCCCATTTAATCGCACTTGTGTCAGAACCAGCATCAGGCTTCGCGTTTAATTGTCCACCAACATCACCTTCAAGCTTACGGTATGTCATTTTAACGCCAACATCACCAAGATATGCTTGCATAGCCACCATTAAGTCAGCGGTTAACTGGTCACCATAATAAAACACAACATCCAATGTTTGAGACGAGTCCCAATTAGCGGCTTTTAGTAGTTCGCGGGCTTTATCAGGGTTATAAGTATATTTATTAAGCCCGGGCGCTTTCCATGCACCGTTAGGAATCATCGAGTCCGCGGCAATTGCCTTGCCTTCAAATAAGGTCTCAACAATCGTATCCATATCAATGGCATATGCAATCGCTTGCCTCACTCTTACATCTGACAATTGGTTAACATCAGCATAAGCTAATGATGATGTCATTTGCACTGCTGCGGCCAGTGCTACGCCTATAAATTTATTCATTTCTACCCTCTTTGGTTGTTATATTACACCACCAAATTCCGATCAGCTATCCAATGCTTTTCGAAAATAGGCGCCATAATTTCGTGACAAATGCTTGGTTAAAATATCAACAGCTTCATCAGGCTGCTTATCCAATATCGCGCGCACAATTTGCCTATGCTCTTCATTTCCAACGCGGCTTTTTTCTTCAAAATCCTCCGCGATTGGCCTACTTTTCATCAATTGCTTTACAAATGTTTCATGTAA
Organism: Hyphomicrobiales bacterium; assembly: GCA_016744975.1. Classification (GTDB taxonomy): domain Bacteria; phylum Pseudomonadota; class Alphaproteobacteria; order Rhizobiales; family OSC116; genus OCS116. The sequence continues at coordinate 25,949 of JADGDI010000020.1, read as the reverse complement.
GGCAATGAAAATTGGGTTGCCCGGTATTTCAGCTAAAATTCGATGAAATTGAACGTCAGCTTCTCGGTATTTTTCTGGGTCAGCAGCACTGGCCTCACATTCTGCAATTGCCCCCACCATGCGCCCAATATGGGCATTAGTTGCATGCGCAACGGCATAGCGTATCATGCTGGTCTCTAGAAAGAGTCTAGCCTGTTCTAAATGTGCTTTCCCCTCACTGCCCACAAAAAAATACTTTGCAGCATCACCAACACCACTCATTACCCCATCTAAAGTTGGCGCAATCACTCGAGGGCGCTTTCCCTTGGACTGATCTGCAAGGCCCATGCCTTGCAAAACCGTAAAAGCTTCACGCACAAGGTTTCGGCCCACTTCAAAACGCTCACATAATTCTCGCTCCGAAGGGAACATGCCCCCCGCAACCAATTTTCCAACATGAATGTCAGAAGCCAATTCACCAGAGATATAAGAAGCGGTAATTTCCTGTGTCATTTTCCCTCACTTGATTTTAATAAACCATATAAAGTTTATGGTGTCTATGTTTTTATTTTTGGTACACAATTTATTTATAATTGTTGACTAAAAATAAATTATACCTGATATTAGCTTAAAGCAAAACGTTATTACAGTATAATAAGTCATGCTTAGTAAGTTATAACTTTAAGAGGTTTTATGAAAATTACCGGTTCAATTTTTGCAGCAATGCTCACCCCGTTTGATCAAAATGAAGAAATCTCAACCAAAGGCATTGCGCCTTTAATAGATTATATTTTATCAAAGGGCGTTGACGGGCTTTATGTCGGCGGCAGTAGCGGCGAAGCCATGCTACAAAGCTGCGAGGAACGTAGCTTAGTACTTAAAGAGGTTGCAAAACATGCTGCAGATAAATCAAGCCTTATTGCACATGTTGGCGCTGCCTCAACCAAAGAAGCGGTGGCTTTAACCAAAATCGCAGGCTCAAACGGCTATCATGCAGTATCAGCCGTGCCACCATTTTATTACAAACATGCATTTGACGACATTGCCGATTATTATAAAGCCATTGCTGATGCATCAAACCTGCCCTTAATCATTTACAATATCCCCGCCCTAAGCGGTACCGACATCCCAACTGAAAAATTACAACAATTAATGGAAGATGATCGCATCATAGGGGTAAAATTCACCGCACCTGATCTTTTCCAATTTGCACAATTGCGCAAAAGCCTACCTAGTAAATCATTTTACTTTGGAACCGATGAAATGTTCTTGGCGGCAAGTGCAACAGGCACTGACGGTGGCATCGGCAGCACTTATAATCTAATCGGCGATGTCTATGTTGGCATTCAAGCCGCTGTAAAAAATGGCGATATGCAACTTGCACGCAATCTACAACAAAAATCCAATACACTGGTTGAAATACTGTTAGAAACTGGTGTATTGCCAGGCCTTAAACACGCATTAAACCGTTTAGATATTCCCGTTGGGCCATGCCGTAGGCCATTTAGCAAACCATCAGCTCAAGCAATAGCCAAACTAAACCAGTGGGTGGATAATAATTTAACGAATTAGCATTTCAAGGGAACTGAAATGTTAGCAATTGGCTCATTAAGAAGTCAAATTTAGGGTTTGCAAACAAGCCTCAATTCTTCACGCAAAAATTCAACAAAATGAGGGAATTATGAATTTTAAAAAACTAGTTTTCACAACAATATTAAGCGCTGCCATCAGCGTTAGCACCGCCCAAGCAGCACAACAATGGCCCGATTTACCAGTCGGCATAAAAAGCGGTATTTCGGCTCAAGTTGGCAGCAAAATCTTTGTTGGCTTAGGCTCTGCTGGGCAAGATGTCTATGCATTAGATTTAAGCAATAAATCAGTTGGTTGGGTTAAAATATCACCTTACCCAGGCCCCGCTGCAAATGGCGCACCAGCGGCGGTTTCTAACGGAAAAATTTATGTTTTTGGTGGTGCTGGCAAACAGAATAAGGACGATAAGGCTCCGATTATATTTGACAGCGTTTATGCTTATGATGTCAGTGCAAATGAATGGCAAAAGCTTGAAACAAAGTCACCCGTTGGTTTGCTAGGTGCCTCGGCAATTGGCTTGTCCGATGGCAATATCGCCATCCTTGGCGGTTATAATAAAGGTCTATTTGACAAATATTTATCCGACATTATGGCAACTGATAAAAAAACTCAGCCAGATCAATGGAATAAAATTGTTAATGATTATATGGGCATGAAGCCGCTCGATTATAAATGGAATAATATAGTTTATAAATTCAACCCAGAAAACCTTGAGTGGGTTAAAGCTGGCGGCAATCCGTATTTGCCAAATACAGGTTCTGCAATTGTAAAAATGTCAAAAGATAATTTCATGGTTATTAATGGCGAAGTTAAGCCTGGCTTAAGAACACCGAAAGTAAAACAAGTCGACTTTTCAAAGACCAGTATTGCTTGGCAAGAAAAAACCCAAATACCCGCATTAGCAGGTGACGCATTACAAGAGGGCTTAGCTGGTGCCTTTGCAGGAAAATCTGGCAATGCCGTTTTAGCTGCTGGTGGTGCTAACTTCAAAGGCGCTAGAGCCAAAGCAATTTCTGGCCAATGGTTCGCCCATGAAGGCTTCCCAAAAAGGTGGAATAGCGACGTCTATGCCTATGTTTCAAATGGTTGGTCTCAGGTCGGTAACTTAAATTCTGGCCTAGCTTATGGCGCATCCTTCACGGTTGATGATGGTGTATTAGTCATTGGCGGCGAAGACGAAAAGCGCGCAGCACAAACGGGTGTATTCTTAATTAACTATGATGGCAAAGAATTATCCATCATTGATTAAGCAACCATAAAAACCACCGCCTTAGCTTAAGTTTCTATGTTAAGGCGGTTATTAAAAATAATTAAAATCACAATTTAAAACTAGTCTTCAAACATTTTGAGTGCAGAATCTTTTATTTTCTTCATAATATCCATATCACTTAAATCGGCTACATAACTAATTTTGACGCTCTTTATTTTATGCGCTTCCATCACAATCACCATCGACCCAGGAATAGACTTGTTATAATTTTCCGATGCATTAAGCACTTGAAGCTCTATAGAAACTATATAATTTATAAAATCTTCTGTACTAATCTTTTTTACACTTGTAAAACAATCAAATTTCAATCGCCCAATTTTTTCAATTGACTGTTCATAATCAAAATCAGTACCCAAATCCGTAACATATGAAAAATCTTTAGTAATAATATCTCTTAATTTAACCGTCTTATGACCGTTAAAAACTTCGACAAGATTTTCAATAACCCTAATATTTCTCAATGTTTTTCGCCTTAAAGTACCAATAATATAATTACAACTAAAACCTAATTTCAGCCAGAATGTTTATATGCTCTTTTGAAAGCCATATGGACTAGTTAATTGGTATTTTATATGAATTAACAATTAAAACAATGCGAACAACCTATACTTTCGTCTATAGCACTAGCAAATATTTAGAATGTTTATGTTTTACATCAAAAGGTTTAGAACTTATTAATTAAGTTTGTTTACACATAGACCAGTTATAAATTAAAAGGTTCTTAATAAATGTCACAAATACTCGATAAACTTACCATAAAACGTCAAATTATGATGATTACCATCTTAAGCTTGATCGCAATCATCACCTTAGGTGCAATTTCTTTATTTGCAGCTTCAAGTGCTTCTAAATCTGCTGATTTAAGCGTTAAAAATGCGGTTTTATCCGCAAAGCTCCACACTTTGGCAGAGAGCGCTTTAATTATGCGCCGGTATGAGAAAGATTATTTATTATGGCACACAGAAAAATATATAAAGCGTTTTTATGAGCAAGTTGACAAAACCATTGCTCAAACTAATGACATTAGTAAAACCGTTAGTAAAGAAGAAGTAGAACAACTTAATACAATCCTAGAAAATATAGAAAAACACAAACAAGATTTTATAGAAATTGTTGAAATTCAAAATACAATGGGCATCGAAGCCGACAGCGGTATAATCGGTGACTTGCGCAAAGCAGCACATGACATTGAAAGTGCATTTAAATCTTCATCAAGCGCTGGCGAAAAAATGATTTCACTATTAAACTTACGCAAACATGAAAAAGATTTCATGTTGCGCGGTAGCGATAAATATTTAGACAAGTTTAAAAAAGAAGTAGCAGTGCTTAATAAAAGCATCAGCAGCTCATCATTAACAAGTTCGCAAAAGCAAACCACAACATCCTTACTTGCTGAATATCAAACTAAATTTAACACTTGGGTATCACTAAATGCATCCCTTAAAAAAGATATAAGCATATTGAGTAAAATCTATGCAGTTTATGGCCCAATAATTGATGAACTAGCTGGCAAATACTCGGCCTCTAGCCAACAAGCAAATATCAACAGGCTTGACCAAAATAATGTTTCAAACATTACTCTAATCACTAGCATTGTTGCAATATTCGCTATTTTGTTAATTGCAAGCTTTGTTGTCGCTTCAAACATCACATCAAAAATTAAGAACATCAGTGATACAATGGATGTAATGTCCGGTGGCAATACAGATGTTGACATTCAATATAGTGATTTAAAAAATGAAATTGGTGTCATGGCATCTGCCTTAAAAGTCTTCAGAGATACAGCAATTGCACGGATAAAAGATCAACTAGTCAAAGAAAGTCATGATAAAGAAGAATTAAAAAGAGCCGAAACCATTAATCAGCTTATTGGTAGCTTTAAAGCCAATTCAATGAAGGAAATTCAATCTGTTTTAAACGCATCTGGTGATTTAGAATCTGCGTCTCAAGAGCTGAACCAATCGACAATGGATATGGAAAATGAAAGCACACAAGTAAAGACAAATGTCGATAATACCAACATGAATGTAAGCGGAGCCGCAAGCGCTACTGAGGAAATGGCCGCTTCAATCAGTGAAATTTCGCATCAAGCCGCTACATCAAATGAATTGGCAAATGGCGCAAAACAAAAAACCTTAGAAACTGTAACCGTCATTAACACGCTAGCAACCAGCGCCCAGCATATTGAAAAAGTTGTGAAGTTAATTGAAGAAATTGCCGAACAAACAAATCTATTGGCCTTAAATGCAACCATTGAGGCCGCCAGAGCTGGAGATGCCGGCAAAGGCTTTGCTGTCGTAGCTTCCGAAGTTAAATCTCTTGCCAGCCAAACTGCAAAAGCAACCGAAGAAATAGCACTTCAAATCACCACCATTCAATCAGACTCAAACAAAGCATCTGTTGCCATTGTCGAAGTTGAAAACATGATTTCTAACTTGTCAGATTCATCAATGGGTGTGGCAGCAGCTGTGGAAGAGCAAGGCGCAGCAATTAACGAAATATCATCCAATGTTGTTAATGCATCAAATCTTTCAGAAGAAAGCGCAAACAGCATGCAAAATATGGGCGGTTCAATTTCAAATACCAAAGGCGTCTCTGATAACGTATCAACCTTAGCTGACAAATTGAAAATACAAATCAAAGGGTTAGAAGGTAGCGTTCTAGAGTTTTTAGACGATGTAAAATCCGCATAAATTACAAACTATATGCTTCATTTTAAATAATAAAATTAGCTGGCAAGAGTGTTCACAATAGCAACTCTTGCCAACATCTTAATAATTTATTTAAATATTGTAGAATTAATTTATAAATATAGCTCAATTATATAGAATATTTTTGCAATCATATTGAATTAAACAACTCTAAAATAAAAATTCATTCCCCCCCAATTTCACAATCTCAAAATACTCTCGTGATACTTCTTGGTTAATATATTTAATCTAGGAGATATTTTAATGTCAAAACTAATTCCAACTTTCTATAATAATTTCACAATTAAGGCGCAAATAATATCCATTACTGTATTAAGTGTAATCGGCATTATAGGTGTGTCAATCGGCGCAATGTTAGCCGAAAGCCAGGTCACAAACTCTACAAACCTAAGCATTCAAAAAACTCATATAGCCAGTTCACTTCGTAAAATTGACACATTTGCACTACAAATGCGACGAAGAGAAAAAGACTATATCGCTATACAAAATGAAAAAAGTAAAAATCTATATAACCAAGCACTCAAATCTGCCTTAAAGATTATCGATAAAATAGCTCTCTCTGGCAATATGGCGAATGATCAGGCTTTATTACTTAAAATTACATCTGGTATAAAAATGCACGGCGTTCAATTTCAAAAAGTAACCGAGCTATATAATAATCCATTACCCATTTCAATAACCGCCTATATAAACAATATCACAAATGAAAATATCGATACATTAGAGCAAATATCAAATCTAACAACAGCCGCCAATAATACACCGCAAAAATCCTCGGCCTTGGTTCTTTTTAATTTAATGAATAATCACAAACTCCAGCATATTGTAACTATGAGTGCAGAACATCTAAAAAAATATAATATAAGCCTTGAGCAATTAATTAAAAAAATTCGAAATCATAAAGACAATATCCAACTTAGCAAAAAACTCATCACAAATTTAAATCAAGGTGATCAAATATTTAAAAACTGGCTAGCCAACCAAGTCAAATTCTTCAGTGAAAAAGCAAAATTAAGCAAAATATATGCTGGTTTTGCACCTTCCATTCAAAATCTTATCAAGACATACGAAAAGGCCAGCATAGAAACTACTCAAAAACGCATTAACATTCAACAATCATTCAGTATAATTTTACTAGCTAGCGCCATTCTTATTACAGGCATCATATCTGCAATCAGCCTAATAATCGCCACCAATATTGCAACTAAAATTAAAAATACAAGCCTGCTAATGATAGAGCTTGCTAATGGCAAAACAAATCAAGAAATCCCCGACACTAATCTAAAAAATGAGTTAGGCGACATGGCCAAATCCCTACTGGTTTTCAGAGACAATGCAATCGAGCGAATTACCGCCCAAGTCGAAAAAGATAAAATTACATTAGTCGATCAAAAAAACGCCAAATATATAAGCGATTTAATTACCGAGTTTAAGAAAAGCTCAGCATCTAACATTGATAATGTTGGCGCAACATCAGGGCAATTAGAATTGCTTTCAGATAATTTAAATAACGCCGCAATAGAAATGCACGAGCAAAATAAATCGGCAAGTAAAAATGTACTCAACACCTCAGATAATGTCTCAAGCGCAGCCACATCTACCGAAGAAATGGTGTCGTCAATTAAGGAAGTAGCCAATCAAGCAGCAAGGTCAACTGAAGTTGCACAACAGGCAAGTCAAAAAACCACTAAAACAGTTGAAATAATCAACACGCTTTCTGAAAGTGCAAATAAAATTGAAGATGTTGTTAATTTAATTGACGAAATAGCAGCGCAAACAAATCTATTGGCATTAAATGCAACAATCGAAGCCGCCCGTGCAGGAGACGCTGGCAAAGGCTTTGCCGTTGTGGCCAATGAAGTAAAAAGCTTAGCAACTCAAACCGCAAAAGCTGCTGATGAAATTGTCTCCGTAATCAAACATATTCAAACGGATTCTAAATCTGCAAAATCATCAATCTTAGCTGTTCAAAAAATCATCGTACAACTATCAGAAACATCGCTTAACGTTGCAACAGCGGTGGATCAACAAAGCAATACAATCACAGAAATATCCGAAAATGTATCAAACGTATCCAGCCTGTCTTATAGCAGCACCATCGCAATGAACAATGTCAGCACTTCTATTGATCAAACCAAATCTGTTTCAACCGATGTCTATAGTCTATCCAGCGACTTAAACAAACAAGTCAATAACCTAAAAGGAGATATTTCGAGTTTTCTTAAAAAAGTAATCGTTTAATGCGACCACGGTTATTATAAATTTAAAACATAGGAACTGGTGGCACCGTTATAATGAACGCTGCTCACCAAATGGCGAAAACGCATATCGACAAGCAACTGAGAATCAATGGCGCTCTCCAAATCCACTTTGCAAATCACTTGCTCTAATTTGGTATTGTCAACGACTTCTTTAAGGATAGCATCAAAGACTTCCATCAAATAGTTGCGATCACAAAAATCATCATTAACATTCAATAATATTTCAAGTTGGTATCGGTCAACCGCCTTCAAACAAATAACACCGATAGAAGTCCGAGAGTCTAAATCTCTAATTTGCCAAGCACGGCATTTATTTTTGTCAACTTTGTATAAGCTGTGAAGCAAATAATTCAATATTTGTTTTTTTTCAACATCATAAGTTAAACCCGAATTTTCAAAGCCAGAATGCCCCAATAAATTAGAAAATGCATCGTCAAACATCGACAAATTCAGCAGTGTAAAGCTTAGTCGGTCGGAGCAAAAAAACGAAAAATTATCGTAAAAAGAAAAATGTTTCACTATATATTAAAATTATATTGCCATCGTCTGGCGCAACAACTCTTCCTTTTCATCAGACATTATTAACGGTAAAAGTGTGTTTTGAACGGCTAGATGGTAGCTATTCAACCATTCTTTCTGGCTAAACGTAAGTTCATCCAAATCAACTGGTTTCATAGATATCGGCGCCATTGTTAAGCTTCTAAAGCCTAAAAAGCCATTATCCATACTCACAACTTCAAATAAATTCTCTATCCTAATCCCAAACTCACCTGCCTCATAAAAACCAGGCTCTATACTAAGTACCATTCCAGCTTTAAGGTCAACTTCATTAATTTGCTTGCCAATGCGCTGCGGAAATTCATGGACACTTAAAAAATGGCCAACCCCATGGCCAGTTCCATGGTCATAATCCATACCATCCTGCCACAGCCTTGCTCGTGCAAACCCATCAATTTGGTGCCCTTGAGTACCTTTGGGAAATTTAAGCCGCGCCAATTCTATAAAGCCAACCAATACAGAGGTATAGGCCTGTCTATATTTCTTTGACACATCACCAAAAACATAACTACGGGTGGCATCAGTTGTACCATTTTCATAATGCGCCCCGCTGTCTAATAAAAAGCTATTATGGTTAAATAAGTTTAGATTAGAACTTTTTGAAGCTTTATAATGGCACATTGCACCATTAGATCCCGCTGCAGAAATAGGGTTAAAACTATCATAAACAAATGACTTTTGCTGCTCTCTAAAATATTGAATTTTTTCTTGTGCTTCAATTTCAGTTATTTCATCTTTTTTATCTGGATTATTCTGAATTTGGTCAACAAGCCAATTACCAAACCGAAACCAAGCAACACCATCTTTTATATGACAGTCTCTAAAACCAGAAAGCTCAGTCGTATTTTTTTCGGCTTTCAATAGTGTAATCGGGTTATTTTGAATTTTACTATGCCCATTGGCCGCTAGTTTCACAGCAGATGGGCTGAATTTTTCATCCAGCATTGCAATTTTTGATGAGCCAGACAATCTTTCGACTTCAGAAATAAGCTGGTCTTTCTTACAAATTCTCACATTGTTTTTTGAGCCAAAGTCAAGATCATTGCCAATCTGCTGCTGGTTAACAAACCAATCAATATCACCGTTTTTATGCAAAATCAGAAAGCTATTAATAAACGGATTAAACTTAATGTCAGAACCTCGAATATTGAGCAACCAAGCAATATTATCCTGTTGAGTTTCGACCAAATAATCAACATTATTGGCTTTTAATATACTAGTAATGTCGCTAATTTTATCTTCAACTTTTCTGCCAGCAAGTTGGGTGGGGTAGGCCTCAGCTAAAGACATTGGCTCAGTTGGCCTATCCAACCATAATGCATCTATAGGAGCGTAAGATATACAAACAAGCTCTGACAATTGCCCACCCAAAGGCTTTTTAGCCAAAGACAAATTAATTTTCTCATACCAATCAACCGAGAAAAACATAGGGTCAAGTCCAACCCGACCACCAACAAACTCGGCACTAAGCCATTTGTCTAAAAACTCATCATGTAAATGGCGATATTCAAAAATATCAGGTGAACATTCTTTTTGAACTTGTACAGTATAGCGACCATCAACAAACATAACCGCTTTATCAGCCGTAATAACACAAGCACCCGCAGAACCAGAAAAGCCAGTCGCCCAATGTAACCGAGCATCATATTCTGAAATATATTCGCCCATATGTGCATCAAAGCGTGGAATAATAAGTGCATCTAAATTTAAATGCGTCATTTCCAAACGAATTTTAGCAATTCTCTCTATTCTTTTTATGGTCGAAATTATTTCCAATTGCTGACTCCCGAAATCAATTTAGAGTCAAAATAGACTAAACAAATGTTTAGTCAATGGTCAAATTTTTATCACGATTATTATCTAAATAAAGCGGAGACGATAAAACCCACAATTCAACAGCATCTCTTTTACTGGTCACAACTGAAGAATAAGCAATGTCAGTGTCAAGATGAATGGAATCCCCAGCAGAAATAATATGTATTTTTCCATCAATAATATATTCAACTCGGCCTTCTAATAAATAGCAAAATTCTTCGCCTTTTTGTTTTAATAGCTCCGCCATATGCCCGCTTGGTCGAGTAATAATACAAGGGAAAAAATTTGCGCCCTTGAACCCAGGGCCTAATTTTTGGTAGAATCTCTGAGGGTCTCCTAAGTTAAATTTCTTCCTATCTTTCTTTTTAGAGACAATTTCATAATCGTTTGGAATCTCAAGCAACTCATCAACTGTGCTATTGAGCGCCTTAGCTAGCTTAAAAAAAGAGGTAAGCGAAGGCGCACATAAATTGCGTTCCACTTGCGATATAAACCCAACGGACAAGCCCGTTTCACGAGCAACATCACGCATGGTTTTTCCAATTGCTTTTCTGCGCGCTAATAAAGTCTCACCAAGTAAGCCACTTTTTGCACCATCTTTAAATTTTTTAAAATCCAAAATATTATTTGACATAACGCGCCTCTAAATAATAGCAATTCAACTCAGAGTATAGAATATTATCCAAAATTCAATTCAAATTTTTTGATACAACCCCAGATCAGCGTTAAACAAAGCTAAAATAATAACACAAACTTTATAGTCGATTTTCTATGAAAGCCCAAAATAATAAAATCAACAAAAACTAAAAAAATGCAAGTTATTTTATATTTACTAAAATTATGTTTAGTTTTTATTGACCTTTATATTTAAATATATAGGATAAAGCCACCTAAGCTCTAGTTTTTGTAAATTTCAAGAACCCGCTTATTAGGTAGAAAACAAATGAGGGAAAAATGAACATTAGAAATAATATTAAAAAAGTAGCACTTGTTAGCTTATTAACAGCAGCAACGGCACTAACACCTACGCTTAGCGTTACAGCATTTGCAGCTGGTAAAACATTGGTTTACAATAATGGTACAGAACCTAGATCTTTAGACCCTGCCAAAGTTAATGGCATGTGGGAATTAAACATCATGGCCAGCGTGTTTATGGGCTTAATGGCCGAAACACCATCAGCTGAAACCATTCCAGGTGTTGCAACTTCATATGATGTGTCAGACGATGGCCTTACATATACATTCCATTTACGTGATTCAAAATGGTCAGACGGTGTGCCTGTAACAGCCAACGACTTTGAATTTGGTATCAAGCGTTTGATGGATCCAAATACAGCATCTCCAAATTCATGGCTTTTATACCTAATTGAAAATGGTAGCGACGTTGTAAGCGGCAAAAAAGCCCCTTCAGAATTGGGTGTTACCGCAATAGACGATAAAACTCTACAATTTAAGCTAAACATTCCAGCGCCATACTTCACCAGCATGTTGGTTCATATGTCAACTTTTGCAGCACCAAAGCATGTGGTTGAAAAACATGGTGATGACTGGACAAAGCTTGAAAACATGGTGTTTAACGGTGCTTATACCATCGAAAAATGGATTCCAAACGACCATATCATGCTTAAGAAAAACCCACATTTCTGGGATGCTGATAACGTAAAAATCGAAAATGTTAAAATGCTAGTGATCAAAGATTCAGCAACAGCATTTAAAGCCTTCCGTGCAGGTGAACTAGACATTAGCTCATTCCCAACCGATCAAATCAGCAAAGTAAAAACTGATTATCCTGACGCTTTCCATTCTTATGCAACACTTGCAACATCATATTATTCATTTAACCTACGCTTAGATAAATTTAAAGATGTAAATGTTCGTCAAGCGCTTTCAATGGCAATTGATCGTAAAGTTTATACTGAAAAAGTTAGAAAATCAGGCATTCCAGCCTATGGCTTTGTGCCAACAGGTATTGCAAACTATCCAAGCCCTGCTCTAGTATCTTGGAAAGATAAAAGCATGGATGAGCGCCGCGCTACTGCTAAAAAACTACTAGCAGATGCAGGTTATACAGCTGATAAACCACTTGAGTTAGAAATCAAATATAGATCAGGTGATCTAGGCAAACGCTACACAGTTGCAATTGCAGCAATGTGGAAAGCAATCGGCGTAAAAGTAACAATGCTGAATAAAGACAGCAATGTTGTTTATGAAGATTATAAAAAAGGTGACTTTGAAGTCGCATCTGGCGGATGGTCAGGCGATTATAATGATGCCGAAAACTTCCTAACCTTGCTTTCAAAAGGCGCAGGTCGCAACAATTATTCAGCCTATTCTAACCCAGATTATGAAGCAGCCATGCTTGCAGCTTCTAAAGAAACAGACCTAGTTAAACGTGCTGTTCATTTGCGTAAAGCCGAGGCTTTAATTGCACGTGACCAACCCGTTGCTGCCCTTAACTATGGCCAATTCTTAAGAGTTGTTAATCCAAAGCTTAAAGGTTATGTCGACAATCCAATGACGCAACATCGTTTCCGTCATATGTATTTCGCAGACTAATAACAACCTATAAGCGTCGTATTGTCCCTAGTACGGCGCTTTTTTTATATCGGCTCAACCATGTTAAAGTTTATAATCAAGCGATTGTTTGTAGCAATCCCGACTATCTTTCTCATCATTGCGGCATCTTTTTTTATGATGCGCTTAACCCCAGGCGGCCCTTTTGATGCAGAACGCGTCTTACCCCCTGAGGTCGAGAAAAACCTCCTCGCTCATTTTAATTTAGACCTGCCATTGCACGAACAGTTCTTCCTGTATATATGGCGTCTATTACATTTTGATTTTGGCCCTTCCTTCACAGTGGTCGACTTTGATGTCGCAGACCTAATCCTGTCTAGCTTTCCTGTTAGCCTCCAATTAGGCGGCATTGCCATTTTAATCGCAATATTCATAGGCTGCCCGCTTGGCGCTTATGCTGCCTATAATCAAAATAGTGTTAAAGATTATTCTATTATGGGTTTCTCAGTTTTAGGCATTGTTATACCAACATTTGTTAGCGCCCCATTATTTACGTTGTTTTTTGGCGTTACCTTAAAGTGGTTGCCCGTTCAAGGTTGGAATGATGGCGCGTGGAATCACTTAATTCTACCCATCACTTCATTATCATTACCCTATATCGGCATCATGGCACGTATTATGCGATCTTCGATGATCGAAGTGCTGAACAGTCAATATATACGTACCGCAAAAGCCAAAGGCCTAAACTCACAAATTGTATTATTCCGCCATGGTTTAAGAGCCGCTATTCTCCCCGTAGTATCCTATCTCGGCCCTGCAATTGCAGGCATAATAACCGGCTCAGTGGTAATCGAGCGAGTATATGCATTACCAGGCCTAGGTCGCTATTTTGTTGATTATGCATTGAATAGAGACTATCAGGTGGTCATGGGAGTTGTGGTGTTTTTTGGAACACTCATCGTATTGATGAATTTGTTAGTGGATATAGCATACCGCTTCATCGATCCGAAGATTGGAGATTAACATGACACAATCCATTGATATTAAAGATGATCAAACCGCAAATAATAGCACCAATGATAATTTTGTCACAGGCAATAGCCTCTGGAAAGATGCCGTAATTCGGTTTTATAAGAACCGTTTAGCAATGACCTGCTTAATCATATTGGGCATCATAACAGTGGCATGTTTCATTGGGCCATATTTCCTTGAACATCCTTTTGATGAGGTATATTGGGATTATATCCAAGTACCACCAAATTTTGAAGCCGGCTTTTATTTCGGAACTGACACCAACGGCAGAGATTTACTCGTTCGGGTTCTACATGGCGGGCAAATTTCAATATTAATCGGCGTATTAGCGGCTTTTGTTGCCATCTTAATTGGTGTCTCTTATGGGGCAACTGCAGGTTATTTTGGTGGCCGGGTTGATATGCTAATGATGCGTTTTGTTGATATTTTATACGCCATTCCATTTATTTTCTTTGTTATTTTATTGATGGTATTCTTTGGTCGAAATATCTATCTAATGTTCATCGCTTTAGGCGCGGTTGAATGGCTAACAATGGCAAGAATTGTACGCGGACAAACAATTTCTATTAAAAATAAAGAGTTTGTGTTAGCCGCAAAAGCCATTGGCGTTAGGGATGGCAAAATTATATTTAAGCATATCGTGCCAAATATTTGGGGCCTAATCATCATTTACGCAACCTTGCTAATTCCAAGTGTTATTATGACTGAAAGCTTTTTATCTTATCTAGGTTTAGGCGTTCAAGAACCCAACACAAGCTGGGGCGCTCTAATTTCAGAAGGGGCAAATATTATGGAAACCTCGCCATGGATTCTAATTTTCCCAGCAAGCTTTTTAGCCGTAACCTTGTTCTGCTTTAACTTTATAGGTGACGGTCTACGCGACGCATTAGACCCGAAACAATAGACTAAACAGACTTTTAAGGGTGTATTCATTCAATAATACACCCTTAATAAAATATACAACTTTCTAGCTAAGCTTAAGAATTAACTCTAATAGCTTTAATATCTTTCTCCCAATAATCTATAAAACCAAAAACTCTCATCACTATCAATAAGCCTATTAAGCTTTGCCGGTGACATGCCTATAATGCGCTTAACATCTCTACCCATATGAGATTGATCTGAAAACCCAACATCTGTGGCAATTCCAGCCAATGCCGCGCCATCATCTTGTCGGTTTTGCATCCAAACTGAAAACAGTTTTTCCATTCTGACATATGCCGAAAGCTCCCGTTGATTTTGACCCGTCATATATTTTAGGCGGCGTTGGCTTTGACGCAACCCCTTGCCTATCCCTGAAATAGCGGCATGAGCAACCATCCTACATAACCAATCTTCCAACATATTAGAAGCTTTTGGTTTGTCTGCTCGCAATTTTTGCCATAACTTTTCAAATTTTCCCTCAAATAATAATTGAGCGTCTAATGAAAAACTGCTAGCTAATAAACCTTGAAACATAACCAAAAAATCGCCATCAATAATGCTGTTTAACGCCACTGTTTTATTTCTAAACTCAGAGACATCCATGCCCGTTAATACACGCCAAGCTTCTGGGTATATGCCCAAACTGACTGAAAATATTGAGCCAGGGTTATAACTCAAAACTGCCTCACTTTGCGGCCCGCTAAAAGCAATCTCTGGCATGAGATCTTCATCTGGCAATAACTGTGTTTACCCTTCAATAACCCATGTAATTGCACATAATGGTGACGCAGGAAATCTATTTAATCGCGCCACCTTAGATAAATTCACCCCTCTGGTATCACGCAAAACATATGAAAAAATACATGCAGACAGAGAAGCTGGTGGCATTATTAATTCTGCTAACGGCTTTTTAACAATCATTTAGTAATTCCACCCATCAAAATGTCGTATAAATTCTATATTCGAATACCATAATTTGACATTATAAATCGCAACTTCCAAAAAGGCGACAAAATGTCAAAAATAAAATTTAATGGCAACCTATCAAATAGAATATTCAGCTATTTTGCATTATCCAAAATTTCAATACAGGTGATTTGGCACAGACTGATCGGCAAACCTCTCAATTCAGCCTGGCCAGCAACTTTCGAAATGGGTGTCTTATTTTGGCGACATCAGTTTAAAGTGGCCTTCTTACGCCCCAATATTCAAGGAGGCCGTGTATATTTTGATAGCCTCATCACAAATGTTGATGAAGATTTTTCCGTTGAATCCCTAGCCTCAAAAGCAAACGAGCCTAAGGGCGAATGGCACATTATAAAAGATATAAAATCTGATATGACCATCCTATATCTGCACGGCGGAGGTTACGCCTTCAATTCAGAAATTTCAAAAAACTTTGCACGCATGTTAGCTGGCCTATTGGAGATAAAACTATTCGCGCTAGCCTATCGCTTAACACCCGAGCATCCGCATCCCGCTCAGTTAGATGACGCAATAGCAGCCTATAAATTTCTAATTTCAAACGGAACTAATCCAAAAAAAATCGTACTAATTGGCGATTCAGCAGGCGGTCACCTAACACTCATGCTTATACAGGCCTTAAAACAAAGCAAATTACCACAACCAGCTTTGGCAATATGCATATCACCTTGGACTGATATAAAACAGCGTGGTAAAAGTTTTTACGAAAATGATAAATATGACCTAGTGCAAGGTTACATGGCCATAAAATTTGGAAAATGGCTACAAGGTGGAACAAAATACACCCACCAAAGCCTATCGCCCATTTATCACGATTTCAGCAACCTCTGCCCCATATATATTCAAGCTGGCGGTAAAGAAGTGATGGTTGATATGATACGCGAATTTGCATCAAAGTTAGAACAGCAAAATGTTGATCTGACATTAGATGTCTGGCCTCAAATGATCCATAATTTTCAATTTCACGGAAATTCCCACCCAGACAGTAAGGACGCATTTATCCAAATGTCCAAGGCCATTAAAAACATCACATAATTGCCTGTCATTCAAAAGATCATGAAGCCGGTAAACCTGCGGCTTTCACTCTAATTTTTTGCTTATTAACACGTGTGGCATGCAACCCTAAAATTGCATCATTTGCTTCTGCTTCATTATTCATAACAACAAAGCCAAAGCCTTTAGAAGTGCCTTCTTTTTTATCAAGAACAATCTCGCAAGAATCAACTTCCCCATAGCCTATAAATAGTTTTTTCAGCGCATCCTCATCTATATCTCTATGCAAATTAAGTACCGCTATATTCATAAACATCTCCAAAAATTAGGCATCATCAAGCCTGTACACTATATTATCACTCTATTATTATAATAGATATAACTTTAATTTCAGCTTATTTAGACTGTTATTTTGCTCAATTTTCTTTATACAGTTGAAACTCAATAGTTTCAGAATGACACATCTGCAAGGCCGTATTATGACCAATGTTAAAAAAAATACCAATAAATACAAATTAGACGCTAAGGAACAATTTCTAATCGAAACTGGTATTTCAGATAATAATGGCATTATTAAACCTAGAATGCATAAAAAATATAAACAAATCAGTAGGTTTACCGAGATATTATCTGACAAACTAAGCCAGTCTGGCGCTGCAAATCAAAAACGGGTAAAAGCAATCGATATCGGCGCAGGCAAGGGTTATATGACCTTTGCTATATATAATTATTTAGTAAAAAATAATCTAGACCCCGTAATCCATGCTGTAGATTTTAATAGTGATTTAATGAAACAAGGCAACGAAACCGCTAAAAAATGTGGGTTTGATAATCTATCATTCATAAACGATTTTGCCGACCAATATTCTGGCTTAACCTATTATGATGCCGTCGTTTCACTCCATGCCTGTGATACCGCAACCGATGACGCTTTATTTATGGGCCTTAAGATGAAGTCCAAAATCATCTTAAGCGCTCCATGTTGCCAAAAAGAAGTGTTGTTGAGTTTAAAACAAAAAAAATCACTCTCAAAATTTGTTAAACATGGCCTGTTTTTACATAAAATGGCAGATATAATGACCGACAATGCCCGCGTCATGCTGCTGCAATCCCAAGGCTATCATGTCGATGTCATCGACTTTGTCGCATCAGAACATACGCAAAAAAATACTCTAATCGCTGCCACCAAAAAAAGAGGCAAACAGCCCGCATTTTACGATACCTACAAATCATATAAAGCAGAAATGGGTTTTGAAGGCATTAAACTTGAACAAATGATGCTAGATGAAGGTTTGTTAAGCTAACCCCCAAATTTCCAATTCCCCCTCGCTCACCTCCTTTTAGCCATACCCAAAGATCAACCGGTGTAGAAAGAATTATAAAGACAAGGCTGCGACAGAAAACAGAAAACAATATAATGTCTTATAGACACTAGATTTTAAACTGCTATCATTATAAAAAATAATCTGAGTTACTTTATGTTTGCCCATGCTCTCATCTAAATTTAAGCGATTTGTAAAAAAGCGTTGGCTGCCCATCGGCGGTTTTCTGCTATCTTCAGTTATAGCTTTATTTTTTAGCTTTACCTTTTTAGCAAATGCTATTTATTTTAATGACCCTAAGCATCAAGACGAAGCGCTTAAAGACTGGATGACCCCAAAATACATTGTTATGTCTTATGATATACCTAGAGAAATCGTCGCTGATATATTGGGGTTGGATGACAATGATAGAGGCAAAGGTTTGCGCCTCAAAGAAGTTGCAGAATCACAAAACTTGTCTCTAGATCAGCTAACCGTAAAAATTCGCAATGTCGCACAAACATATAGAGAAAGCCAAAAATGACCGAAATCATTCTTGGCCTTATACCAGAATATGGCCTCTATATTATTTTTATTACCGTAATACTAGCGTGTTTTGGCATTCCCTTGCCTTCATCCATTCTTGTGTTAACGTCGGGCGCACTCGCAGCTGCTGGTGATTTAATAATATGGCAGGTACTACTTGTAGCAACCATTGCTTATTGGATAGGTGATCAACTAGCTTTCGCAATCGCTCGCTTTGCTGGCCCAAGCTTACTCACCCGCTTACGGCAAATTCAGCGTACAAAGCCAATCCTTAATAAAAGTGAAGCCCTGTTAAAAAACTATGGTTGGTTGGCTATTTTCATTAGTCATACAATATTTAGCCCAACAGGGCCATATGTCTCCTATGTGAGTGGCGCAGTAAAAACAAACTGGTTTAAGTTCACTGCTATCGCACTACCTTCTTCGACACTCTGGACAATCAGCTACGCCATGCTTGGATATCTTTTTGCTGGAGAATTACCGCAAATGTCTGACCTTGTAACAAGCATGTTAATCGTTGGCATATTCACCGCAATATCAATCGCATTAGCCATTTGGTTAACCATCTTATGGCAGCATTTTGAAGCCTAATAATATCTCCCCATGCATATTTAACACTATTGCTTTTTTAACTATTGCTTTTTTTACATTAGTATATTAGTGTTTTCTAATATTAATAAATTAGCATTTGCTAATATAAAAATATTGGAAAAGCAACTAAAAGAAAGTAAGAAAATGTCTAATAAACTACCCTGGTATATTGGCGGATTGCTGTTAGGCCTGTCAATATTATTGGCCGTTACATTGGTCAAACCTGTTGGCGTTTCAACCCAATTTGTCATAGCAGATGCCATTATATGGAATCAAGTTGATGATAGCATCATCCAAAAAGATGAAACCGCCAAAACAGGCTATTCCTCATCAAATAAATACCTAAACAAAAGCGGCGGTAAATATGCCAAAAATGCAGCAAAGCCATTAAATTATAGCTTTGTTTTTGTAATAGCTATGATTGCAGGTGCATTTTTATCCTCTCGCCTAGGTGGCGATAAGGCCGAAGGGCAAGAAAAACAAATGCCAAATGTATGGCGAGAACGCTTTGGTGACAGCCTTGTAAAACGCTATGTTACTGTGTTTTTAGCCGGTTTTATTGTGCTTTATGGCGCCCGGTTAGCAGGTGGTTGTACCAGCGGCCATATGATGAGTGGTATTATGCAAACCGCATTAAGTGGCTATGTATTTACCCTTGGCGTATTTGGCGCTGGCATACCAGTTGCTATGTTAATGTTTAACAGAAAAGGAAATTAGACATGCAGATTTTTTTAGCTATTATTTTAGGTGGTCTGTTTGGCTTTGCTTTAAACAAAATAGGAGCAACGAACCCCAAAAACATTATTAACATGTTACGCTTTACTGATCTGACATTAATGAAAACAATATTATTTGCCATTGGTACAGCTTCATTAGTCCTATTTATCGGTTTAGAATTGGGCATTTTTGAAATTGGCCATTTGTCAGTAAAAGCCACCTACTGGGGTGTTTTAATTGGTGGTGCATTGCTAGGAGTTGGATTTGCGATCGCAGGCTATTGCCCTGGCACAAGCCTAAGCGCAATTGTAGCAGGCCGTTATGATGCAATTATCTTTGTTGTTGGCGGCTTACTTGGCGCATTTGCCTTCAGCCTATCCTACGACTGGTTCAAACAATCAGGGCTTATGGACAGCGCAAAAATGACACTGGCTAATACTGGGGTTGATGCCTATACAAGTATGTTTAACTTCGCACCAGGCTGGCTCGTTGCAATTATTTTAGCAGCTATATTTATTGTCATAGCAATTTTCTTGCCAAAGCAGTTGGTTAAATCAACAAAATAAACCTACAAAATAATATCTCATTCAGTTCAGTGAACCGAATGAGATATTTCCAATTACTCCAAGTGTAACCCGATACTTATAATGATACTAAAAGAATTATGGGATATACCGAGATTATACGGGATATAGTGGGGTTAAACGTACAGAAACCCTAGGAAGTTACATCAAATAAAAATTTCTTAGATTTTACTCTGTGGTGTCATTTTCAATATTTAGATAGTAAAGGTTACATTTGAGCTTTCCTAATCCAGTAAAGTATATTTTGTATTTACTTGGAATCACCCTTAGCTTTGGATGTGTAGCTACTTAAATGAATATTTGAAGCAGCACTAAAGCGGGACATGACCATAATATTTTAATCAATTTTTAACCACCATAATGTTACTTAAGATTACTAACGTAAGGAAATTGTATGAAGTTATCGTTTGCTCTAATTTTTTCACTTATATTAATGCTTACCAGCAACGTACTTGCGGCTCAGCAAGAAATAAAAACCTGGAAATCAATAGACGACCAAACAAATAAAGCTAAATCTTTAGTACGTATCTATATAAGAAAAGGCATACTAAACGGTAAAGTCACAAAGCTTTTTGACAAAAGTTACGGCAACGCGCCAATTTGCACACCTTGTACAGATGACCGAAAAGACAAGCCTGTAATTGGTATGACTGTATTGCGCAATTTCAAGCTCGATAGAACGGAAGGCTGGTGGAAAGGTGGAACCGTCCTTGATCCAGAGAACGGTAATATTTACAACGCTCAGCTACGCGTTATTGAAAATGGTAAAAAACTAGAATTAAGAGGTTATTGGGGGCCATTTTATCGCACTCAAATTTGGCTAACTCATAAATAATATTCTTGTAAGTTCATCCTTCAAAATTAAGTAGTTATAATGACCGCAAAACTAAATCCAAATCAATTTTCATTAAATTCTATTTATAAATGGACAAAATATCAACTAGAGTTATGCCTTCACGATCCAGAAGCCAGTGCAGATACAGCAAATTATTATCGAAAACGTCAATTTGACGCTGTGTTAGAAATCCTTCCACTAAGTAGCATTGGCAATCAAACTATATCCTTGTTAATAGCATGGCTATTTTGGGGATATACCGAAACATGGATTATGATTTCATGGGTTAGCGCTTTGTGGGCAATCGGCATAATAAATATATTGTGGTGGTTCTCATTTCAAAACAGCCAAAAAAACCAACCTGTTTCAATTTTCAAAACATGGGTCTTGACCATTGATTTAAACATTGCTGCATTTCTATATGTTACAATGACTATCTATTTATTTGGCTTATTAGATGGACAAAATAAACTAATAATCACTGGAATTTTAGCCGCATTTCTTGCAACAGGAACTTGGCTATTTGCAAGCTTACCTAAAGCAGGTATAGCATGGGTTATCATTATATCAGTAGGAACAATGATTGGTATTTCAATATGGCATTTTACCAACTATTACTTGTTAGTGCCAATGATGGGATTTTATCTAATCATCCTCACATCAACAGTGTTATTAACTTCAAGAGGCTTCTTGAAAAACCTAAAAGCAGAAACTGAAATTGAAAAACAACGTGAAGTCGTGAATTTATTGCTACATGATTTTGAAGAAAATGCCAATGACTGGTTATGGGAAATTAGCCAAGATGGTAAATTGGTGCATGTTCCTCATCGTATTATTGAAATCACTCAAAAATTTCAATCAGAAATTCAAGAGATTCCGTTCTTAAATATCATCAGCAGCCTCCAGGACAGGTCTGATATAGAATCTGAAGCCATGCTTGAAAAACTAGCCAAACAATTTGACAAAGAAAAACCATTTTCTAATCAAATATTGCCTGTTATTATTAAAGATCAAAAGCGTTGGTGGTCTATCACCGCAAACCCCTCATTTGATCTACGCGGTAATTTATTGGGCTGGCGTGGTGTTGGGTCAGATGTTACTTCAGAAAGAAGTCGAGAGCTTGACATGTGGAATTTAGCTAATTTTGATGGATTAACAAAATTAGCCAACAGAAACAATTTTCAAAACCAACTTCAAAAATATTTCCTTAATGAAAAGCAAGTAAAACCGTGTACATTATTTATATTAGATTTAGATAATTTCAAAACAGTCAATGATTCTCTTGGCCATTCCGTCGGTGACGACTTACTCCAAGAAGTTGCAAAAAGAGTCACCAACATCCTACCCGACAATTATTTATTCTCACGACTGGGTGGAGATGAATTTTCAATTCTTTGTCCTGGTAATTTAAGCGAAACAAAAATAAACAAGCTACAAATTCATATTCAAACAGAATTAGCAAAACCTTGGTCAGAAGGTGGTTTTAGAATAGAAATTCGTGCTAGCCTAGGTGTTGCATTTGCACCTAAAGACGCCAAAAGCGCTAGTTTACTTATGAAATCCAGTGACTTAGCCCTTTATGCAGCCAAGGCCGCTGGGCGCAGCACCATAAAAATATTTAACTCTGCTATGGACGATGATGCACGCCATAAATTCACAATGCTGAGTGATATAAAGTCTGGAATTAGTAAAGGTGAATTTATTATTCACTATCAACCTCAAATTAACTTGGCAACAAATAAAATTGGTGGGTTTGAAGCCCTTATCCGCTGGATACACCCGACAAAAGGAATGGTTCGTCCCGACGAATTTATACCGCTTGCAGAAGAAAGTGGACTAATCATACCCCTGGGCAAATATGTTATGGAACAAGCTTGCCTGGATGCAGCCGAATGGCCTAATGACATGCGTCTTTCAGTGAATGTCTCAGCTATTCAATTTGTAAATGATGACATTATTAAAGTTGTGAATGATGCGCTAGAAAACAGTGGTCTACCCATACACCAGTTAGAATTAGAACTCACTGAAACCGCTCTATTAGAAGAAGGTGAAACGGTAATCAAGGTTCTTAAAAAACTACGTGCCATGGGAATTCGTATCGCCCTAGATGATTTTGGTACAGGGTATTCCTCTTTATCCTATCTTCAACAATTGCCAATTGATAAATTAAAAATTGACCGCGCATTCGTTTGTACTTTAGGCGATAAAGATAATGAAAAAAGCGCTTTAGCAGTCGTTGATACAATTGTAAAATTGGCCAAAGCCTTTAATCTAGAGACCACAGCTGAGGGCATCGAAACAAAATTCGAATGCTCCATCCTAAAACAAATAGATTGCACATATGGGCAAGGCTATTTTTATGCAAAACCATTTAATGCAAAAGAGACTCAAGCATTCATTGCTAAATGCCAATCAGCAGAAACCTATTTGGCTAAATTTATGGAAGAAAACCTGCCTCTAGAATCACTAGCCAAGGCTGCAAATGAATAAATCAGCAAATAAAATCATCCTAGATAAACTTGATTTAAAATGGGCAAATTCTATCGATGACTTTGTTATCCTAAATGGCCAACGTGTTCATTTTCGTAAAGAAGGTACTGATGAGAAACCAACCCTAATTCTTATCCATGGCACATCTTCAAGCCTTCATACATGGGATGAATGGGTGGAGATTTTAAAAAATGACTTTCAAATAATTAGGTTTGATTTACCAGCTTTTGGCCTAACAGGCAAATGGACTGGTAAATATAAATACTTGGATTATTCAGGCATAAATTATTGTGATTTTTGTATAGATTTAATAAATCTATTGGGCGTGGATAAACTTAGCATAGCTGGTAATTCATTAGGTGGAGAAATTGCATGGCGAATTGCTGCCAAAATTCCTAAGCGAATAGAAAACCTAATACTAATTGATTCCGCTGGGTATGACTTAGAAAATGTTAGTACCCCAATCACTTGGAAGCTAGCAAGCACCCCAATATTATGTATATTAGGCCAATGGTTTAAAGTACCTAGGTTTTTAATTCGTCAAGATCTTGAGCTTGTAATGGGTTCACCTGATACCATCACCGATAAATTAATCGAACGATATAAAGATCTAGCAACCCGCAGAGGAAATATATCCGCACTTACCTCTCGATTGCGTTCAGCAACCGCTCAAGCAACCGTAGATATAATAAGAGGTGTTTCTGCACCTACATTAATAATGTGGGGTAAAAAAGATCCTCTAATTCCAGTAAATTTAGCTGCTCGCTTTAACAATGACATAGAAAATTCCCAAACCATTATTTACGATGATTTGGGCCATATCCCACATGAAGAAAGTGGCAAAGTAACAGCAACGGATGCCTTAGAATTTTTAAAAAGTAACGGTAGAACTTAATCCGTCATCTCAACATCAGATACAGAGATCATAATTTGAAACGTCATAAATTATAGACAACTCGCTATCCTAAAGCTGCCCTTGCCCCCAAGTTAGATCCATTTATGCATAGAGTCTTGGTTTGATATTTTTGTTTAATTCTTGTTGATTTGCAATAGCTTTATTCCTTTCTTTGTTTAATGTCATGTATGGGCTTAACTCGTTTAGTGATGAATGAGGCCTGACATGATTATAATCATGTCGCCAATCGGCTAATATTCTACGCACATGATGTAGGTCTTCAAACAATATCTCATTGAGGCATTCATCACGTAATTTACCGTTAAAACTCTCAACCAAGCCGTTCTGCATCGGCTTGCCTGGTGCAATATAATGCCAATTAATATGGGTATCTTGTTGCCATCTTAAAATTGCGTTAGAAGTCATCTCCGTGCCGTTGTCGCTGACAATCGTATCGGGCTTGCCACGATAATCAATCAGCTTGTCCAGTTCGCGCGCTAAACGCTCACCGCCGATGGATGTGTCAGGCACTAAAGCCAAACACTCACGGCTGTAATCATCAATAATGCATAACATTCTAAAACGTCTACCGGAGCCTGCCCCTGTCTTTGGGTATCCATAAAGCTATCACTCACAAAATCTAGCGACCAACGCTCATTGACTTTGGATGGTAAAACAATTGGTCTGCGAGTACCAATGGCACGCTTGCGCCCACCACGCTTACGAACCGATAAGCCTTCCTCTTTGTAAATCCGCCAGAGCTTCTTGTGATTTATTTGTATACCTTCTCGAGCCAACAGGACATGCAAACGCCTATAGCCAAATCTCCTACGCTTAACAGATAATTTGCGCAAACGCTTACGTAAATCAATGTCCTCTGGCCGTTTAGATTTGTAACGTATCAAAGATCGATGAATATCTAAAATATGGCACGCCCGTCGTTCACTCACCTTAAAACCATCCCTAAGGTAAGTAACCGCTTCGCGTTTAACAACAGACGCTACCATTTTTTTGCATTCACACTCTTCAACATAGAAATGTCCAGATGTGCATCGGCAAGCAAGCTTTTTAAACGTCGATTCTCGTCTTCTAAAGTTTTTAGTCTGCGAGCATCAGATACATCCATACCGCCATATTTTGACTTCCATTTGTAGAATGTGCTTTTGCCAATGCCGTGTTTACGACAAAGATCGGCTGTTGCGATACCACTTTCTTGCTCGTGTAATATTCGAATTATTTGTTCTTCGTTAAATCGCATCTTCTTCATTATCTGCTCCAATGGTTTGACCTGCTCCCCATAAATTGTACCATTTTTTGTGCTAAAATTCTCATATAGGCTTTACTAAGTTTTAGGAGGAT
>JADGDI010000001.1:75104-88892 GCA_016744975.1 Hyphomicrobiales bacterium | reverse complement strand
AGTAATTGGGTTAGCCGCGCGTTTACTCTCGATGAACTCGGATATTTTCTCAAAAATACGCCCGTGCAATTCTTCTCTAAAATGCTGTGCCTGTATAATACCACCAAGTTGAAAATATAAATCATTCTTATAAAGTAAAATGCCCAATAATTGTTGTTCTGCTTCAATGTTTGATGGAGGAGCATCTTGCAATATAGCTTCTTTAACCATTGAATTTTGTAGATGTTGGTTCACGTCTTTTTGCCTCCGTATCTCTAAATTTAAAATAATCTACTGGTAAATGTTTTCGGCAATACCACTTGCCGCTTTGTCCAAATGGTGGGTGCAATTTTCGGCATACAGCACACCATTTGATAACTTTGGTCATAACAATCTAGCAGCGCTTCTGCTGTCCCATTGTTGAGCCTGTGCGGGGTAAAAATGGTTCATTGCCTGAAAGTAAATACCAAGTGCATCCGCTTCATCATCGACCGCAATTTTAAAACCAAGGTCGGTAGCAGCTTTAATCATGTCGTGCTTTTTCGCGTTACCACGTCCAGTAAAATACTTTTTAACGGCCATGATGTTAGTTGACCGAACTGAAATAGAATGCCTATAGCAAAACATTTCAACCACATTAGCCAAACCAAACAATTTACGCGCAACAGCAGGTGAAGTTCTTCCAGCAGTCAAAATTGGTGCTTCAAAAATAATCGTGCCAGGCTTATCAAATACAATTTTGTCAGTAAGCCATTGCTCAAACGCGACTAAAAAATAACCAACATCATCACCAGTTTTTGGCAAATTAACATACCCATATTTAGGCCGCTCGCCCTTGGATATATCTCCAAAGGCGAAACCTGTACAAGTTGCTAAATCAAGCGCTAAAACCTTCACTGGACAACCTCAAGCGTTGGTTTTTTAGCATCTTCATCTTGATCAGCTTCCTCGCTGTCATCGGTGAAATTTTCGATATTCTCGCGTTTGGCCTCCGCATGTCCATTAAGCCAACTTTCAGACATGGCCGTACCGATCGAGTGAGGATTTTCGTCCGTGTCAAAACCTTCGTTTAAAGCGCGATAACCATCCAAATAAGCAGCTTCTTTTAGCGCGTCTTCACTTTGCGCGGGCGCAGATGCAAATAGTTCAAGCTGGCGACCCATGTCAACATTCATCAGAGCTAGATAATGCTGCAAAATTTCAAATTCTTGCCTTGCTTCAGTGGCCGAAAGCTTGGCGATACGCTGCGCCATCTTTAAAATCGCACTTTGTCCACCATCTTTTTTAAATTCCTTCATGGCCGCATTATGAACGCCTTTAGCATCCTTCATTTTTTGCTCAGCAGCGGCAATCTTGCCAACATTTCGAGCAAATAATTTACCGTCCATTTTTTCAGGGTCACTGCCCATTATGGCAATGCCATCCTCACCTGTTGGGGTGTCTCCAAGTGTTTGTGCCATCAATTAAACTCCTTTTTTGTTTAGATGGTTTAGGTTTGAGCGACTTGCCCTTAAATCTTTAATCCGCTCGACATTCGCCAACTCATAAGCATACATAGCGTCAGCTTTGGCTTGAGAGGTGCGACCATTGGCAAAGTAAAACGCTGCTGCTGCGTAAAATCTACGCACCAAAGCAGTGTCTTTGCTAAAAGGCCGAACCTTCTTGTTAATATCGAGCTTTAAAAATTCATCGGACATGACGTTGCTCCGTTTGGTTACGCAATACTAATTGGTTAATCTGCTGGTGATTTACGGCGCTTTTCTCAATCAAAAATGCACGATAAGGGCATTGAGTTTTGAACATCTTGCAGCGCCGCAAGTTTAGGTATAATCACCGAATACCCCCATAAGGTTGCCCTTATCTAACTGAAATTCTGCTGTTTTTTGTGCGAGTGTAGAGGTGCGGAAACAGCCAAAACCGCGAGGGATTACTTTTCTGTAAGCTCGTAAAAATCATTCGGCGTGACCTTGCCGCCTGTGACCCTAAAAATTGAGGTGAACACCTCGGCAGTTGGCTTTCTGTCACCGTTCAAATAACGACCAATCGCTGTTGTTGTAGTTCCAATTTCAGCTGCAAAATCCGCCCGCTTAATATTGGATTGGGTTAACCATAGTTTTAATTTCATGTTGACAACATACCAAAATGGTATTTTAAGTCAATTAATAAATTACCATTTTGGGTTATTTAATTAATTACCGTTTCGGTATAATATGTTAAGCATGAACAGAATTGAAGAATTTAGAAAAAACAAAAAGTGGACGGCAAAGCATTTAGCTGAACTCGTCGGCACTTCTGCGCCTCAAATATTTAGACTTGAAAAAGGAGAGCGTAAATTATCGCAAGATTGGATGGAGCGGATAGCAAAGGTATTAGAATGCACACCAGCCGACTTAATAAGTTCTGACAGTTCGCCTTTACCAGAAGGTCCAATACCTCTAATTAGCGGTTTTAAAAGCTTGCCAGTCCTTGGCAATGTTCAGGCGGGGCATTGGTTAGACCAAGACGAGCAACAAACCCCAACATCCGAATTACAGCATATAGACGTGCCATTAGTCGCCCCATATGATGCCGATAAGCATTATCTGCTTAAAGTCATTGGCGATAGTATGAATAAAGTCATACCAAACGGCTATTATGTGGTTTGTGTCTCAACAAATGGTGATTGCTCAATAAAACCAAGCGTGGGTGACGTAGTGGTGGTGGAGCGCACAAGGTTTAACGGCCAAATGCGTGAGGTAACTATTAAACGCTTTGCACATATTGGCGCCCGTGATGTTTTAGTCCCAGAAAGCCATGACCCAAAATTTAAACCCGTATATCCTGATGAAGATAAAGAAGCAGGAACAGAAGTTAAAATAGTCGCCAAGGTGGTAAATGCCGTCGCTGGTGGGTTTTAAGCAAAGCCCGCGTCATTGGCGCGGTGCAGGAGTTTTGAGGTTTCTACTTTTAGATAGAGAACTCTATTTTATTAACACTTTTATGAGTATTGAAATAATTAATATTTCAAGGATTTACCTTTTAAAACAAGCTTTTGTATAGATCGTTACGCTACCGAACCTTGACGAACTGTAACAGAGCGTCTACGTTAGTGGTATATTTAGCGTTTATTGCTAGGTTAAAATGAACAATTTAAAACAATTCAGCACTCTATTTTTCAATAAAATAGAATTAAGTGGACGGCTAATTGTGTTTAACTATAGAGGGCTTCATATGGCGAATATATCAGATGTTGCTAAATACTTTCTACAAAAAGATTTGCAGGAAGACGACGTTAATAGCATCACCAATTTAAAACTTCAAAAACTAGTTTATTATGCTCAAGGTTTTCATCTTGCTATTTATAACGTAGAACTTTTTGAAGATGATTTAGAAGCTTGGATGCATGGCCCTGTCGCGCCAGCATTGTACCGGGAATTTAAATCTTACGGTAAAGAACCTATAGTCAGAGAAGATGATCGCTCCATTTATGCAATATTTAGCGAAGAAGAAAACACTCTTCTGGATGATGTATTTTCAGAATTTGGACAATTCACTGCTTGGAAACTACGTAATATGACGCATGAAGAAAGCCCTTGGCTTGATAATTTTGGAAAAGGTGACAACATAAGTAAAGCTGAGCTGATGAAGTACTTTACAACTCAATTAAATTAATAATACAGAATTTTTATGACTAGAGTTAAGTATAATAAAGCAATATCAGGTAAAACGAAAAGCGGGTTTAGCTCAAAAGAAACTAAAGCAAGTGCAGAGGATTTTTTTCAAATATCTTTTCAACATATAGTTGAAGGTAAATATTGTTTTTCAAAATTAGACAAAGCTGAGAAAGCTGCTGTTGCCTCATCTATTTTTAAAAGAAAGTCGATGACATGGAATGACATAATAAAATCACCTAAGCACGGTTTGGGGGCGGAGAAAATATCCGCAACGGCAATTAAAGCGGCGCAACCACGATTTATCCATGAAGATGTAGAATTTTATTTGGCCTTTCGATTTAAAGGTAAAAGCCCGATGGTGGGGTATCGAGTTAATAGTATGTTCTATGTTTTATGGTTTGATAAAAACTTTAATTTATACAACCACTAGAGCGAAGTAATATAATCAAACCCCAACCGCCCACGCTGGCGGTTTTTTTGTGTCTGAATTTCGGGGGCTACTTATTGCTTGGCGACA
The DNA here is from genome assembly GCA_016744975.1 of Hyphomicrobiales bacterium. Classification (GTDB taxonomy): domain Bacteria; phylum Pseudomonadota; class Alphaproteobacteria; order Rhizobiales; family OSC116; genus OCS116. The sequence continues at coordinate 84,743 of JADGDI010000001.1, read as the reverse complement.
AAGCCGCCGATAGCTATATACCGATTAGTTTCTAATTGAAACTTGCCAGCTGCTTCAACTGCATTTGGCCCATAAAAACCACCTTCAATATTACCAGCTAATGTACCGCCAAGCTGATTGTTCAACACAGCATCGCCAGTTAACTTGCCAACAAATCGATCACCAGAAATTTGACCATTTTCAATGTTAATCTGCCCTGCAGCCTTAGATAGGTCGAGCGCATTCTTTATGTTAGTCATATTGCCTGTAATGCTAGCTGTTGAATAATTTGTATTCAAATTAATATCGCTGGCATAGATATTCCCGCCAGAGCCGTTTTTCTCTGCAAGAGCGATTATTGACGTGCCTGAATAATTACTAGACATCGCGCTAGTTGGCATAGTTTTGGTTTTTATTCCCATATCAGCAATATGTATTCCTGAGTTGCCTTGATTATCATAAAAATCAACAATCAGCATTGAAGCATAATCGTATTTATCACTCTTTATGCCGGACACCGTAAATACAGTGGTTTCTCCATTGGCTGTATCGGAATATTTGTAACCATTCGAAATACTATTATAATCACTTGCACTTAATGAAACAAGTTCACTGTTAACGGATATATCAACGCCGCCAGTAGAATTTTTTTGCAGGCCAACCAAAACAGGGCTTGAAAACTTCACATTATATCCTGGAGCATGAGTAAAGCCTCTAGTGTAACCAGTAAGCACATCTTTATTTGCGAACGCTTGCTTGAAAGTTTTATGAGGCAATGCAATTTGACCCGTACCGCCTGTTGTTGCGCCGCCGCCAGTAGTTGCGCCGCACGCTGCAAGCCCCAATGTAGCCGCACAAATCATAGCTGTTTTAAAATGGTTACTCATAACATTCCCCGTAAAATACCTAAAAAATTAACAATTCATTAAAGGCTGCAACCGCCTCATTTGCAACTTATAAAATTGTGTTTATCAACAGGCAGATTTGAATATACCATTTTGGTAATTTAATATATTGACTTTAACATACCATTTTGGTAATTTATAACCACAACAACAAACACAAATCAATTCATCACAACGCGAAAATATAGCGGTCTATGTGAGCGAGAAAGTGCGAAAAAATGTCAATATCAGTCGTAGGTCAAAGCCCATTAAACAAAGATTTCTACATCGTGCGTATGGACTGTGACGAAGGCGTACATTTCGCGGCAATAGATTGGGCAGAAAAGCATGGCACAATCGTAAAAGATTTAATTGAAGGGCAATATCCAGATGCCGACCAAGTCTTTAAAATCAATATCGCAAAAGGCACAAGCGAGGATTTCACCGAGCAAACCGCCGATGCGGTTAAGCGGTATTATGCAGATAGAAACACCCCAGCCGATGAAATGCTCGATTATATCCTAGGCTACGACCTGTCATTTGAAATCGCAGAGCAAGCCCAAAATGAGCGCACAGAAACCGCACATATCAAAAGTGAGGCTATGTAATGCCATACATCCTAGAAATCAACCACCCATACCACACCGAAAAAGTCGGTTTCATCAAGTCAATCACCGCTGAAAATATCCTAAATTGCGTGAATGATTATTTCGATTTGGATTTGCAACAAGACAGCATTCAAGAAATCTCAAACAACAAAGTCACAATTGACACGTTCGAAGAATTTCAAACCGAATACGGCACGGATTGCCCAATAACCCACGAGATCAAAATATCACATTTAAGGCGAGGTAAAACCCAATGATCAAGTCAAGAGACATAGAGGCAGGGCAAGCGTTACTTGATGACTTCAAAGTTATTCCGTTTGACATAAGCCGAAAGCATGCCGCGCAAAAGCTTAAAGCAGCAATCGCTAATTTTGAAAATGTTGCACCAATCGGTGATGTTATCTGTCACCTAGAATTGGCGCTGGGTGATCTGAAAGATAAGCAAATTATTGCGAAATATGAAAAGGAGAATAACAAATGACCCAACAAATTGACAATGAATTATTATCGCTCCTCGCCAGTTTTACAATGGCGTGCGAGCAAGGTAAAATCGAAGACACGTTAATCGAAAAAATCTCTCAAACCTTAGTAGTCATCGGCCTACATATGTCCACCTCACCAGAGATGGAGCAAGCAATGCTGGACTTGATGCATCATCACAAAGCCCGTTTTTCGCAGAAAAAGATCGAAGATAAAAAGCCTCTTCTAAGGCTAGTCCAATGATCAAACCAATCATCCGTCAAGACCTCTACCAGCATTGGATAGATGCAGTAAACGGACTTCGCCCTGGCGTTCAATTGGACGACCCGCAATGTGGTTATTACAAAACCCGCAAAGTTAAAAATGGCCCATGGTTACCAATCGCCATTTGGTGCGAGCAAGAATTTGACGATCAGAATAATGCTGCGGGTGACGAATATCTAGTCGCAACATTAAACGGAAATCCAACCGATGTTATTAAAATTTGGGAATGGTGCCGACCGATATCAGAACCTGTTTTTAAGCACCTCACCAACCCGCAAGCAATAGTAGAACCTGAAACCCAAATCCAAGCAGGGGCAGATTTAACAGATTTGCCACCCATTTTTTAAAGGAGAAAGAATTGTACAAACCTACAGAAGTTGAAGTTCAAAGCAACTTAAGTCGCGTGAGGCATGCGGAGGGGTTGATTAAACAACTACCTAGTAATCACGATGGTCGTAATACATGGCTTCTTAATTATGGCGTTGGTGATGAGGCTCAGGAGAAGCGCCGCAAGAGGGGTTTAAATTGGATGCGTGAGACTGAAGCGGCGCAAACCATAAATCACACCACGTGAATAACGATAATTTTAAAGGAAAACAAAATGAACAAACACTCAAAAATAGGCCATAATTCTGGTGATGCAGAATTAACCGAATTGCACAAGTTACAATTAAAAACGGATGAATTTATCCAAGGCGTAGATCGCTTTTCCGAACAGGTAAAAGACGGCATCCAAGATGATGAAACGGCGAATAAAGCGGGTAATTTTCGCAAGCAAATTAAAGCACTTATTAAAACATGTGACGATCAACGCAAAATCGATAAGAAGCCTCATTTCGAAGCAGGAAAACAAGTCGATGACGATTACCGCTTAGTTACTGAAATTCTGCAATCTGGCATAAGTAAAATAGACAAACCATTACTTGCCTATAGCCAAAAACAAGAAGCCGAGCGCCAAGCGCAGTTAAAAGCGGAGCGTGAAGCACAAGCCAAGGCCGATGCAATGGCCGAGGCGGCAATGGAAAAAGCGACAGAAACCCAAACATTGGCCGATAAACAAGCCGCATTGGATAAAATAGACCAAGCAACCAAAGCCAGTGAAACAGCAGAAAAAACCGCCGCAACAAAAACTACATTCGGCCATGGCAATGTGAACGGCCGCGCAACCAGCGTTAAAATGGTCACAAAAGTTTCAGCAAAAATCGCCGATACCGAAAAAGCCGCCATGCTTTTCCATTCCCACCCTGACGTGATCGCAACCATCGAAAAATTAGCCACCAACCTTCTTAAACAAGATGAAAGCTTGAAACTAGACGGCATAGAGCGAGTTGAAACGCAATCCCTACGTTGAGACTTGTTTTGTAGTGGTGCGGTTACCTCCCTTTCCGCACCATCAATAAACCAATTTTTAAGGAGAATATTATGAGTGAAACCAACCAAGAAATAGCACCCGTTCAAAAGGCCGTCTTAGCCGTCACAGGCAAAAAACCTATGGCAATTGTCCCGCAAGATTATGACGGTTGCTATCGCATGGCAAAAGTAATTGAAGCGTCAGGCATGGGGCCAAAAGGCATGAACGCCAACGCCTTATGTGTAACAATTATGATGGGAATGGAAGTTGGCCTAACGCCGATGAATGCTTGTCAAAATATCGCCGTTATTAATGGCCGCCCCTCAATCTGGGGCGATGCCGCTTTAGCACTGGTTGAAGCTTCTGGCCTATGTGAATTTGTCCAAGAAACTCAAGTTAAAGATGGCAATCAATTGGTTGCCAAATGCATAGTAAAACGCGTAGGTAAGCCAAACGCCCACACAAGCATATTTACCCAACAGCAAGCCCAAAACGCGGGTTTGTGGGGCGGTAATGTATGGAAAAAATACCCTGAACGCATGCTGCAAATGCGCGCCCGTGCTTATGCTTTACGTGATGTTTTTCCAGATATCTTAAAAGGCATTGGCATCACCGAGGAGGTGAGGGATTATGATATTGGCGACACGCCCAAATCAACACCAATCACCAAAATGGAAACCGCGCCACCATCAACCCAAAGCCTGAATTTCGATAAATCAACCAAACCAGAAAAACAGCAGGACGAAACCCCAGAACCAGAAACCAAAACAATCGAGGGCGAAAGTTCACCCGTGCCAGATGAGGAAATGCCAAGCGTTGAACAAATCATCACGCAATTAACTCAAGATTTGGAAAGCGCAACAACCGCCGATCAACTTGATGAAGCATGGCAGATGAATTTATCCATGGTCGAGCTATTGCCAAAGCTAGATCAAAAAGGCGCTGCCGAAATATTTCAGAAGCATCAAGATAAGTTGGAGGCGGCGTAATGAATTATCCAAACATAAGTAAAATGAAAGCACTAAGTATTCGCCAGCCATGGTGCCACCATATTCTACATGACGGCAAAGATATTGAAAACCGTTCTTGGCCTACAAAATATCGTGGTCAATTTCTAATCCACGCAAGCAAAACCTTTGATGGTTCAAAAGCGGATAGCAAAGGCTTCTCAATGGGCGGTATAGTCGGTATTGCAGAAATTATTAGCTGCGTATCTGAAAGCAATAGCAAATGGTTCATGGGCGACTATGGCTTCGTCCTTGCAAATGTAATCGAATTGCCATTTATACCCTGCAAGGGCGCTTTGGGCTTTTTTTACTCCAAACCAATTTAATTTAGGATTTTCACTAACTGAGACCTATGACGAGGGCATGATTTCGCATTCAGAACTTGCCCAGCTTATGGGCAAGTCGCCACAAGAATTGACTAACCTTCTGACGGATAAAGGCGGTAACGCATGAAATCCACTTGGAGAATGCACAAACTTAACGGCTTCAACGTCCCCGTATTAGTCGCAGATTGCTCAAACGCAATTAAATACGCCAATGCCGCAAAGGAAGGTCAAACCTTCCTGATTGACCTAAAAGTACAGCGCAATGTCAAACAGCATAAGTTGTTTTTCTCATTGCTCCGTATGGTGGTCGATAACTCAGACGAATATCAATCAACCGATGAGTTGCTGATCAATCTCAAAATCGCAACCAAGCACGTTAAAACCATCATCGGCTATAATGGGCAAACTTACTATATTCCTCAGTCAATCAGTTTTGAGACAATGGACCAAGTCGAGTTCCAAGAATTTTTCAAACGCTGCATTGATATTATTTGCACTCGCTTTGTGCCAACGCTTAATAGCGCTGATCTAGAGCGCGAATTTTGGGGGTATTTAGGACAATGAATGTTGTTTCATTATTCGATGGTATGTCATGCGGTATGTTTGCGCTTACGCGGGCTAAAATTGGGGTAAACCGATATTACGCATCGGAAGTTGATAAATTTGCGATCGAGGTTAGCCGCGCTAATTGGGGTGATGCAATAACCCATGTTGGTGATGTGACCAGGTGGGAAGCTTGGCAAGATGCTGATTTTCCGCTTATTGATTTGATCATTGGCGGTAGCCCGTGTCAAGATTTTAGCATGGCAGGCAAACGCGCTGGCATGGCTTCAAGCACCGAAGAGGTGACCAGCCTAGAGCGGTATTTGGCGCTAAAGGCCGATGGTGTGGAATTTGAAGGGCAGTCATATTTATTTTGGGAATATGTGCGGATATTACGGCATTTACAGGCCAAAAATCCCAACATTCTATTTTTTCTAGAAAACACACCCATGGCAAAAAAATGGGAAGATGTGATTAGTGAAGCGCTTGGCGTTGTGCCGGTAAAAATCAACGCGGCATTGCTCAGCGCTCAAAACAGAGTTCGGCTATATTGGACAAATATCCCCTTCGATCGAGATATTAAAGATTGCGGCATTAAGCTGATTGATGTTTTAGATTTGAAAATCCCTCAAGACATGCTGCACTCGCAAAAAGCGATTGATTATATGGCCAATGTTTCACCAGTCAATGGAACATGTAAATGGGAATGGGGTTATCATAGCGATAGCGAAAAAGACAAATCTAGTTGTGTTATTGCTGGGTTTAATAAAGGTCAGCCTAACAATGTACTGATTGACCGCCGCATTGATGTGAAAATCATCGGTGCAAGGCAAGTTGGCCGTAAGCTAGATGATAATGGCAAGCGGGATGACGATAAATCCAACTGTATGACCACAGTTAGCAAAGATAGCATGGTGGCTTTAGTGGATGGTGATTTTGCGCCGATAATTCGCCGCTTTACCGTCAACGAATGCTGCGAGCTTCAAGGCTTACCGATTGATTATTGCGCAAGCGTAAGTAAAAGCCAAGCCTATAAAATGATCGGCAACGGCTGGCAGGTGGATGTTATTACGCGCATCTTTTCAGGCATCAAAAACCCATCACCCCAACCACATCACCAGCCAGAAATTTTTCATAAACCGCTTGATTTATTTATGGAGGCAATATGAGCCAAATTTTTCACGAATACGAACCACGCTTCAAAAAACCCCGAATTGAAGATAAGGCCTATCTAAACTGTATCCGTCAATGTGACTGCCTTACTTGTGGCGTTGGCGGCAGAAGCGAAGCCGCTCATATCAGATACCCAGATTTGAACTTTGATAAATTCGCCACTGGAATGCAGGAAAAACCTGATGATATGTGGACGTTGCCATTATGCGCTTATTGCCACAGGACAGGCAAAAACGCCCAACACAATCAGAATGAGCGCAAGTTTTGGCAGCATCATAACATCAACCCCGTTGCGCTTGCGGTGAAGCTTTATGCGCTGAATTTTAACGTTGGTGAAATGCAGTCGCTTATTAATAAAACGAGACTGCTCGGAGGTAACTTATGACAGATTTTAGCAAATATTCAGATGATGAAATCGATCACAAAATTAAAGCAATCTGCGGGATGTTGTACTGCGTCAGACCACTTTATATTTGCAGTCCTTATCGCTGCATGGAGATTTTGATAGATAATAAATTCGAATTCATCCCGCTAGAGCATGGTTTCGAAGTCCGAACCATGGCCGCAGATGGAACGCCGATCATAGCGCAGAGTAAAAACCCGTTCCGCGCTATCTGCGAGTGCTATTTACAATTGAAGGAGGCGGAGGGATGAGCAAATTTTGCGAATGTTGCGGACAGAAAATTTTAACGGATTGTTATGATTGGGATTTTGATAAAAACACGCTGGTTGACGGTGACGCAGTGGTAAAACTACGCGCTCAACACGCCGAGATATTTGAGATATTACACCAAAAAACAGGTCGAGTAATCAGCAAACCTAATATTCACAAAAAGTTATATGGATTACGCGCGGACGGTGGCGCTGATATTAAAACTATTGAGGTTCAGATTTGCCGCCTCCGAAAAAAACTAATTGGCACACGGTTTGAAATTCATACACACCATGCCAGAGGTTATGCACTTGAGATAAAAGAGGATGTAGTTCAATGAGAGACCCAGACGCAAGGCTTTTAAATCAAAAGGATGCAGCAGCTTATTGTGGTATGTCTGCCGCTATATTCAATCAAAAATGTAATGTTAAACCTATTGCGATGGGCGTTCAATTTTTGCGCTACGATAAGCGCAAACTTGACGATTGGATTGATTATCTCCAAAATGATAGCAAGCAAGAAAATAAACCGAAAGAAATCGATCATGCCTTTTATTTGGAAAGACTAAAAAACAATGGCTAAAAAAAGTAGAGTAATATTGCCAAAGGGTGTTCATAGGGTTTGGGCAAAAACCAAATACTACTATTATCATCGCTCGACAAAAACCAAGATTGTTTCAGATTTTGGCAACCGTGAAACTGCGTCCTTGGAATTTTTACTTGAATTGCAACAAATCGAAGCGGATTATAAGCAAGTTCAGTATGAGATTAAGAATAAGGTCGGTACGCTTGGGTTTTTGATTGAAGAATATAAACAATCTGGCCGCTTTAGAAGACTTGCACCACGGTCAAAAGAATATTACTTATCAAACTTGGACTATCTGGATAAAATCAACGAAATGGCACTAATCACTATAGATGCAACTTTTATACGCCTTTTAAGAAATCAAACATTTAAAGAAAAAAAACGATCATTTACCAATCATTTACTAGCTGTAATGAGCGCTATGTTTCAATATGGCATTGAGTATGGTTACATGACAAACAACCCGCGCACTGGCGTTAAAAGCGTTCCTAAAGACAAAAGTCAAAAGGCAGTTATAAAAAATAGGGCTTGGTCAATATCCGAGCAATCAATAATTTTAAAAACTGCTAAACGTCACATTTTATTACCCGTAGCCATCTCTCTTTATACAGGCTTGAGGCAAGGTGATGTTTTAAACCTTCATAAAAATTCAATCAAAGACGGCTGGCTTGAAGTTGAGACCAGCAAAACAAAACAAATCGTAAAATGGCCTATCCATCCAGATTTGCAAGATATTTTAAACATACCACACGAAAATAATACAGTTTTTGTATGTGTTAATAGCCGTGGTGACAAATGGACGAGTGATGGTTTTAAAACATCATTCCACAGATTTAAAACTGACCTTTTAGAAAAAAAACTAATCAACAAGGGTTTAACATTTCATGGAATAAGAAGAACCGTAGCCACCACATTAAGGCAACAAGGTTTGAGCAATGAACAAATAGCGACCGCGTTAGGTCACTCATCCCCAGAAACCACAAATATTTATTCTAAAGATGTAGATTTGACCGAAACTATGGCGAAAGTTTATTCAATTTTTGGCGCAAAAAAGAACGAAAAATAAACAGGAGTGTAAAACTTGGGCTTTAAAAGTGTAAAACTGTCAAATTTGTACTTTTAAATAAAAACTCATAACCAACTGTTTTACAATATGTTTTAAGTGGTGATCTCGACAGGAATTGAACCTGTGACCCCCAGATTAGGAATCTGGTGCTCTATCCAACTGAGCTACGAGACCACGGCATCTATTTAGCAGACAGAAGATTGGCAAGCTATTAAAAAATTATTTGATTTAACAATAATGCTCAAAATTGACACTGGCTGAGTATCATTTTTATTCTACGCTGGCCTTGCGGATCATTTTTTCCATATTTTCAGTTTTTTGAGGGCTTTCAATTTTTAGTTCTGATTTTCGGCGTTCTTCGCCTTTAAATGTTGTGCTGATGCTACGTCTGCGATCTGGGCCAAAAAAGCGAGGCGTTCTAATAAATGGTCTTGGGTTCTCGATGACTTGGATAATCCGTTGATGTAAATCTTGTGCGCAAATTGGCTTTCTCAGAAACTCAGTAATACCAACATCGCGGGCATCGGTTACTCGATAACGCTCAGAATATGCGCTTAACATGACGATTGGAACATAGGGGTTAGGTGTATCATCGGCGGTACGGACCATTCTTGCAAATTCAATGCCATCGAGTGTATCCATTGCATAATCGAGCAAAATAACATCTATCGGTACATTTCGAAATTCTTCAAATGCTTCTGCGGCATCATGGGCTTCGTGG
>JADGDI010000001.1:70971-75094 GCA_016744975.1 Hyphomicrobiales bacterium | reverse complement strand
CCTTTCTACCATCTGAGAAATTAAATTGAATAAAGGGAAATTTTCCCGCTTTGTTGGCATACCAGCGAATTAGACACTTATCCAAATCTGATAAATCATATTTTTTGGCCATGGCAAATCACTTACAGTCGCATTTTTTACCAGTGTAAGTTGAAAAACTGAATAGGGCAATAGTCAAAAGGTAGAATTAATAAATTGAGTAGAAGTTTGGTGTTTTATATCAAGAGTTTGTGTAATTATGCACTTTTAATTTATTTAGGCTGATTTAGATTTTTTTTTAGTTAAATTTTCAATGATATCCTCTGCAGATGAGGGCTTATGATAAAGATATCCTTGACCAAAACCAACGCCAAGTTCGATTAAATATTGAGCTTGATCCTTGGTTTCTATTTGTTCTGCGACGATTTCCATATTCATTGATTTACACAATGCTACCATGGCTTTTAAAATTTTATCTTCTCGACCATTTTTCATGGATTCGCGAATATAGCAGCCATCAATTTTTACGATATCGACATCTAATGCTCGCAAATAATTGAGTGATGCAGCGCCTGAACCAAAGTCGTCAATACAAATTTTGGTTCCGTTGGCGCGAATGCCTTTGAAGAAATCATTCACTTTTTTAAGTGATTCGATTTCAGCAGACTCAGTTAATTCAATCAATAGGCGTTTGGGGTAACGTAAGTCATCGCGTATTAATTTTAGCATTTTGAAACAAAAATCGGCACGCGCTAAAGAGGCACCAGAAATATTTACCGCTAGGGAAAAATCTGGATGGTCGGGTGTTTGGTTAATCCAATCTACTGCTTGTTTTAGGATTATTAAATCTAGCTCGTGAATGATGCCAACTTTTTCAGCAAATACTAGTCTTTGGAATGGACTAACACCGGGCTCAAAACGCACTAATAACTCATAATGATGTACTTTGCTGTCTTTAATATTGACAATTTCTTGAGCGACATAACTTACACGTTTTTTCTTAATGATGTTTTTAAACCATTTAATTTGATCAATTGTTCCGGTAATTTGGCTATTGACTTGCTTTTCAAAGCTAACATTTTGATTGTTGCCTAAATTACTATCGGATACATATTGATTAATGGTGTAGGCCAAAGCTCTTGACATATCGGCTGGATCTACTGATTTATCAATTTCAACAGTATTGGTGCCAATTTGAATGTCCGAGCCAGGTTTACTAAATTCTTTAGAAATATTTTTTATTTCTGAAGAAATTTTATCAGCACTTATCGTGTCGTTATGGATCAGGCCAAAGCCTTCATTTTCGAGACTTGTTGCCATGTCTTCTGTGGAAACCGCACGCAGAAAAGATGCTGTTTTGGATTTAAACTCAACCACATTTTCTCTGCCGATTTCCATTTCTAGCAATGGTTCATCGGGCATCTCAATGAGGGTTAGGCTAATTTCATCTTTTGAGTTTTTGACCGAACTGATGGCTGACTCTGCCATCATAAAAAACGCATTTTGATTTAGCAGTCCTGTTTCATTATCACGATTTGGATCTTGACTGCTAATTGACATTGGATCTAAATTATTAATGACGACATTAACTTTTCCTGTATCATTGGGCATTTTGAAAATTGACAATTGAACTGGAGTTTTTATATCATTTTTCATTGTATGAATTTTAATTGGGCCACGGCGTTGACCAACTTTTATATTATCAAAAAGAAATGTTAAAACCGTCTTATCTGCGTTACTTACAAAGTTATTGAGGGGCTTTTGGATTAGGTTTTGGACATTGTCACCAAGAATATTTTGGCTTGCCCCCATACAAAATTGTATGCAGCCCTGTTCATCCAGCTCTAACAATAAATCTGCTACGGCAAAAGAGAATCCCATAAAGCGATCTCTTTGTAATTTAATTTGTTCACTCATATGCGCCTCGATTAAACTATATGATAGGTTGAACCAACTAATGAACTATTAACACAGCTTGCTGTTTTGTCTTTGATGGTAAAAAACTTATATTATTGCGCATTATTGCGTTTTTTTCTTATATATTAGTAGATTATAGGTTAAAATACTTGAAAAAATCGATTGATTGTAAATGGACATCTAGATGCAATCTGCCATAAAGCCACTATTGGTTGTGCTTTCTACTTAGTATGATTTTTGTTCTTCTAATTTTATATAATTTTAATAATATTTTTGTTATTGCTTGTTGGATAAAATGAGCTTTAACTTGACATTATGGTGATAGGTAACTATTTTTGCCGAAAATTGATTGTTATGACATATGGGTTGTAAATTAATCATATGTTTTAAGTTGTTTAAGGAATTTTAAAATGAAAATCAAGAATTCGATCAAATCGCTTCGCAATCGTCATCGTGATTGCCGTGTGGTACGCCGTCGTGGTCGCCTATATGTGATCAACAAAACAAACCCACGTTTTAAAGCACGTCAAGGTTAAGCAATTTGCTTATAAGATATTTAAAGAGTCTATTTTATAGGCTCTTTTTTTTGTCGCAAATTTGAAAGTTTTATGAAAAAGGACGCAAGTTGCGTCCTTCATTATTAATCATATATTGGTCAAAGGCCTTAATCAGCACATTTACCATTTTTGCCAATTGCTGCTATGCGTAACATATTGGTTGTACCCGGGCGGCCAAAAGGAATGCCAGCGGTGATTACAATGTGGTCACCAAATTGAACCAATTCGTGCTCATATGCGGTTTTGCAAGCATATTCGATCATTTCATCTTCGCGCTCGGCATTGTGGGTAATAACGCAATATATCCCCCATGTGAGAGATAAGTTTCGTGCTGTACTGGATTGCGGTGTTAGTGTGATTATTTGGTTTTGTGGTCGCTCACGAGATACCCGAGCCGCGGTTGCACCTGATGAAGTATAGCACGCAATGGCACTTAGGTTCAATGTTTCGGCCACGGCATAAACCGCTGCACTAATGGCGTCGGCTGATGTTGATTCTGCTTCAGTGTGATGGGCGTAAATAATATCAGAATAAAATGGATCAGATTCGGCCTCCTCGGCGATGTTGCTCATCATTTGTACGGCTTGGACAGGGTAGTCGCCAGCGGCGGATTCAGCACTTAGCATGACCGCGTCTGCACCTTCATAAACTGCGGTAGCAACATCTGAAACTTCGGCACGGGTAGGCATTGGGCTTTCAATCATACTCTCAAGCATTTGAGTTGCAACAATGACTGGCACACCAGCAGTGCGTGATGCGCGGGTGATTAGTTTTTGAATGCCTGGTAGTTGCTGGATTGGCAATTCAACGCCCAAATCACCCCTTGCCACCATGATTAGATCCGACGCTTCGATGATTTCATCGAGTGCGGCAACTGCTGCGGGTTTTTCAATTTTCGCGACTACTTTGGCTTTGTCGCCAGCAATGGCTTGTACTTCTTCAACGTCTTTACCGCGTTGAACAAAGCTTAGCGCTATATAGTCAATGTCTAGGGTGATTGCATATTCTAAATCGGCTTGATCTTTTTCGGTCATCGCGCTGACGGGTAAGAGCGTATCGGGCAGGCTGACGCCTTTGCGACTTGATATGGTGCAGTCATTTAAGACTTTTGTCGTGATGACATTATTTTCAACATTTATAGCTTCTAATTGAATGCGTCCATCATCTAGTAATAATTTATGGCCTATTTCTACTGAGCCTAGAATCTCTGGATGGGGTAGAAAAACGCGGGTGTTATCGCCAGGTGTTGGGTCATTATCCAAAATAAAATTTTGACCTTTTTTAAGCTCGACCTTATCATCTTTGAAAGCATCAATGCGTAATTTTGGACCTTGTAGGTCTATCAATATACCGATTGGGTGGTTTTGTTTGGCTTCGACATTGCGGATTGCGGTGTATAATTGAAGTAATTTTTCATGGCTGGAATGGCTCATATTGATGCGAAAAGCATCAGCACCTGCCATGAATAATTTTTCTATCATTTCTTCGGTGTCCGAAGCGGGGCCTAATGTTGCAAGTATTTTTATTCTGCGATTACGTTTCATGTGTTACCTTAATTCATTTGTCAGGTGTTAACTTTAACTCCCAGTTGGTCCAATCGCCCGTGTCTACCTCGGTAAAGCCAGTGCGACGATACCCTCGTAACTCGCAATCGGCTATGCCATTAATAG
>JADGDI010000001.1:23530-70961 GCA_016744975.1 Hyphomicrobiales bacterium | reverse complement strand
ACTTTTCATTTTTTGTACACATTACAGCTTCACCGCCCCAGTATCCGCCTGTGCCTTCTTCAATTGCATAAATATAGTAAAAGCGTGCAAATAAATCGCCTTGGACAATTGATTCGCAGGTGTTGGGTTTAATCAGCCACCAGCCTTCTGTAGTCCAACCAGATTTAACTTTATAACCGATTGCGATATTGACATTACTAGCAACACTATTACAGACTTTAAGATCTGCGCGCGCAGGTGTGGTTATATAGATACTGGCGAGCAACACTATTACAAAAATTTTTAAGTTTAGGGCAAGCCTTAGCAGCTTGTCTATTCTTTGCATCATATAATTTAGTTTGTCGCTAATGGTTACAATATTTATATGCTTAATATAAAGCTATTTGATAAAAATTAAAACTTATTTTTATTCAATAAAATTATGCAAAGCAATTGAATATTAAGGGCGGCGGCCCAATTGGGCAAGGGTTAAATGAAAATTCATTAAATTATACCGTCAATAATTTTCAATTGCATTTTTTTAAGGTGATTAGATATAAAATTCATTGCCTTTTGAGCGGTTGGGTATTTATATGAAATTGTGAAAATAAATGAAAATGAAACCCGATGAATAAACTATCTGATATACAACATGAAGCATTCGAAATTGTAAATGGTGATTATGGCTGTGGGTTATTGTTATTGGCCGACCATGCTAGTAATTATATACCACCAGAATATGAAAAGCTGGGGTTGCAATCTGAAGCTTTGGAGCGCCATATTGCCTATGATATTGGGGTTCGTGAATTTACGATTGGACTGGCTAAAGCACTTAATGTGCCTGCAGTTTTAAGTAAGTTTTCCAGACTTTTGATTGACCCAAACCGTGGCTCTATTGACCCGACATTGGTGATGCGCCTTGCTGATGGTGAAATTGTTGCTGGCAACCGAGACATTGATTCGGCAGAGAAACAAAACCGTTTGTCGCGATTCTATCAGCCATATGATGAGGCTATCTCCATGATGATTGGCCAATTTGAAGCGATAAAAATTCGGCCTACTTTATTTGCAATTCATAGTTTTACACCATTTTGGCGAGGCAATAAGCGTGACACTGAAGTTGGGTTATTGTGGCATGAAAATAAAAGTTTTACTGCTGATATTATGGCGGCGCTAGCGCGTTCTACTGATTATATAGTTGATGAAAATAAACCATATTTTGGTGGTTTAAATGGCGATACGATGGATCGCCATGGTTTGCAAAAAGATTTAGAGCATAGCCTTTTGGAGCTTCGCCAAGATTTATTATCAAATTCTGCTGATATTGCGGAGTGGGTTGCGGTTTTTGCTGGTATTTTGCCTGAAATTATGAAAAATAGACAAAATAAAAATAGAATGGAATGAATATGGATTCGGATATTGAAGGTCTTAATGATGCGGTTACAGCATCTGGCGTTGCAAAAGATCGCTTGCGTAGTTTTATTGAGCGGGTTGAGCGGCTGGATGAAGAGAAAAAAGCTATCAGCGAAGACATGAAAGAAGTGTTTGCTGAAGCCAAAGGTGAAGGCTTTGACATTAAAGTCATACGGATGATTTTACGCATTCGCAAGCAAGACAGCAATGAGCGGGCAGAGCAAGAGGCGATTTTAGACCTATATTTGCATGCGCTTGGCATGGCGGATCAATAATATTTAGCTTTAGCCTCTCAAGAAGATGGCTTGGTAAATGTCTGGTTGTTTAAATTTGGATATTTAGTTAATTTAAATCCTGAAATGAAACGGTTGTTGGTTTGACTAAGCATTAATTGGGCGTCTTGCTTTGAAAGGCCGATCGAGATTGGTGCTTCTAACAGTTCAAGCTGTGGAACATTGCGTATTGGATAAAAAGTTAAGCCGCTTTTTGCTGCTTTGTTGGTGATAATGATGTCTTCATTTGAAAATTCATCTAAAAATATTACGTCTTCATCTTCATCTGCGGCCAAAATAGAAGCAAGCAGCATTTTTTGAGCGAGTAAATCTGGGTCACTAATCGACGGGCGCAAGGTTGGTTTTTCAGCTAATAACGCAGGTGAGGTTGTTGGTTGTGGTCTGACAATTGGTTTGCTAGGAATAAATGTTGGTATGTTAGGGCGTTTAACTGGTTTAGGCGCGCTGGCGACAATAATTGGTTTTTTTACCCTAGTGTTTGTTGGTTGACGTTTGACCTTTAATGCGACGCTTGTGCTTGCATTAAGCGGCTGCTTTTTATAACCGCCATAAGGTTTGCCGCGTTTAAACAATGCAGCCAAATCTTTTGCCCTCATCCGTGGCCAATGCCGCACGTTGCCTGTATCAATATGTACAAAGGGAATTCTACTACGCGGATAATAGCCAACACCACCTTTGCGTTTTAGCAAACCTGCCTCGCGTAAAGTGCGGATCGAAATGTCAGGGAACTGGATATCCATGGCGATACCGCGGATGTGATTGGAATTTTTTGCAACCCCTTTAGAGCGGCGGCGTAACATTGCATTGGTTTTGGCCGAACGATAGCCTGATATAACTCGGATTTCACGTTTTGAGCCTAATTCACGGTGTAACTCCCAAATTAGGTCTATTAGTTTTGGGCTCATCCGAGTGCTGGTATTGTTTCGCCAGTCGCCGACTAGTTTATTGATTTTTTTAAGCGCGGCAGGTACATAGCGGCCATTAACTTTATAGGTAACCTTTAGGCTTTGTTTGGTATTGATCATATAAAGTGAAATGGTGCGGGTGTCTGCGGATACTTCGCTATTTATAATCGCCAAAGACAGGCTCAATGCCAACATTGAAACGCTTAATATTACAATGGATTTGGAGATTTTTGACCATAAAAAAAACATGATGCATACTGCTTAAACAATTTATATTCGTTCACTACCACGGTTTTATGGTAATCAAAAAGTTTTGCAGAATGGTTAATAAATTGCTAGTTTACCATTTATTGCAACATTGTTTATTATAGATCATTTTTTGTTTTTTTTGTGTCAGCCTTGCCAGATGATTTGATGGGTTGGCTAGCTTTGTTATTATTCTGGGCAATGGACTTTAGGGTCTGCTTAACATTAAGGGCTTTCTCAATTGCTTTATCTCGGCCATAAACATCGCGGAAATAACGCAATTTGCCTTGCTCATTCACCGTTGCTGTCATGTAAGTGAGGTAGACTGGTACTTTATTTTTAAGTGCAAAATGGCGGTTTCTACCAGCCTTTATCAGTGCGTTAAACTGTTTTTCACTCCAGCCCATTAAATTAAGTGCTAATGCACGTGGGTTTTGAACCCGAACGCAACCGTGGCTAAACGCGCGGCTGGCTCTGCCAAATAAACTTTTTGAAGGGGTGTCATGCAAATAGATGGAATGGCGATTGGGGAATAAAAACTTAACAATGCCTAGTGCATTGCGCCGGCCTGGGCGTTGCCTTATTGCAAATGGTACATAGCGTTTGGTGGCTTTTTCCCATGAGATATTGCCTATGGCTTCATAATTGTTACGGCTTAAATAGCTTGGGTCGGCAATAATTTTCTTACGCATTTCATTATAAATGATTGAATTTGGAATATTCCAATAAGGGTTAACCACAACCGTTCGAATTTTATTATAAAAAACAGGGGTTTGATGTTTGTTTTTGCCGATTACGACATTGGTGGCGAAGGTGATTTTTTGACCTTCATAAACCCGAAGACGAAATTCTGCTTGATTGACTAGAACATGTTTGTAACCCATATCCCTTGGTAACCAACGGTGGCGCTCAATGTTAACCAAAAGAGTTTTTAGATAATCGGGCTTTTTGAAATTTAATGCGCCAATGGTGATGGCACCTGCAACGCCATCAGCCTTTAAACCATTTGATTTTTGATAAGCTTTTACTGCATTGACAATATATTTATTATAAACATTTGGGTATGGATTAGTGGCAACTTTACTATAGTAGCCCAACTGTTCTAACCGTTTGGCAAGCTTGACAACACGGCTGGATTTTTTACCTGCCCTTAAAGCTTTACCGCCTGGTATAACTACAATTTTTTCGGGCTTTTTAATATTGAGGCTATGCATTTTAAGCTCGGCAAGCATGGTTTTAAACTCTGTGCTTTGTGGGTGCTGGGCTTCAAGCCAGTTTTGTAACTCACCCTTATTGCTAAGCTTTGCAATATTGTTAAGTATTTGGCTGGTTGCTGTTGGTTTTGGCCTTACGTCTATGTTTGAATCGACAGATGATGGGACTAGTTGGCCAGCGCTAGCATGGCGGGTGTAAACAAGCGCTATATGGCTAAGGGCCAATTCAATTTTAGCATTGTTAAGCGCCAGATCGTTTAATATTTTATCAAGTTTCGCTAATTCGATATTTTTTTGATTGCCAGCAATTTTCAACCAATTGGGGTCGATTTTCACCTTGGCCTTGTTGATTAATTTGGTAAGCTCATCAAGCTTATAACGGGCAGGGCGTAATGCAAAATTATTGGCATTTTTTATGGTTGCTACAATTTCGGCAACCTTTAGCTGGTTAAGCTCGTAGCCTTTAAACCATTTGGACTTATAATTATTGAGTATAAAATCACGCCGTAATAATGTTCTTTCTTTTTTCCAAACTTTTAGGCCAGAGAGAATTTGATTGCCTTTACTAAGCTTTTGAATATTAAGGCGAGTGAGTGCATCTAACATTGGCAATCGGTCGACAATATTGCTTAATTTATAAATGGTAAATGGGTTTTTAACCGGTTTAGGCGGGTTAAAGCTTATCTCGGGCAAATTGGTATAGGCAATAATGGGTTTGGTGGGCCTATCGGCTGCATCAAGTGGGTTTGGTAATTCTGGCATTTTGGAATTAGTTACAGCTTTGACGGTATTTTGACTGACTGCCATTGCTGTTTGACCGGCCACAATTGTTGCCAATATTATGAAACAGCCAAATGTTTTACTTTTCCGAACCATGGTTACCCTCGTTACCAAATATTATATAGAACAAATTTTAAGTATGTTAGACCTGCAAGCCTTAATTTTTTGCAAACTTAATGTTTAAATTGAGATAATGCAAGTTGTTAGCAAACATAAAATATTCTATAGGAGAAAAGAAGATATAATGAGTATAATATTGGCTTAGCCCATCACTTTATTGTGAATGAGCTTTGCCTATTCTTATTGATTTATTGGGTTGTCATTTTTATCGAGCCCGAGATCTTGAACTTTACGGTATAAAGTAGACCGGCCGATTCCTAATTTGCGGGCGACCTCGGACATGTGCCCGCGATATCTACTCATCGCCATGCGGATCATATCCGCTTCAACCTCCTCCAAGCGGCGCATTTCGCCATTATTATGAAGGGCTGATATACCTGAATTTGGAGCCTGTTGGGCTTGGGGTTTTTGTTCAATATTGGGCATAAGATCTGGTATGCGCATTTGTGCTGAATTAGCAACACCGTTTGTATAAGCCGTGCGGCGGTGGTTTAGCTCGATCTCATCGCCAAACATTGCAGGGCCCTGGTGATAAATATCAGCTGTGGTTTGAGGGGAAGGTGCTGCTGGTATTTGGCTATTAAAACCTTCGACATGGGCGGCGATTTGGGGGAAGTCGCATACTTCTAACAGGCTTTGTTCGCATAAAATTATTGCTCTAAAGATTGTGTTTTCTAGCTGTCTTACATTGCCTGGCCAAGTGTATAATGCCATCATATTCAGGGCTTGATCGCTAATGCCTGTAATGTTTTTGCCTTCTTCAACCGCGAAACGGGTAATGAAATGTTGGGTAAGTTCGCCAATGTCCTCTAGCCTATCACGCAGCGGTGGGACAGCGATTGGAAATACATTTAACCGATAATATAGGTCTTCACGAAACTCACCTTTTTGCACAGCTTCGATCATGTTTCTATTGGTTGCTGAAATAAGCCTTATGTCAACTTTTACGGGGCGGGCAGCGCCTACTGGTTCTACCTCACCTTCTTGAATGGCACGTAATAATTTGACTTGAATGTTGAGCGGTAATTCGCCAACTTCATCTAGAAATAAGGTGCCGCCGCTGGCTTCAACAAATTTACCAACCTGTTTGCCGACAGCACCTGTGAATGAGCCTTTTTCATGCCCAAATAAAATTGATTCAACCAAATTTTCAGGTATTGCACCACAATTTACAATGATAAAAGGTTTGCCAGCGCGCTCGGACGTGCCTTGAATGGCACGGGCAATTACTTCTTTACCAACACCGCTTTCGCCTTCAATTAATATTGGGATGTTGCTTTGCGCACCTTTTGTACCGAGTGTTTTAACCCGATCCATATTTGGACTAGACGCGATTAGGTCATCAAATGAAAACTGACCTTGTTGCTTTTTATTAATGCGGTTAATTTCTGTATGCAGTTTTTTGGTTTCCAGCGCATTTTTTATTGAAATTAAAATACGCTCAGTACTGGCGGGCTTGACCATAAAGTCCTTGGCGCCTTTTTGCATGGCTTTAACGATGGTGTCGATGCCGCCTTGAGCTGTTTGCACGATGGTCGGTATATTGATGCCCAATTCATGCATTTTATCAAGTAGGCCAAAGCCATCTAACTCGGGCATCATTAAATCTAGAATAAGTACATCGGGTTTAAAATCTGGTTGGCGTAACATTTCAAGTGCTTCTGGGCCACCAGGTGCAATGGCAATATTGTAATTTTCGCGACCCACAACCTGCTGTAAAATACGGCGTTGTACCGGGTCGTCATCGACGATGAAAATTGTGTTCTGCATGTTACTTTACTCAATACTATTTGCAACTATGGGGCTGTTTGCTATGTTAAGCAAACCATAATTTATGACCATATCTTATTGGGATGCTTAACGAATGCGGCCAATAAAAATAAACTAGTGGTTAATTGTGCCATCTTGATATGGAAAGTTTAACCAAAGCTTAACAGATTTTGCCCCGCTCAAACTAAAGGCTATAACAATTAACCTAGTTTTTGCTTCAAAATTTCATAAGCTTTTGTATTATATCGTTAAAAATAGTTTCTAATTATACTGTGTGGTTAACCAATTATGCGGTGTTTAATCAAAGCTTGGTTTATTAAAGGTTAATCAATTAGTGGCTTGCGCTTTGAATTAAATTGCTTAGAGTTGGCAAAGAAATTATTGAAGTGAGGCAATTATGAAATTTGGAATGCAGAAGCTACTTAACATGGCTAAATTTGATGTAAAAAATACAACTGGCGGTACATTTGACGCCTCTGAATTGCCTGAATGGGATTTTAGCGGGCTTTATTCTGGTATGGATGATGCCAAGGTTGAACAAGATTTTAAGCAAGCTGAGCAAGATATTACCCAGTTTGAAAATAGTTATAAAGGCCAGTTGGCACAGTTGCTAACGGGTGATAATAGCAGCGTTGAACAAAAGGCTGAAAGCTTGTGTGATGCTGTGAAGCAATATGAGGCGATGTCTGATTTGCTGGGCGGTATTATATCTTATGCCTATTTGATTTATGCGCAATTAGCGACTGACCCAGCGCGGATAAAATTTTTAGGCGATGTGCAGGAAAGATTGACCGACTTAAGCACGCAGACTTTGTTTTTTGAATTGGAACTTAACCGCATTGATGAAGCCCATATAGACCCGTTGCTTAATATTGCTGGTTTGGAATTTTATGCGCCTTGGTTTAAAGATATAAGACGCGAAAAGCCTTTTCAATTGTCGGATGATTTGGAGCAGTTATTTGCTGAAAAATCTGTAACAGGTGGGCAAGCGTGGAACCGTTTATTTGATGAAACCATGGCAGGTTTGCGCTTTGAAGTGGACGGAAATGAGCTGGCAGTTGAGGCCGTACTTAATATGGTTACCTCGCCAGATGGTATCATGCGCGAAAAAGCAGCACATGCTTTATCTAAGACTTTGAAAAATAATGGACGGTTTTTTACCCACGTGACCAATGTTTTGGCGAAAGACAAAGCAATATCGGATAAATGGCGGGGGTTTGAAGATGTTGCCCAATCTCGGCATTTGGCGAACCGTGTTGAGCCTGAAGTGGTTAATGCGCTTGAAGCTTCGGTTAAAAAGGCTTATCCAAAGTTATCGCATCGTTATTATGCGCTTAAGGCCAAATGGTTTGGGGTTGAGCAACTAAACCAATGGGATAGAAATGCGCCATTGCCCAATGTTGACAGTGCTGACACCAGTTGGGAAGATGCGCGGGATATTATTCTAAAAGCGTATCGTGACTTTTCGCCTGAAATGGCTGATATTACTCAGAAGTTTTTTGATGAGGGTTGGATTGACGCCCGGTCTAGAGATGGTAAAGCCCCAGGGGCTTTTGCGCACCCAACTGTGCCTAGCCGACACCCATATGTGATGATTAATTATTTGGGACGCCCGCGCGATGTGATGACGTTGGCGCATGAGTTAGGCCATGGTGTGCACCAATATTTGGCCAATGAGCAAGGGGCTTTAATGGCGCCAACGCCACTGACCCTGGCTGAAACCGCTAGTGTATTTGGTGAAATGCTTACCTTTAGGTCAATGTTGGATAAGGCTGAAAATATAGCGCAAAGGCGTGCGATGTTGGCCTCTAAAGTTGAGGATATGCTCAACACCGTGGTGCGGCAAATTAGTTTTTATAGTTTTGAGCGCAAAGTTCACATTGCCAGAAAAGATGGTGAGTTAACCGTTGAGCAATTGGGCAAATTTTGGCTTGAGGTATCTAAAGAAAGTCTTGGGCCTTCGATTAAATTGAATGAAGGGTATGAGCATTACTGGTCTTATATTCCGCATTTTATCCATAGTGCTTTTTATGTTTATGCTTATGCATTTGGCGACTGTTTGGTTAATTCGCTTTATGCTTGTTACAAAGCTGAGCCTGAGGGGTTTGCGGATAAATATTTTGATTTACTTAAAGCGGGGGGCAGTAAACATCATAGTGAAATGTTGGCGCCATTTGGTTTGGATGCCAGTGAAGAATCATTCTGGGATATGGGGCTGAATGCCATTGCGGATTTGATTGACGAGCTGGAAGCTTTAGAAGGCAAGTGAACTTGAGATGCGCGTTAAAAATAGTGTGTATTTTTACTTAGACAAATTGCTTGTGCTAGGCTAGAAATAGAGTGTTAAATTTTAAAGAGATATATTATGACTAAAAAAGAACATCCTGCAATGGATTATGAAATGCATAATGAAACCTATTCTGGCTTTATTAAGGGCTTTATTTATGGTGGCATTTTTTGTGTTGTGCTCACTATTTGGGCAGTTTACGCCATTACGACTTAGAATTTATAATTAATCCCTGCCTTTTTTGAGGAGCGAAGGCACTTTTAAAGGAGGCTATCTATGAAGATTGTCATAATCGCTGAACGTTTGGCGGTGGAAACGCGTGTGGCCGTATCGCCATTCACGATTAAAAAATATATTGGCTTAGGTTTTGATGTTGTTATTGAAAAAAGTGCAGGCCTTAAAGCTGATTTTACCGATGAACTTTACCAAGCTGCTGGCGCAAGCATTGAATCTAACCTTAAAAAACTATTGGTGGATGCGGATATTTTATTATCTGTACAAAGGCCAACGGCTGAGATTTTAAAAATATTGCCAAAAACGGCTTTAGTGATTGCTATGCTTGACCCTTATGCGGGTGTTAAGCAATTGGCTGAGCTTAAAAATTCTGGCCATACCAGCTTTGCTATGGAATTAATGCCGCGCATTAGCCGCGCACAAAGCATGGATGTGCTATCCTCGCAGTCTAACCTTGCAGGCTATAAAGCAGTGCTTGAAGCTGCTGGCGAATTTGGCCGAGCTTTTCCGATGATGATGACCGCAGCAGGAACAATTGCACCAGCGCGGGTGTTTATTATGGGTGTTGGTGTTGCTGGTTTGCAAGCCATTGCGACAGCAAGGCGGCTGGGTGCTATTGTAACGGCGACGGATGTGCGAATGGCAACCAAGGAGCAAGTTGAAAGCCTTGGTGCTGAATTTGTAATGGTTGAACCTGATGCCGATGAAAATAGTGAGACCAAAGGTGGTTACGCCAAGGAAATGAGTGCTGACTATAAAAAGCGCCAAGCGGAACTGGTTGCTAAGCATATTCAAAAACAAGATATTGTGATTACAACAGCGCTTATCCCGGGCCGTCCTGCGCCTGAACTTATCTCTAAAGCTATGGTTGAAAGCATGAAGCCAGGCTCGGTGATTGTTGATTTGGCGACATCACGCGGGGGCAACTGTCCGCTCTCAAAGGTGGATGAAGTGGTAAGCCATAACGGCGTTAAACTGATTGGTTATGCCAATCTAGCGGGGCGTTTGGCGCAAGATGCGTCTAATTTATATGCGCGTAATTTAATGACATTTGTGAGCTTTTTATTGAATGAAGATAAAAACGCAATTGATGTTAAATGGGATGATGAGATCGTCACTGGAATTTTAGTGACAAAAAATGGTGAATTTGTACATGACTTATTTGCCGATGAAGCTAAAATGGTTGTAAAAACCGCAAAGGCGACAGGGAAAAAAGGAGCAGACGATGAGTGAATTATCACCTGCAGAAGCGCTAGAGCGCGCTCAAGCGGCGGCAGATGTGGCAGCAGAAGCTGCTGAAATGGCGCAAGGTTATGCTGATGGTTTGGCAATGAGCATTGAAGCTGGCGTGCAAGGCATTGGCGGTACGACAGGCATTGACCCGTTTATGTTCCGGTTGGCAATTTTTGTGCTAGCGATTTTTATTGGCTATTTTGTTGTGTGGAGCGTATCGCCTGCATTGCACACGCCATTGATGAGCGTGACCAACGCGATTAGCTCGGTGATTGTGGTTGGTGCTTTGGTTGGCGTTGCCGCAGAAGCCTCAGGGCTTGCTAGTACATTTGGTTTTGTCGGTTTAATATTGGCCAGTGTCAATATTTTTGGCGGATTTTTAGTAACTCAGCGCATGCTTGCCATGTATCGCAAGAAAAATTAGGAGAAGATCATGAGTGCTAATTTAATTGCGTTTTGTTATTTGATTTCTGGTGTGTTATTCATCATGTCATTGCACGGTTTAAGCTCACCTGAAAGCTCACGTCGGGGTAACTATTTCGGCATGGCAGGCATGGTGATTGCGATTTTAACCACATTACTGATGGTGTCACCCTCTAGCTTTAACGGTTGGATGATATTAATCGGCGGTATTGCTATTGGTGGGGTTATTGGTGCTGTAATGGCTCGAAAAATCTCTATGACGGCGATGCCACAATTGGTTGCTGCTTTCCATAGTTTGGTCGGTTTGTCGGCTGTTTGTGTGGCTGGAGCTGCTTATTATGCACCTGAAGCCTTTGGCATTGGTAATGCAGGTGAAATTCATATGGCTAGCCTGATTGAAATGTCATTGGGTGCAGCGATTGGTGCAATCACTTTTACTGGATCGTTAATTGCTTTTGCTAAATTGCAGGGCGTTATGTCTGGTGCGCCGATTATGTTACCAATGCGGCATTTGATTAATATTGCTTTGGGTGTCGGCATCATTATTTTGATTGCTATATTTTCGAGCACAGAAAGTGTTATCTTATTTTGGGCGATTGTTGTTATTGCAATGATATTCGGCTTTTTAATCATCATTCCTATTGGTGGTGCGGATATGCCTGTAGTGGTTTCGATGCTGAACTCATATTCGGGTTGGGCAGCAGCTGGTATTGGCTTTACACTTGGTAACACTGCTTTGATTATCACGGGTGCTTTGGTTGGCTCTTCGGGTGCTATTTTGTCTTATATTATGTGTAAAGCAATGAATAGGTCGTTTATCAGTGTGATATTGGGTGGTTTTGGTGATGCACCTAAAGCCGGTGAAACGCAGGAAGAAACGCGACCAGTTAAACTCGGTAGTGCAGATGATGCGGCATTTATTATGAAAAATGCCAATAAAGTTATCATTGTACCTGGATATGGTATGGCGGTTGCTCAAGCGCAGCATGTATTACGTGAAATGTGCGATATTCTTAAAGAAAATGGGGTCAAAATTGCGTTTGCAATCCACCCTGTTGCAGGTCGTATGCCAGGGCATATGAATGTATTATTGGCTGAAGCCAATGTACCCTATGATGAGGTGTTTGAGCTTGAGGATATCAATAATGACTTTGCGCAATCTGACGTTGCTTTTGTAATTGGCGCTAATGATGTGACCAACCCGTCGGCTAAAACTGACCCTGAAAGCCCGATTTATGGCATGCCTATTTTGGATGTTGAAAAAGCAGGTACGGTGTTATTTGTTAAGCGCGGTATGGGCAAAGGTTATGCAGGTGTGCAGAATGAGCTATTCTTTAAAGACAATACGATGATGCTATTCTCAGATGCCAAAAAGATGGTTGAAGACATTATTAAGGCTTTATAAAATAAGGCTTGATGAGCAATATATAAAATTATAGGCAGAGCTTTTTGGCTCTGCCTTTTTATTTGGAGATTAATAACTTAAGATTTATGGGTTTTGTTATACATTTTTTTAGCATTGGCGCGACCGATGGCAGCTTCTTTACTATCTGAAACACGGCGTAAAGCGTTATGGAATGCATTATGAGCTTCAAGCCAATCTTTAACTTTGGCCGATGCACGCGCGAGATTGATATAACCATCATATGAATTTGGCATTAATCGCGAGGCGATGATGAAATCGCTCTGCGCGTCGTTATAATCTTTTAAAATGTAGCGAGATTTACCGCGGGCGAAGAAAATTTGCGGTACATTTGAGCTAAAGCTAATTGCCCGATTAAAGGATTCAATTGCTGCTATATGTTTGCCGCTTTTTTGCAAGATTAAACCAATTTGAAAATGGGCGCGAGGGTTGTAAAGATTAATCGCAATTGCACGATTATAATTGTTAAGAGCAGCGGTTGCACGACCAAGGTCATTTAAAATATTGCCTTTTGCAACAAAAGCTTTGTCGTAATTTGGTTTTAGAGCAATGGCTTTGTCAAAATCTGCTAGGGCTTGAGTTTTTTTGTTAAGCTTTGCCGCTGCTAGACCGCGATTATAATATGCTTGTGAGGATTTAGGGTTAGCCAGAATGGCTTTTGAAAAGCTGTTATAAGCCTCAGTATAGCGGTCATAACTGGCTAGGCCTGCACCTAGATTTATATGAGAGCTTGCGGTATTTGGATTGCGCTTAACTGCTGAGGATAGGGAGGAGATATCGGTACTGGTTGGTGTGCCTGCGGTTTGGCAAGCGACAAGTGCAACTGTTATAGATGCTATTATGCCTGATTTAAGTGTTTTAGATATTTGCAAAGCATTCTCCTATATCAACAAATACAAACTATAGGTAAGTTTAATTAATTCGCTGCTGACTATATCAAATTTTTTTAGTGTTGGGTAAAAAAATTAATAAATTTGGTGTGATGGGTTTGAACCAAAATAAAAAGGCCGCCAAAGCAGCCTTTATATAGTATATATATTGTTTTAGTTCAGTTTAAACTGACTAAATATGGCTTAATACATACGGCCTTTGCCCATAACCATGCCTTCGCGTTGGGCTTTTTTACGGGCAAGCTTGCGAGTGCGGCGAATGGCTTCAGCTTTTTCACGGGCTTTTTTCTCTGATGGCTTTTCAAAATGGCCACGGAGTTTCATTTCACGGAAGATGCCTTCACGTTGCATTTTCTTTTTAAGAGCACGAAGGGCTTGATCAACATTATTATCACGTACGAGTACTTGCACTATTTATTTCCTGTCTCAAAATATTATCGTTTAGGTTACTGACCAATTTAACGACGAAAGATTTTTGCGCTGCGCCATGCGCAACAATTAATTGAGTTGGATTTATCAAATAAAACGGCATTTGTCCAGTCATTCAATTGAAAAAAAATAAATATCAAAGGAATAATTGTTATTTATCGTTTATATGGCAAAAGCTAAGGCTTAGTTTGGTTTGTGAGCGGTGCGGTTAAATTTACATGGCCCATTTTTCGGCCTTCCTTAATATCTAATTTTCCGTAAAGATGTATGCTTGCATTTGGCATGGTTGCGTATTCGGTTATTTTATTGACATCATTACCAATTAAATTGAGCATGATAGCATTGCTATGGCGTGCAGTAT
The DNA here is from genome assembly GCA_016744975.1 of Hyphomicrobiales bacterium. Classification (GTDB taxonomy): domain Bacteria; phylum Pseudomonadota; class Alphaproteobacteria; order Rhizobiales; family OSC116; genus OCS116. The sequence continues at coordinate 56,961 of JADGDI010000001.1, read as the reverse complement.
TGCCAAGAGGTAAGTTGCAAATTGAGCGTATATGTTGCTCGAACTGTGAAACATAACAGGCATCTTGGGTCCAATGACCACTATTATGAACGCGTGGGGCTATTTCATTGACGATAATATCATCTTCATCATTTTTTGTTGAGATGAATAATTCAACTGCTAAAACACCAATATAATCTAAGCCGATGATGATATCGGTTGCAAGTTTTTTTGCGCGATCTATTGTGGATTGGCTGACATTAGCAGGAATGGTGGCTTTATGCAGAATTTGATCTTTGTGGTCATTTTGGGATGGGTCAAAGATCGCAATTTGATTCTGTGCATTGCGGGCAATGATGACAGAAATTTCTAAATCAAACTCTATAAAGCCTTCTAAAATGCAATGCCCGTGGGTGTTATTGTCTATTAGATGGTAGGCATCGGCAATATCAGCACTGGTTCTAATTAGGCATTGGCCTTTGCCATCATAACCCATTGTGCGGGTTTTTAAGATTGCAGGTAAACCAAGTTTAGTGATGGCTGCATCTAATTGATGATGATTGCTGACATTGGCATATGGGGCTGTTTTTGTACCAACTTTGTTAAGATAGTCTTTTTCGACCAAGCGATCTTGCGCGGTTTTTAGTGAGTTTAAATTTGGTGATACGGTTTTTAATTTGGATAGAAATTCGATACAGTCGGAAGGGATATTCTCAAATTCATAAGTGATGACATCGACCTGATCCGCAAATTGTTTGAGCTTTGTCTCATCATTATACTCGCCAACCATATTACTATGGCATACATCAAGTGCTGGGCCGCTTTCTTCGGGGCAGTAGATGCAAGTTTTATAACCCAGTGGTGCTGCTGCCAAGCTTAACATACGTGCCAATTGCCCCCCACCTAAAATACCGATAATGCGATTGCTGGCTAGGGATTTTTGCATGGTCTTGCTCTGTTATTGGAGGTGGAAGCAGATATATTTGGTTTGGTAATTAATCTGTTGGGCTTAGTGCAATGCTATCGGTAATAGATTGTCGATAAGCAGCTAGATTTTTTGCAGTTTCTTTATTATGCAGTGCAATAATGGATGCTGCGAGTAATGCGGCATTAATAGCGCCAGCTTTGCCAATGGCTAAGGTGCCAACTGGTATGCCCCCCGGCATTTGGACTATTGATAATAGGCTGTCTTGACCGCCAAGTGCTTGGGTTTCAATTGGTACACCAAATACGGGTAGCTCAGTCATAGAAGCGGTCATGCCAGGTAAATGGGCAGCACCGCCAGCACCAGCGATGATGACATTAAGGCCATTGGCTTTGGCGCCTTTAGCATAGTCGTACATACGGTCTGGTGTGCGGTGTGCGGAGACGATTTTTGCTTCAAAAGCAATATCTAACTGTTGGAGAATATCTGCCGCATGCTTCATGATGGGCCAGTCAGATTGGCTGCCCATGATGATGCCAATGAGTGGTTTTATATCGGCCATATTATTCCTAAATTCTAAAATTGTTAGTGCTTGAATTGTGATTTGAATCACTTTGATTCATCTTTTGATTCATCTAAAGAAGCGGCATTATAGGCATAAAACCTCTATATGCAATTGTAAATTTATACTAAGCAATGATATCTGGGGTAAGCTTCTCGTTTAGTTTTTCGATAACTTCCTTAATTTGGTTTTTACGGTTTAAAAGTTTTTGAACTTGAACATCATGTGAATTATCGAGTTTAGCCATTGAATTTATTGTCATTTTCAGATCTCTATGTTCTTGTGAAAGGCGAGATATAATCTTAACCAAATGATTTTTTTCAATTTCATTCATGGAAAATCCGTTGCGCTAGGTCTAAAATCTTAAACTAGCATAAAGTCATTAAAAATTAATAAAATTAATCAATTACAGATCAAAATTGGAAAAATTTGATTTATATTTTTTTTTGTGGCAGGGTTTTAGGGTTAACTATAAGGAGATACTAAAATGGCTCTTGAAGCGCATTTGAATAAATTGAAGATAAAACATAAAGAAATGGAAAGCAAAATAACCAAGGAATCTGGTTTCCCAGCAATAGATCAATTTAAAATCAATGGGTTAAAGCGAGAAAAGATGAAGCTTAAAGAAGAAATATCAAATATTGAGTCTCAGATCGCTAGTTAGTTTTTAGTCAAATTATTGTAAAATAAGCACCTACTTTACGGCTGTAAGTAGGTGTTTTTTTATGGATTTAATAGTTGATGATAATGTTTCAGACAAATGTCTCATATTAATTGAGTAAGTTTGACTTTATTTATTGGGTAATAGTTTTATTTGAGGGACGAGGGGATAATGGGCGAATATTCAAAAATTTACCAAAGTTGGAAAAGTGAACCGTTGAAGTTTTGGGCAGAAGCAGCACAAGCTATTGACTGGTATAAACCTTGGAAGAAAGTTCAGGGTGAGCTAGATGGGCTAGAGCGTTGGTATATTGGAGCTCAGTGTAATACATCTTACAATTGCTTAGACAGGCATGTTGCAGGCGGAAGAGCTGAGCAAACAGCACTGATTTATGATAGTCCTGTGACAGGGAAAAAGCGTCAATATAGTTATGCAGAACTGCTAAAAGAGGTTGAAACTTTTGCTGCAGTGCTTGAGCAAAGTGATGTTAAAAAGGGCGATCGGGTTATTTTATATATGCCAATGATACCTGAGGCGGCAATTGCGATGCTGGCTTGCTCGCGTATTGGGGCGATCCATAGCGTTGTATTTGGCGGGTTTGCATCGCCTGAACTAGCGACAAGAATTGATGATTGCCGACCAAATTTGATTATTGCTGCATCATGCGGTATCGAACCCAACCGAATTGTTGAATATAAGCCTTTGTTAGACCATGCGATTGAATTGGCAGAGCATAAAGTTGAAAAATGCATCATTTACCAACGTGAAGAGCATGTTGTTGCATTAAATGAGGGCATAGATTTTGACTGGCAATTGCTGGTGGATGACGCTAAAGATGCGGGTAGAAAAGCTGAGCCAGTTCCGCTATTGGCTACTGATAGCCTATATATATTATATACTTCTGGTACTACAGGTACACCAAAGGGTGTGGTTCGTGATAATGGTGGGCATATGGTTGCCTTGCACTGGTCAATGAAGGCCATTTATAATATTGATGCGGGTGATGTTTTTTGGGCGGCATCGGATGTTGGCTGGGTTGTTGGGCATAGTTACATAGTTTATGGGCCATTATTGGCGGGTGCGACGACAATTATGTATGAAGGCAAGCCAGTTGGCACCCCCGACGCGGGTGTGTTTTGGCGGGTGATTGAGGAATATGGGGTAAAGACATTTTTTACTGCACCCACTGCATTTCGGGCGATTAAGAAAGAAGACCCAGAGGGTAAGCTAATTGCTGACTATGACCTCTCAAAACTAAATGCTTTATATTTGGCGGGTGAACGTGCTGACCCTGCCACTATAAAATGGGCCGAGCAACAGTTGAAAATCCCTGTCATTGACCATTGGTGGCAGACTGAAACAGGTTGGGCAATGGTATGCAACCCATTGGGAATTGAGAAATTGCCAATTAAATATGGCTCACCGACTAAACCTATTCCTGGTTATGATATTGTTATTTTGGACGATGAGGGCGAAAAAGTTGAAGCAGGTGTGACGGGTAATGTATTGATTAAAAGACCATTGCCGCCAGGTTGTTTGCCGACATTGTGGCAAGCTGATACGGTATTTAGGCAAAAATATTTTGAAAATTTTGACGGATATTACGAAACTTCAGATGCGGGATTTATTGATGATGATGGTTATTTATTCATCATGGCGCGCACTGATGATATTATAAATGTTGCGGGGCACCGTTTATCTACTGGTGCAATGGAAGAAGTATTATCGGCACATAATGACGTTGCAGAATGTGCGGTGATTGGTATTACTGATAAACTTAAAGGCCAAATGCCAATTGGATTAATTATACTGAATAATGGCGTGACAAAAGACCATGCAGTGATTGAAGGCGAATGCAAACAAATGATGCGCGATGAAATTGGCCCAGTTGCGGCTTATAAAACATCAATTGTGGTTGAGCGGCTGCCTAAAACTCGCAGTGGTAAAATATTGAGGGCAACCATGCGTAAGATAGCTGATGGTGAGGATTATAAAATGCCTGCAACCATTGATGACCCCGAAATACTGACTGAAATAACCGACAGATTTAAACATGTTGGGCTAATCTAATAAAAAAGCTAGCAAGAAACTCTTGCTAGCTTTTTTTATGGAATTTTTAAAAGTGACTAATCGTCGCTGTCAAAATTAGAAAATACATCTTCAGCAGAAATATAGTCAGGTTGTTCAGTTGTCTCTGCGGTTGGGATATTATCAAACAGATTGTCTGCTGTGGCTTCTTCTGATTCTGCTACATCGTTTACGTTGCCGATAATTTCAGCAAAATGCTCATTATCTTTTTTATAAGCTGGTGCGGTTGTCTCTTCAGTTGGCAATAAAGTGCCAGCTTCAATGGCTTTTACGCGTTCCTTTTCGACTCTTATTGCAGCTTTTGATACGGCAGCGTCTAGCTCTATTTGCTTGCAAAGGCCAAGAGCAACAGGGTCAATCGGTTTGATGTTTTGAATATTCCAATGGCTGCGCTCACGAATGGCCTTGATGGTTGGTTTGGTTGTGCCAACAAGTTTCATCACCTGACTATCGACAAGTTCTGGGTGAAATTTAACCAACCATAAGATAGAGCTTGGTTTGTCTTGACGGCGTGATAAAGGCGTGTAACGCGGCCCTTTGCGGGTTTTGGTTTCAGGAATGACCAATTTGCGTTTTGCTAATATCAATTCGACGCTGCTGTCATTTTGAGCTTCTTCAATAGATGCGCGGCTTAATTCGCCAGACTGGACCGGGTCTTGGCCGCGTACGCCTTGTGCGACATCACCATCTGCAATGGCTTTAACTTCTAGCGGATGAAGGCTGCAAAAATTGGCAATTTGGTCGAAGGTTAGTGCAGTATTATCTACCAACCAAACGGCGGTGGCTTTTGGCATTAATGGTCCGTTGCTCATGTGCTATCTCCTGCTTTTGCAATTTTACAAAAGGTGTAAATTCTGTCCAATGTTCGGGAATGCTTTTGTATAACTTAAAAATTGTCATATTTCCAGTGATATTTAAGCATTCATTTGAATATCACTGACTTTTAGCATAATTTTACCAATATGCTTGGCTTCTTCCATATATTTATGGGCTAAACCTGCGTCTTGAAGGTCAAAAACTTTATCAATGATCGGCTTTATTTTACCTGATTCGATTAATGGCCAAATATGTTTTTCTAAATTTTGCGCAATTTCAGCTTTTTCGGCAATGGATCTTATGCGTAATGTTGAACCGCTTAGGCTTAGGCGTTTTAACATAACGGGTAAAAAATTTACCTCAGCAATGGCACCGTTCATAAATGCGATATTGACAATGCGGCCTTGCTCGGCGGCGCATTGAATGTTGCGGTCTATATAATCCCCGCCTACCATATCGATTATCACATTTGCGCCTTTACTAGTCTGTTTGGTTTGATTTATGATGGTTTCAACATAATCTTGACTTAGATAATTAATGGCTGTTGCACCTAATTGTTCGATCGCTTGGCATTTTTTATCGTTGGAGGCGGTGGCAAAAACCTTTGCATTGCAAAATTGACGGGCGATTTGTATGGCAGTGATGCCGATGCCGCTGGTGCCACCATGGATAAGGAAAGTTTCGCCATTGGCTAATTTTGCGCGGTCAATTAGGTTGCTCCAAACGGTGAAAAAAGTTTCTGGAAGGCTTGCAGCCTCGATAAAATTTAAATTTTTTGGAATTGGCAATGCATTATCTTGGTGGATGGTCACAAATTGTGCATAACCGCCGCCTGCCACCAAGCCGCAGATGTTATCCCCTATATTGAAACGGCTTTCACTATTAGAAATTGCAATAACTGTACCGGATATCTCTAACCCTAAAATTTGTGATGCGCCTTTGGGGGCGGGGTAGTGGCCACGCCTCTGGACAATATCAGGGCGATTAACCCCTGCTGCTGCAACCTTGATGAGTAATTCCCCCGAACGCAAATATGGAATAGTATGTTCTGCAATTTCAAGTTCTTGCCAGCCACCAGGGGTTTTTAATGTAATGGCTCTCATGGTTTTTTGTTTTTCATAATTGCTCATAGAAATTCCGAATCAACTTATGTTTGGGTAAAAATTTTATGTTTTAAACTTTACTCATAGTATTTTATTAATTCAATATGAAAACCCTAACTCAATCTGATATGAACTTTTAAATTGTTCTAGAACTCTAGCATAAAACCTGTGGTTTTAATGTCACAAGGGCGGTTAAAGGTGGTATTAGACTTATTTTAACTAAATTTTAATTGAGTTTAATATATATTAAAATTACGTAATGCAATAGATGACAATCTTATTTATTGTTTGAATGTTTTTTTCATTAACATTCTTAAATTACGCCTCCCTTTTAAACTTTGAGCCGTAACATTACGGCTCTTTTTTTATTGTTTCTATTAACAACCGTTAACCATGTTAACTATTTGTTAATCTTCTTAGAGACAATAGCGTAACTAGGGTATAATATCAGCACCAGTATGTAAATTGAGTATCGTAAAATGAGTGGTGTTAAAGTATGAATTATTCTAGTGATAATAACAGCGTATCGGAAACTGTAAATTTTGTTGAGTTTTTTGCCGCTTCTAATCAATTCCAGTCGCTTTTTAATGAAGGTATGGGGTTGGTGGAAGAAACTGCAAATTATCTAGATGGTGATGGGCGGGTTGAATCACGTGAATTAAGCAGACCGCAAGCTTTGGCTTATGCCTCTGAAAGTATGCGACTTACTACTAGGTTAATGCAAATTGCCAGCTGGTTATTGTTGCAAAGGGCGCTTAAAAATGGCGAACTTAGCGTGGATGATATTAAGCGTGATAGTAATCGTATTAAATTGGCAAAACGCAGGGTTGACGATGTATCGACACTAGTTGATGAATTGCCCGTAAAATTGATTGATCTCATCCACAAGAGCTTTGATTTGCAAGTTAGATTGCAAAAAATTGATAAGCAATTCTGGTCTGAAGAAATTGCACCAACTGAAAAAGTTGCAGGTGTACGCGATCAGTTTCATTTATTACAAGCGGAATTTGGTGAAAAATAAATTTGGCTAGTTGGTTTAAATTGGATGCTGGTAAGTTTTTACCAGCATTTTTTTTGATTTTTTGAAGTTTAAAAAAAAGACTCCCCGAAGAGAGCCTTTAATTTATTAATATCTGGTCTATTCTAGCCCAACATATCTGGTCTATTCTAGCCCAACATACCTTCGAAGCGTTTGTTGAACTTATCAAGACGACCACCGCGGCCAGTTAATTGTGCATTGCCGCCTGTCCAAGCTGGGTGAGTTGTTGGGTCAACGTCAAGAACCAATGTATCGCCTTCTTTGCCCCAAGTAGACTTGGTTTCATAAGTAGAGCCGTCAAGCATTTGAATTGTGATTGTGTGATAATCTGGGTGGATGTCTTTTTTCATAATAAACCTACATTTTTTGAAAAACTATGAGTAACTTTGAAAATCCGCAGTCAACTAGCTTTTAATGAATTATTGGCAGGGTATAAACCAGTTTAGAATTAATGACAAGGGGCTTGGTTAGTTATAAGGGGGTTTTGCTGCATAATTGGTTAAATTATAATATGTTTGGCGTAACTTAATAATTATGTAGAAATATTCTAATGTTTGCAAATGTGCCATTGTTTTTTAGTGATTAGCGCTTATATACTCATTTGATATATATAACATGATATTGCGGGAATTGATATGAGTGATGAGAAATCTAAAAAATCTGGTCTATTTGGCGATTTAAAGCCGATTGCCAAACTTTTGCCTTTGGTGTGGAACCATAAAACATATGTGATTGGCGCATTCATATTTTTAACCATCGCGGCGGCAACGACGTTGGTGCTACCCAAAATGATTGGGGTAATGATTGAAAATGGCTTGTCTGAAACGGCAACTATTTCATTAAACACACAGTTTATATTGTTAATTGTGTTGGCAACTACCATGGCTATTGCCAGTGCCTTTAGATATTTTTATGTAATGTCGATTGGTGAGCGGGTGGTGGCTGACCTTCGGGCACAGTTTTATGACCAATTGTTGCGACTTGACCAAAAATTTTATCAGGAAAACTTAACAGGTGATTTATTGTCGCGCTTGTCCAGTGATACGACCTCTATTAAATCGGCAGTTGGGGTTAGTGTTTCGATGATTTTGCGCAACGGCTTTATTTTGGTTGGCGCAGCAATTATGATGTTTGCGACCAGTTGGTATTTAAGCCTTTTGGTTTTGGCGATTATTCCGATTATGATCATTCCATTGGTGTTTTTAGGCTCTAAAATTCGAGGCCTTGCTAAAGATGCGCAAAGCAGCTTTGCTGAAACTACAGCATATGCGGGTGAGACTTTGTCGGGTATTCATACTGTGCAATCTTTCACCTATGAAAAACAGGCGAGTGAGAATTTTTTAAACTCGGTAATGCATGCTTTGGATGTTGCGGGGACGCGGATTAAGGCTCAGTCTAGATTGATTGCAACCTCTATTTTTATGATATTTGCATCGGTGATTGGAATTATTTGGCTCGGTGTGCAGGAGGTCAATGCAGGCAATATTGGTTTTGATTTGCTGGCACAATTTGTGTTATATGCAGCGCTCTCAGCTTCTAGTCTTGCTGCTATCTCGCAAGTATGGAGCGAAATTCAGCAGATGGCAGGGGCTTCTGACCGTATCATGCAATTGCTTGATATGAGCCCTGCTATTGATGTGCCGAACAACCCTATTAGGCTTGAGAAAAAAATCGACGGGGTGGTAAAGTTTGATAATGTTGGTTTTCGCTATAGTGAAAAGGACGATCTTTTATTCAAATCATTAAATTTTGAAGTGAAACAAGGTGAAATGGTTGCATTTGTTGGGCCATCCGGTGCTGGCAAGTCGACCATATTTAATGTATTGTTGCGCTTTTATGACATTGGCCAAGGTAAAATCAGTGTTGATGACCATGATATTACACAGTTTGACCCTAAAGAATTACGCGCCCAATTTGCTACCGTACCGCAAGATGTGATGATTTTTGCCGCAAATGCGATGGAGAATATTCGATTTGGCCGTATGGATGCGACGGATGAAGAAGTGATGGCTGCTGCCAAAGCCGCTGAAGCGCATGATTTTATTATGCGCACTGCTGAAGGCTATAAAACGGCACTTGGAGAGCGCGGTATGGCGCTTAGTGGCGGGCAACGCCAGCGAATTGCAATTGCTCGGGCAATATTACGAGACGCACCAATTTTGTTGCTCGATGAGGCGACTAGTGCGCTTGATAGTGAAAGTGAAAAGAAGGTGCAAAAAGCATTAGAGAATTTGGCAAAAGGCCGTACAACACTTATAGTTGCTCATAGATTATCAACCATTAGAGATGCGGATCGTATTTTGGTGATTGATGAAGGTGAAATTGTTGAACAAGGCAACCATAATGATTTGATGAACCAAAGAGGCACCTATGCTCATTTGGTTGATTTGCAAAGTCAAGGGGTTGTGATTTAGTTCATTGTTGGTTTTTATATAAAAGTTTGGAGTAAATCTGGTGAGTAGAAATAGAAAAATATTAACTTTCATATTCATTCTGGTGATTGCCTTATCATTCTTTATTGTGCGGTTATTCATTGGGCAAGGTGAGTTTCAGGCCATTGCTGCGCAGTCTGATTATCAATGTAAGGTGATTGAATCACCTTATGGGCCTGAGGATTTGATTGCTAATTATGACAAAGGATTGCTGTATATTTCGGCTTCACCAAGAGAAGGTGGCAATCAGCGCTTTGAACAATCAGGCGGTATTTATTATATCGACATGAAGGCAGATGCGGACTTAATAAAACCAGTTACCAATGATTTTAGCCAAAAATTTCGCCCACATGGTATGAGCTTGGTCCACCTTGAAAATGGAAAAACGTTATTATTTGCGATTAGTCACCCTATATTGGGCAAAACCAATGTTGAGATATTTAATGTTGATGGTTCAGTATTAAGCCATGTCAAAACCGTGACTGATGTGCCTGATGGGTTAAATTCTATCGTTGCCATTGATGAGCAGCGTTTTTATGCAACACAAGATGGTCATACACGTGGTTCGGCATTTATCAATGGTGTATTCAAGCTTAAAAAATCTGAAATTATATTTTTTGACGGCGAAAAGTCTAATGTGGTAGCCGATGGGTTTGTTTATGCCAATGGGCTTGAATTATCTGCAGATGGTAGCCAGTTATTTGTAACGGATACGATTGAACGGACATTGGTTTTTTATGATCGCAATCAACAAACCAATGGGTTGACCAAGTCGGGCGACCTATATTTGGATGCTGGTGGTGATAATATTAGGCGTAACCAAGATGGTTCACTCTATATTGCTGGCCACCCAAAAATGATTACGACATTTTCGCATATGCAAGATATTTCAAAAGCAGCACCCAGTGTGGTGTTTCATGCCATACCACCTAAAGATGGTAAGGGTGGCGAGTTGCGAGTGGTTTACCTAGAAGATGGCTCAAACCTTAGTGGCGCATCGGGCGCTGTACAGTTTGAAAATAAAATGTATGTGGGGACGATTAGCGACCATAAAATTCTTTCCTGCATTCAGTGAGTATACCACCTTGATCTTGGACGTTGAGTGCGCATTTAAAAGATCGTATAAGGTCGAAAGCTGCATGGGTTTAAGTAGCTGGATATTATTTTTCGGTTAGTTTTAATTCGATGCGCCGATTGATTTCTTTGGCCTCAGCGCTGTCGCCTTCGGCCAATGGGTGATGTTCGCCAAAACCTGCGGCCATGAGGCGTTTGGCAGGGACGCCAGCGTCAATTAGCGTGCGAACAACTGAGATGGCACGGGCGGCGGAAAGCTCCCAATTGGACGGAAATATGGCCGATTTCATCGGTGTGCTGTCGGTATGACCATCAACTCGCAATACCCAATTAATGTCGCTTGGGATTTCAGTTGAAATTTCTAATATTGCTTCGGCAATTTTTTGCAGCTCAACCACGCCTTGTTGGTTAATTTCGACTTTGCCTTTGGGGAATAATACTTCGGATTGGAACACAAAACGGTCACCAACTACTTTTACATCTGACCGCTTTGACAATATTTCACGCAACCGGCCAAAAAAGTTTGACCTATATTTGGATAATTGTTGAACTTTTTGCGCCAGTGCTACATTTAGGCGCTTACCCAAATTGGCAATTTTTACCTGGGATTTTTTATCGCGTTGTTCTGATGCTTCAAGCACTGTGCTTATAGTGTCCATTTGACGGCGTAGCGATGCAATTTGTAGATTGAGCAGTTCAACTTGTGCCAAAGCCTCGGATTTGATTCGGGTTTGCTGGGCTAATTTATCGCTCAAGATGCCAATTGCACTGCCTGACTTATTTTTTTCTGCATCAAAGGCAGTGAGCAAGCCTTCTAATTTGGACTTTTCAGTTTCTGCTGAAATGAGGCTTTGACTTAGGGAGGCAATGGTATCGTTGAGTGAGGCACTATTGCCTTTTTCAAGCGCTAACATTTGATTTAGCTCGGAGATTTGTCCCTTTAGACGATCTAATACTGTGTCTTTACCTGATATTTCTTGGCTTAAGAAAAATTGTGCAAACATAAAAACGGTTAATAAAAAGATGAATACCAGCAACAATGTTGATAAGGCATCAATAAAGCCTGGCCAATAATTGACACTTTCTCGTTTAACATTACGACGCGAAAAAGCCATAAATATCAGCCCTCCTTGTCAGTTGTCGGATAGTCATCGGGATTGTTTTCCTGATATTGGCTGGCATTTTCGGGGAATTGACTTTGTAGGCGTTGTAAAAGGCTTGAAACTTGCTCGGTTTGTTGGTTCTGGCTGTCCACTAAGGTGCGTACATATTCGCCTTCTTCTCGCACTTGATCGGCGATGGTTTGCACACCTTGGGCGATGTTGTTTAAGGCTTGGTTGCTGGCATTGGTGGTAAAAACTTGCGCTTCGATGCGACTGTCCATCTTAACAATACTTTTTTGCATTTCATCAATTGCTGTGAAGTTAAATTGGGTGACTGTTGGTTTTGCATTGGCATCACCATGTGAGCCGTCGGTAATGTCTGTTACCGTTGACAGCCAGTCTTCTAACTCTAGGTAAAAACGGTTTTGGGCTTGGTTGGCTTGTATGTCCATAAAGCCAATGATTAACGAGCCAGCAAGGCCAAATAATGAGGAGCTAAATGCGGTTGCCATGCCGCGAAGTGGTGCTGCAAGGCCTGCTTTTAAGTCGTTAAACACATCGGCACTGTCACCAGATGAGCCGCCTAAAGTGCCAATGGTTTCGCCGATTGAGTTTAGAGTATCTAGCAAACCCCAAAAAGTACCTAAAAGGCCTAAAAACACCAATAAACCTGTGATATAGCGGGAGATCTCATGTGCTTCATCGAGCCGTGCGCCAATTGAGTCTAGTAGGCTACGCATTGAAGTTGTGTTTAAGGTAACCTCGCCAGTTTGGTTGCCTAACATGGTGGCCATTGGCGCAAGTAATTTGGGTTGACGCCCTGCTTGTATGGTCGGATCGGCAATGCGTAAATTATTTAGCCACCTGATCTCAGGGTATAATCGGACAATTTGGCGGAAGGTAAATGCTGCACCAAAAAAGATAACAAAAAAGATCAAGCCATTTAAAAATGGATTGGATATAAAAGCATCAATCAGATCTTTATAAAGAATGGTGATTGCGATAATGACCAAAGCTATGAAAATAAACATGCGTAATAGAAAAATGCGAGGTTTTGATATTTGTCGCGCTTCATACTGCATTTAACTGACCCTTTGACTTTTATTCACTATTTATTAACCAAACTTACACGTCCAAAATAAATGGTCAACCATTTGTGGTGATTGACCATTAGTTTGGGTTGATTTTTAGCCTTTATTGACTAGATTTTTAATAACTCTATAAATGCTGGCATAAGTGTAGTATTGGTTGCCGCGATGCGGCCACTAGATAGGTCAAATTCACCACCATCTAGGTCACAAACTTGGCCGCCAGCTTCTTTGATTAATAATATGCCTGCTGCCATATCCCATGCTTTTAGGCCATTATCCCAAAAACAGTCAAGCCGCCCTGCTGCAAGATATGCAAGGTCAAGTACGGATGAACCGCTAATTCTTACGCCATGACTGCGGTTTTGCGCACGCGATAAACGTCGGTAGTAACTTGCTGCATCGACTTGAAATTCGCCCTGACCTGACGCGATTAAGCAATCGGCAATATTATTGCGACCTGACAGGTGTAATTTATGGTCATTCAAGAAAGAACCTCGGTTATGCTCGGCCTCAAATAACTCATCGGTGATTGGGTTATATACCACAGCTGCATGGATGATGCCATCACGCTCAAGCGCGAGTGAGATACAGAATTGCGGGTTTGCATGCATGAAATTTGTGGTGCCATCAATGGGGTCGATAATCCATCTATGGGTTTTATCTGTGCCAATGGTTTCGCCAGCTTCTTCGGCCAATATGCCATAACCTGGACGGGCTTCTTGCAGCAATTCAATAAGATTTGCTTCAATTCGCAAATCGGAACTGGTCACAAAATCTTGCGGCCCTTTACGGGCAATTTGTAAATTTTCGACCTCGCCAAAATCACGAACTAATGAACGTGCGACTTTGCGAACAGCGTTGACCATTACATTTAAGAGGGCAGTACGTGCCATGTTTTATCCTTGATATATATTCTAAAACTGAATTCAGTTGGTTATTATTTGTCAGCTCTACGTAGATAGATAAGCTCATTGGTATCGACCACAATCATTTCATCAATTTTAATGAAAGGTGGGACGGTAACCCTTACGCCATTTTCTAAGGTTGCAGGCTTGAAGCTATTTGCAGATGTTTGGCCTTTAATTACTGGCTCTGTATCGGCTACTTTAAGGGTTACTTGGTCGGGTAATTTAATACCGATTGCTCGGTCTTCGTAAAAATCTACTACGACTAACATGCCATCTTGTAGAAAATTTGCACGGTCGCCAATAAAGTCAGATTGCAATTCTATTTGGTCATAATTTTCGACATTCATAAATATTAGCATGTCACCTTCGGCATAAAGGTAAGTATGGTCGCGTTGTTCTAAGCGAATACGTTCAACAGTTTCGTTGGCCCGAAAACGTTCGTTTAATTTTGTACCCGTGGTAATGCTCTTTAGCTCAACTTGTGCAAATGCACCGCCCTTACCAGGTTTTACCGCCTGAGTTTTAACAGCGGTATAAAGGTCGTTTTTATATTCAATAATATTACCAGGGCGGATTTCATTGCCATTAATTTTCATTATTTTGTCCTTAAACCAGAATATTTTCTGAAGCATTAAAAATTGCTGCGAAAATAACAGTAGTCGCAGCAATTTGCACTAAGATTCTACAATTGTTTCACATTATTAGGCGATATGGCGGTTTATGGCTTTAAAAACTGCTCTGCGGTAGACTTTGTCCATTTATTTGCCAACTTTTGACCATTTTCTAAGGTTTTTTGCGGGATTTTTTTAAATTCCTGATCAAGCCAAGTATCAGTGGCATCATTTTTTTGCGCCAACCGGTATAGCATTACTGCTGTTTCATGATTTTTTTCAACACCAATGCCTTTATAATATAGCCGTGCCAAGCGGGTTTGCGCGACAGCTTGACCGAGATTTGAAGCGCGTGTTAACCAATTAACTGCTTGTGGAATGTTGCGTTCGACACCTTTGCCTATGAATGCCATAATGGCGTATCGCACCATGGCATCACTGCGGCCATTTTGGGCAGCCTTTTTCATATATCTTGCGGCCATTGTGTGGTTTTGATTAATGCCTTTACCACTGGCATATAGTGCCGAAACATCAATTTGACTTTGATGGTGACCTTTATCTGCTGCTTTTTCGAACCATTTAAAGGCTTTATTATAATCCGCAGGTAAGTCAGCTAACCCCATATAGATTAAAGCTAAATTATACTGGGCAATCATGTGATCGGCTTTTGCGGCTTTTAGAAAATAATCTTTGGCTTCGTTGATATTTTGCTCAATGCCTTCGCCTTCTGCTAAAGCATATCCGAAAATAAAAGCCGCTTCGGTGTGGCCAAGATTTGCGGATTTACGGTACCAATAAAGGGCGGTTTTAATATCTGGAGTTTGACCAAAACCTTTGCGATAAATTTCGCCAAGCAAATAGGCGGAATTTTTATTACCAGATTGGGCTTCAGTCAGGGCCAACTTTTCGGCAATGAGATACAGCCCTTTATTAAACGCGCCATGTGCGGTTAGGCTCTGTTTGGTTTCTGCGACTGAAATACTTGTGTTTAATAATAATATTAGTGCAATGAGGGTAGAGAATTTGCGCATATTGGGCAATCGCCTAATTGGTTTTGACCGCCAAATTTGGCTTGAATGATTAATTTTCCAATGGTTTATTGCATAATTGTTTTAACCAGGTCTTATGATCTTTTATGTCCCAAAAATTTGGCAATAATGCGACAAAGTCTGGGTATTCGCCGATAAATTTAAACTCATCTATATTTTCAGATGCGTTTAAATAGGCAATTGCTGGTGGCTTGAATAATTCTTGCCACCAATTGCTTAGATTAATGATCTCTTGATTGCTTGGTTGCTCAATAGAGCCATCTCGCGGCGTACCAAATGCCACATAATCGGCATTAACCTCGCCAAAGGACATTGCATCATGGCGCGACGTGCCGACATATGCGCCAATGATGAAGCGATCACCCAAAGCTTTACGGCAAGTATCAAAATGTTTGACTTGAGAACCGATTTGAACGCCATCTGCCAATAAAATATTCATAGTGGCGACATCATCGGCAATCAATACAGCAATGTTAGCCTGTTGAAAGGCCATGACCAGACGCTTTAAAACATCTGGGTCATTCATTTCAACAGTTCTATTGCCCACTAAAAATGCTGCACAATCGACTGAAGTTGCAATCTCTATCATATATTTGACAAAATCATCGGTCATTTCTTGCGCAGGGCTAGAAAAATAAAATCGGCTATCTATCATAATTTTTCATTCAATTTCTTCCCCCGATGAAATTTTGGACTATTTAATTTGTTCGGCGTTGCTGATGATTGTACCGACTAGACCATAGTCTTTTGCTTCTTCAACAGAAAGCCAAAAATCACGATTGGTGTCTTTTTCGATCCGTTCGATCTTTTGGCCAGTTGCTAAAACAAATATTTGGTTTAAGCGATCACGCATTTTTACAATTTCGTCACGTTGAATTTTAATGTCTGAGGCCATGCCGCCAACACCACCACTTGGTTGATGCAATAAAAAGCGGGTATTTGGCAGAGAGTAACGGTCTTGTATATCGGCAGCTACATAAATTAATGCACCAGCGCTGGCAACCCATCCGCTGCCTAAAATACGTACCCTAGGTTTGATGAATTTAATCATGTCATGGATCATATCACCCGATTCAACATGCCCGCCAGGTGAGGATACAATTACTGTGATTGGCTCGTCACTGGTGGCGGCCATTGACAGCAATTTTGCACAAACATTTTGTGCCATTGTATCATCAATTGAGCCGACAATCATAATGGTACGGCTATTGTATAAATTTTCGCTTACAATGCGGCCCATGTCATCATTTTTACGTTCTGCTTGATTTGTATTATTCATAAATATCTTTCGAATCATCTAATTTTTGCCAGTGTAGTCCGCCAAAAACAAATAATTTGTTAATCATAGTGATTTCAAACTAAAAATCAATATATCGTATTTATAACATTATGTCATAATTAGAATTATTTGTTTAATGCTTCAACACCTGGTAGCTCTTTACCCTCTAACCATTCAAGGAAAGCACCGCCTGCAGTTGAAATATATGAGAAATCTTGTGCTGCACCAGATTTATTAAGCGCTGCAACAGTATCACCACCGCCCGCCACAGAAGTTAACTGACCTGTTTTGGTGAGCTTAGCGACATGCAAGGCTACTTGATTGGTGCCAATATCAAATGGTTCGATTTCAAAAGCGCCCATGGGGCCATTCCAAACAACGGTTTTGGCGGCATCAAACTTGGTCTTTAATGCGGTAATAGCACGCGAGCCAATGTCTAAAATCATATCATCATCGGCCACATCGGCAACGGGAATGTTTTGGCTATCGGCATGCTGTTTAAATTCTTTTGCGGTTGCAACATCTAATGGCAGTAAAATTTCGCAATTTGCATCATTGGCTTTGCCCATAATTTCTAATGCTGTATCTGTTAAATCATACTCACACAAGCTTTTGCCAACCGGTTGGTTTAATGCTGCAAGAAAGGTGTTAGCCATGCCACCGCCAATGACTAAAGCATCAACCTTTTCTACTAAATTCCCTAGTAAATCGAGCTTGGACGATACTTTTGCACCGCCTACTACGGCTATAACTGGATGTTGTGGTTTGCCTAAAGCTTTGTTGAGTGCTTCTAGCTCTTGTTGCATGGCACGGCCAGCGGCAGAAGGTAGTAATTTTGCAATGCCAACGGTTGATACATGAGCACGGTGGGCGGCAGAGAATGCATCATTGACATAAATATCGCCAAGTGCGGCCATTTTTTTAGCCAAATCGGTATCGTTTTTGGTTTCACCAGCATGGAAGCGGGTATTTTCTAATAAAAAGACATCGCCTGCTTTGGCATTTTTAGTGGCGGTGCTAACCGCGTCATCGTGCCAATCGGTTGCAATGAAAGTCACATCTTTGCCAATAATTTTGGATGTGATTGGCGCGACAGGTTCGAGGCTCATTTCAGCTACAACTTGACCATTTGGACGGCCAAAATGCGCGAGCAGTAACACAATAGCGCCTTTGTTGGAGAGTTCTTTAATGGTTGGCGCAACGCGTTGAATGCGGGTGGTATCGCTTACTTTGCCATCGATGAACGGGACATTTAGATCTACCCGTAATAGCACGCGTTTGCCATTTAGGTCGTGGTCGTCAAGGGTGTAGAAATTGGACATTGATTTTGCCTTAATCGCTGAATATTTAATAAAAAGCCTCGCTATCCGCATGAATAACGAGGCTTTTATGATAAGCCTATAAAAATTTAAAGAAATTTACCCATTGCAACGGCTGTATCGGCCATGCGGCAAGAGAAGCCCCATTCATTATCGTACCAGCAAAGTACGCGAAGCATGTTTTTGCCAACCGTTTGAGTTTGAGTTAGGTCAAATGTTGAGCTCATTGGGTTGTGATTAAAGTCGATAGAAACTAACGCTTCGTCATTAACACCAAGAACACCCTTAAGACGGCCGTTTGCAGCTTTAGTCATTGCAGCATTAACTGCTTCAGCTGATACTTCTTTAGAAGTTGTAATCACCAAATCTACACAAGATACATTTGGAGTTGGTACACGAACGGACGTGCCTTCAAATTTACCATTAAGTTCAGGAATAACAAGGCCGATGGCTTTAGCGGCACCAGTAGAAGTTGGGATCATAGAAAGGCCAGCAGCACGAGCGCGGCGTGGGTCACTATGGTCGGTGTCTAAAATACGTTGATCGCCAGTATAAGCATGAATGGTTGTCATGAATGCAGCTTCAATGCCACAAACTTCTTGAAGAACAGAAGCAACAGGCGCTAGGCAGTTGGTTGTGCAAGAAGCGTTAGAAACGATAATGTCGTCTTTTGTCAATTCGTCTGAATTTACACCATAAACGATTGTTTTATCTGAATTTGTGCCAGGTGCAGAAATAAGTACACGTTTAGCACCCGCTTTTAAATGTAGTTCAGCAGCTTCTTTTTTAGTAAAGAAACCAGTACATTCCATTACAATATCAACGTTAAGCTCAGCCCAAGGTAACTCTTCTGGGTTGCGAATAGCAGTCATTTTAATGTCGCCAAACCCAACGTTTAAAATATCACCATCTTGCTTTACAACACCAGGGAAAGGACCATGAACACTGTCGCGTTTGAACAATAGTGCATTGGTTTCATTTTTACCAAGGTCGTTAATTGCAACAACTTGCACATCGGTGCGCCCTTGTTCTGCAATTGCACGAAGAACGTTACGTCCGATACGGCCAAAACCGTTAATAGCAATACGAAGTGTCATAGTTTAGTTCCTTATAAGAAATGACAAATTTAAAATACTCAATATTCTTACACAAGAGTTTATAATAAAAACGCATCATTTGTCGTTAGTAAAACATAATAGCAATGATGAATTTTTATTGTTTATGCTATCAATTATTCTGCTGCATTGATAGCATTTAACCTTTGTTCTACTTGCGCTACTAGATTATCAGCAGTGATGCCGAATTTTTTGTATAATTCACCAGCAGGCCCTGATGCACCAAAGCCGTCCATGCCAATGAAGATGCCATCTAAGCCGATAAATTGATCCCAGCCCATACGAATGGCAGCTTCAACTGCAACATTGACTTTGGCATTGCCTAAAATTTCGGCCTTATAGCTTGCATCTTGGCGGTTAAATGCGTTGAAACTTGGCACAGATACAATACGTGAGCTAATGCCCTTACGGGTTAAGGTTTCTTTGGCTTCTAGTGCAATGCCAACTTCTGAACCTGTGGCGAAAATTGACACATCAGCGTCATCATGGGTTGCAACTTCATAAGCGCCATAAGCGCAAAGGTTTTTCTCGGTAAACTCATTACGTATCGCAGCAACGCCTTGACGGGTTAAACATAATATAGATGGCCCCGTTTTATGGGCTAAAGCAAGCTGCCAACATTCTGCAGTTTCAGTGGCATCTGCTGGGCGGAAAACTTCTACATTTGGCATGCAACGAACAGAAGCTAAATGCTCAATTGGTTGATGGGTTGGGCCATCTTCACCAACACCGATGCTATCATGGGTCATCACATAAATATTGTGAATGCCCATTAGCGCGCCTAGGCGTAATGCAGGACGCAAATAATCAGTGAACACAAAGAATGTGCCAGAATATGGAATGAAACCGCCATGTAAGCTCAGGCCGTTCATTACTGCGCCCATTACATGCTCTCTAATGCCATAATTGATAAATCGGCCCGCAAAATCAGTTGGGGTTATATCAGCGGTTTGTGAGGTTTTAGTGAGGTTTGAGCCTGTTAAGTCAGCTGAGCCGCCAATGGTTTCAGGCACAATTGAATTGATGACTTCAAGTGCCATATTTGAAGCTTTGCGGGTTGCGACATTTGGCATGTCTTTAACCAGCTGCTGTTTGTAATCGGAAAATGCTTGATCTAGGCCACTGGGTAGATCAGCGCGCATTAAGCGGTCAAACTCGCCTTTGGTTTCTGCATCTAATGCATCATGACGAGATTGCCACTCTTTATGTTTTTTGCAAGATTTAAGACCTGCTAAGCGCCATGCATCGCGAATATCGCAAGGTATATCAAATGCTTCATGTGGCCAATTTAAAACTTTGCGTGCGCCTGCAACTTCATCTGCACCAAGGGCTGCACCATGTACACTTGATGTACCTGCTTTGGTTGGTGCGCCTTTGCCAATGGTGGTTTTGCAGGCAATCATGGTTGGTTTGTCGCTGGCTTTTGCAGCGGCTAATGCTGTTTCAATTTCAGCAAAATCATGACCGTCAACTTCAAGTACGTGCCAGCCACAGGCTTCAAAGCGCAATTTTTGATTGGTGCAATCGGCTAATTCTACCGTGCCATCAATGGTGATATTATTGTCATCCCAAAGTACAATCATTTTATTTAATTTCATATGACCTGCAAGGGAAATTGCCTCTTGGCTAATGCCTTCCATCAGGCAGCCATCGCCAACCAATACATAGGTATGATGATCTACAATATCATCGCCAAAGCGGGCATTCATCATCCGCTCGCCCATTGCCATGCCAACTGCAGTTGCAATGCCTTGCCCTAGAGGGCCTGTTGTGGTTTCAACGCCTTGAACATGGCCATATTCTGGATGGCCTGCGGTTATTGCGCCTAGTTGGCGTAGGTTTTTAAGCTGATCAATGGTCATGTCTTCATAACCGAGTAAATGATGAACTGCATATTGCAGCATGGAGCCATGGCCTGCTGAAAGAACAAAACGATCTCTATCTGCCCAATTTGGAGATTTTGGATCTACATTTAAAAACTTGGAAAATAACACGGTTGCTATATCAGCCGCGCCCATAGGCAGGCCAGGGTGGCCATTGCCACATTTTTGGATGGCATCCATTGAAAGTGCGCGGATGGCATTTGCCATGGATTGTAATTTTTCAGTTTCTATGACAGTCATATTATTGCCTATATATAATGTCTGGGGATGATAGGAAATTTGGTTCGATCACATGATTGCTCAGAATCGAATTTTTTTAGAATCAACCCTTTCATGATTGAGCGCCACTAAGCGATATTGCTTTTAAAGGGTTTTAAAAGTTAACAAAGCTTAAAGACTCTAAAATTTTGAGCTATAAAAATAGCATTTAGCCGCGTTAGTCAATTAAAACCGATCATTTTAAGCCAAATTTTTGTGAAACCAGTGATTAGCAAGCATAAATAGCAGTTAAAAACCTGAATTTTTAATATCTATCTTGTCTTATGAGGCTTATATACATTTTTTTGAGTAAAATGGATTTAAGTTTGCATAATATAATTGATTGGATATATTTGATATTATGGAATTAAACATAAGTATTACGCAATCCTTGCAAAATTTAGAGAAATCGCTTGATTCGCTTGATAATGCACTGGAAAAACAAAACCATAGTTCTAGTTTGCAGAAAAACTTGGCGGATGATTTGAACTTAATTTCAGATGATCGCTCTAAACTTGCTGGGCAATTGGATGATGCAATGGCCAAGATTGCGCGTATGGAAGCTGCAAATGTTGAGATAGATCAACGAATCGGCTTGGTGATGGTTGAGGTAAATCAATTAATCGATGGTGATGGTGAGTCGTTAGGTATAACGGCGTTACATAGTTCGATGGTGAGGACTTAATGGCCGAAGTGGTTGTCAAAGTGAATGGTCGTGCTTTCCCTATATCATGTAATGATGGGGAGCAAGCACATATTACTGAATTGGCAGAATATTTAGATGTGAGGGTTGCACAATTTCGCAATACTGGTACAGTGCATGGCGACAGTAAATTATTTTTATTGGCGGGTTTAACCGCTGCTGATGAGCTGTTTGAAGCGGTTGAGCGACTTGAAGCGCTTGAAAAGGAAGTTCAAAGTTTGAAGCGTTTTTACGATTTAAATAATAAAGAAAAGGCTGAGTCTGAAATTCAAATTGCTGGGCTGCTTGATAAAGTGACAGATCGTGTGCAAAAATTGGCTCAAAAAATTGATACAAATATTGATGCAGATAATGTGAGCGATGTTTAGTATATTGTTATTTTGGTTTAAATTTGCTTTCATTATATAAAAATCTGATATAAATAAACAATGCTGCGCAGTGCGTGAGGGGATATTTCTCCGGAGCCTTACTTTTCTCGAGGGAGCTGACCCTGATTAGGCCGTGGTCTAGTATATTTGGCGCCCACCTATACCTTAGGTATACCGAGATCTTGATCCACCCACGGCTTGCGCGGTACCTTATTTGGCGGGGTGTTTTGGTGGATAGTGATGGTTTGAGACTTACTAAAATTAAGGCTCGCAAAACTCAAATAGAATTACGAAAACAACTAGCCTTAACTGGTATTCAGGCTGCGCAAGGCATTGTTGAATTTGCAAAACCCATTTTAGAAACTTGTAATTTGGCTGCGCCCACCGTTAGTTTTTATAATGCTTTTGGTAGTGAACTTAGCCTGTTTTTGCTTGCTGAACAGTTGCAGCTATTGGGCGTAAAACTCGCTATGCCTGTTGTGGTTGAAAAAAGCGCCCCTTTGGTGTTTAGGCATTGGTCTGCTGGTTGTGAAATGGCGGGGGATTTATATGATATTTCATCGCCAAGTGAGAAAAATGAAACCTTACAGCCAGATATTATATTATTGCCACTTTTAGGATTTGATTTAGCAGGTGGTCGATTGGGGTATGGCGGCGGGTTTTATGACCGAACATTGGAAGCGCTAAGGCATGCTAGTGCTATTGGTGTTGGTTTTGCAGGGCAAGAAATGAAAAATGTGCCAATGGGCTTGCATGATAAGCGCCTTGGTTATATTTTAACTGAAAATGATTTTTTGGCCGTAAAGGCTTAGATTAGGAAAATATGTGCGTTTGTTATTTTTAGGCGATGTCTATGGCCGAGTTGGACGTGAAATAGTTTATGATTTATTGCCTACTTTGCGCGATCGGTACAAATTAGACTTTGTGATAGTTAATGGTGAAAACTCAGCAGGGGGCTTTGGCATTTCGGAAGAGATTGCGCTTGATTTATATGATGCAGGTGCGGATGTGATCACCATGGGTGACCATTGCTGGGACAAAAAAGAAGCGCTGATCTTTGTTGAAAAATATGATTTTTTGGTACGGCCAGTTAATTTTGCCAATGGCACACCTGGGCGTGGTACGGGGCTTTATAAGGCGAAAAATGGCGCAATGATATTGGTTGTTCATGCACTTGGGCGGGTTTTTATGCCGCCAAGAGATTGCCCGTTTATGGCGGTTGAACAACAGATCGAGCAATGCTCACTTGGGCAAATGGCCGATGCAATATTTGTGGATTTTCATGCTGAAGCGACATCTGAAAAAATGGCGATGGGGCATTTTTTGGATGGCAGAGTGTCCGCCGTAGTTGGTACCCACACCCATGTGCCCACGGGGGATGCGCATATTATGCAAGGTGGTAGCGCGTATATGACTGATGCCGGCATGTGTGGTGATTATGATAGTGTGATCGGCGCGCTTAAAGATGAGCCGCTTAATCGGTTTATTTATGGGCGGCGTATGGGCGGCTTTAAACCTGCTGAGGGTATTGCTACCCTTTGTGGTTTCGCGGTGGATATTGACGACAAAACAGGGTTTGCAAGACATTGCTCACCGCTTAGAATTGGTGGTATGTTGCAAGATCAGTTACCAGATTTTTGGGTAGAATAAAAGAAGAACATATCGGTTGAAGTTTAGTAATTTCCAAGATATAAGAAACGATATTAGTTAAAACGAATCACATTCGTTACAAAGTTAAAGGTTATGACATGGCAGGACATTCAAAATGGGCAAATATTCAGCATAGAAAAGGCGCCCAAGACAAAAAACGTTCAAAATTATTTTCAAAACTAGCCAAAGAAATTACTGTTGCGGCTAAAATGGGCAGTCCTGATGTGGATATGAACCCACGTTTACGCCTTGCTGTTAACACTGCCAAGCAAAATAGCCTGCCTAAAGATGTGATCACCCGTGCAATTAAAAAATCTGATACGGATGTGGCTAATTATGATGAAATGCGTTACGAGGGTTTTGCAGCTGGCGGGGTTGGCATTATTGTTGAAGCTTTAACCGATAATAAAAACCGTACGGCATCGTCTGTGCGATCTATTTTTACCAAAGCTGGTTGCTCGATGGGCGCGGATGGCAGTGTGTCATTTGGGTTTGATAAAGTGGGTTGTATTTCATATGGCGCGGATGTTGCTGATGAAGATGCCATGATGGAAGCTGTACTTGAATCGGGCGCGGATGATTGTGAAAGCAGTGATGATGGACATGACATTTATTGTGATTCCAGTGAGTTGCATGCTGTAGCCAAAGCGTTAGAAGCACAATTTGGTGAACCAAAATCGGCCAATTTAATTTGGAAACCGCAAGTGATGATTGATCTTGATGATGAAACTGGGGTTAAAGTTTATAATCTAATTTCAAACCTTGAAGATGATGATGATGTGCAGGAAGTTTATTCTAACTTGGAACTGAGCGACAGTCTTATGCAAGCTATTGCAGAAGAATAGGCGTTAACGATCATGGCAATCAGTAGAGCGCAACCTGTTCGTATCATTGGCATTGACCCTGGTTTGCGAAATATGGGTTGGGGGATTATTGATTGTCAGGGCTCTAACCTTAAACATGTTGCCAATGGGGTTATCAAATCTGATGGTAAGTTAGAACTTGCGGTTAGGCTTTGCCAATTGCATGACCAGCTTTATGAGATTATTGAGCAATTTAAGCCGGACGAGTCGGCGGTTGAGAATACCTTTGTTAATAAAGACCCTGCTGGTGCGTTAAAACTAGGCCAAGCTCGGGGCATTGCCTTGGTTGTACCTGCAAGATTTGGATTGTTAGTTGCTGAATATGCACCGAATAAGGTTAAAAAAACCGTGGTTGGGGCAGGGCATGCTGATAAAAACCAAATCTTACATATGCTAAAGATATTACTACCTAATGCTAACCCCAAAAATGCAGATGCAGCAGATGCACTTGCTATTGCCATCACACATGCGCAATATAGAGGCGCGAAAGCTTTGAAAGTGGTTGGTTGAATAAGGGCTATATGCTGAAGTAAGGGGCTGAAATGATTGGAAAATTAACAGGTATTGTCGATAGTTTTACCGAATCAACTTTAATATTGGATGTTCAAGGGGTTGGTTATTTGGTGAGTGCGTCAACTCGCACCATTGCGGCCTTGCCAGCTAAGGGGCAAGAAATTAGTCTGTTAATTGAAACCTTTGTGCGCGAAGACCAACTGCGGTTATTTGGCTTTGCGACTGAAGCTGAAAAAGAATGGTTCACCTTGGTTCAAAGTGTGCAAGGTGTTGGGGCAAAGGTGGCTTTGGCAATTTTATCGACTTTATCCTCTAACGAGTTGGTCAGCGCGATTAGCCTTGCAGATAAGGCAATGGTGGCTAGAACACCTGGGGTTGGCCCCAAAGTTGCGCAGCGGATTGTAACAGAATTAAAAGATAAAATACCAGCCTTTAGCGGCGAAGTTGGTTCTATTTCTAGTATTTTAGCAGGTGATGAAGATGCTTCTGCTTTACCAAGTGCGGCGGCGGATGCGGTTAGTGCGTTGAGCAATTTAGGCTATGGAAGCGGCCAATCAGCAGGCGCGGTGGCTAAAGTAATAGCTGAAAATGGGGCAGATACTAAAACCGAAAAACTGATCCGTTTGGCATTAAAAGAATTGGCGAATTAAACCATGTCTGAAACCGATGACCGCATGATTGATGGCAATAAAAAAACAGAAGATGGAGTGGCAGAAAGCGAAGCCAGTTTTCGACCGCTAGAATTATCGGATTTTACGGGGCAAAAGACCGCGCGGGAAAATCTTTCAATATTCATTGGTGCGGCAAAGGCCCGTGATGATGTGCTTGACCATGTATTATTTGCTGGCCCACCTGGGCTTGGAAAAACCACTTTGGCGCAAATTGTTGCGCGGGAATTAGGGGTGAATTTTAAAGCAACTTCAGGCCCGGTGATTGCAAAATCAGGTGATTTAGCGGCTTTATTGACTAATTTGGACGAGGGCGATGTGTTATTCATCGATGAGATTCATCGCCTTAGCCCTGCGGTTGAGGAGATCTTATATCCTGCCATGGAAGATTTTCAGCTTGATCTGATTATTGGTGAAGGCCCTGCTGCTCGCTCGGTTCGGATTGAATTGGCGCCGTTTACTTTGGTTGCAGCAACCACAAGGACAGGACTATTAACCACACCATTGCGCGATAGATTTGGTATTCCGATAAGGCTTGAATATTACACCCATGATGAATTATGCTCAATTGTAGAGCGTGGTGCGCGGGTGCTTGGTGTGGCCATGAGTAAAGATGGCGCGATGGAAATTGCACGGCGAGCGCGCGGCACGCCCCGCGTTGCAGGGCGATTGCTACGAAGGGTGCGTGATTTTGCGATTGTAGCCAAGCAGGAAAAGGTTGATAAAGAGATTGCTGATGCCTCGTTGACGCGGCTTGAAGTTGACCATATTGGACTTGATAAAATGGATCATAAATATCTTAACATCATTGCTAAAAATTATCATGGCGGGCCTGTTGGTGCGGACACCATTGCTGCTGCGATGAGCGAAGGGCGTGACAGTATTGAAGAAGTGATCGAACCTTATTTGATTCAACTTGGATTTGTTGCAAGAACGCCACGTGGGCGAGTGTTAACCCCACAAGCGTTTGAACATCTTGGTATGAGAGTGCCTAAAAACCCTGCGATTATTCAGGGTAATTTGTTTGAAGATTTGGATTGAATATGCAGGCTGGACTTGGTGGAAAAATAGTAGAAAAACAGCATATATTGCCGATTAGAATATATTATGAAGATACTGATTTTTCAGGCAGGGTTTATCATGCCAGTTATTTACGGTTTTGTGAGCGTGGGCGCAGTGATTATTTGCGATTGCTCGATATACACCATGACAAATTAGCAATGTTGGATAAGCCATTATTTTTTGTCGTGCGCCACATGGATATTGATTTTTTGCTACCAGCAAAAATTGATGATGTCATTGAAGTTAAAACCCATTTTATATCACTTAAAGGCGTGCGGTTTGTTTTGATGCAAGAGGTTCATTGCGCTGACAAAATATTATTTAAAGCGGTCGTAACTTGTGCAATTATTGACAGTAATGGTAAACCAACGCGTATTGATGCTGCAACCAATGAGATAGTTAAGCTTCAACTTGGTTTATAAGTTTTAGTTTATGGGTCTTGATTTGTGTTTTTACTAAAAATTAACCATATTTTACCAACTTGTACTTATCTTAGCTGATTAACGGATGGGTGGCATTTTGCCGTAATTAAAACAGATTTCCGTGAGATATAAGCAAAATAAAGTGAGGGTTTTAGGTGTTAGCGTGTTTGCAACTAAGACTGTATTTTTACAATTGGGGTTTTAAATGAATGAAGTAGGCGGAAGTTCGATTTTTGAATTGTTTTGGCAGGCGCATATTGTTGTAAAACTTGTGATGATTGGTCTTGCTATGGCTTCTATTTGGAGTTGGAAAATTATCGGCGATAAGTTTTTTGTAATTTCAAAAAGCCGCAAAGCATCAAAACAGTTTGAAAAGGCTTTTTGGTCTGGGCAGAACTTGGATGATCTATATCGCAATATTGGACAACGACCAGATAACCCAATGGCTGCAATATTTGTTTCGGCAATGCGAGAATGGAAACGGGCACAAGAAGCTGGTAAAGACAGTGATGTTGATAACCGAATTTCGCTACAGATGCGGATAGAAAAAGTAATGGATGTGACCATCCAGCGTGAAGTTGGCTCGCTTGAACGGCATTTGATGTTTTTAGCGACCACAGGAAGTGCAGCGCCATTTGTTGGCCTTTTTGGAACGGTATGGGGCATTATGAATAGTTTTACTGCGATTGCTGCTTCTAAAAGTACAAGTTTAGCGGTGGTAGCTCCTGGTATTGCAGAAGCGTTATTTGCAACGGCAATTGGCCTAGTTGCAGCGATACCTGCGGTAATATTTTACAATAAATTCTCTGGTGAGATTGGCCGTATTGGGCAAGATTTAGAAAATTTTGCAGATGAGTTTTCGGCGATATTCTCACGTCAATTTGAAAATGGATAAAAATTATGGGAATGACAACAGGTAACGGCCATTATAACCGCCCAACGGGACGGCGTACCCGCCGTAACCGACATGCGCCAATTTCGGAAATAAACATGACGCCGATGGTTGATGTGATGTTGGTATTGTTGATTATTTTTATGGTTGCAGCGCCAATGTTAACCACAGGTGTGCCGATTGAATTGCCCGAGTCTGAAGCGGGTGCATTGGCTGCTAACAGCGAGCCTTTATCAATTACCATTGGAACAGATGGTAAAATTTATATTCAAGAAGCGGAAATTTTATTTGAAGAGTTGGTTGGTAAATTAAAAGCTCTGTCTAAAAACGGCTTTAAAGAAAAAATATTTGTTCGTGGCGACAAAAATGTGCCTTATGGCGAATTCATGCGGGTAATTGGGCATATTAGTGAAGCAGGGTTTAAATCCATCGGTTTGGTATCGACGGTTGAACAATAATTTATTTTGCCAAAGCATTTGAAAGTAGATCAATGAAATTTGGTTGGTTTGTAACCGCAATTTTACATGGTAGCCTGTTGGTTACTGCGATTATCAGTTTTAACTTGGTTGAACCGCTTAAGGTTAATGAAGCCAAGCCTGTTGCGGTGGAAATTGTTGCTATTGCGCCGATTGAACAAGTGGGCATTAAAAAAGCAAAAGATTTAGCGGTTAAAAAAACTGAAAAGTTGGCAGTTAAGAAGCCAGTTAAGAAGTCTGTTGTGAAACCCAAGCCCAAACCCACGCCCAAACCCAAGCCTAAACCCAAGCCCAAACCCAAGCCTAAGCCTAAGCCTAAGCCTAAGCCTAAACCCAAGCCTAAACCTAAACAGGCGCTGGAAAAGCTTATTGAAAAGACAATTGAAGCCCCTAAGGCTAAGTCGGAGCCAGCCAAGCATAAAGCAGTTGTAAAACTGACTGCTGTGCCTAGGCCCCCTAAGCGCCCGCCATTACCTAAGGACATTAAACCTAAGCCTAAACCAAAAAAATTGGATGAGCAGAAAATATCGGCATTGCTTGATAAGCTTGAGCTAAATGCTAGTGATGATGTTGAATTGGACTTTAATGAAAATACGGGCAGCGAAACTGCTGAGACGCTAGAAAATGTTGAGGTCGCATCACTTAGTCAATATGAATATAATGCGGTAAAAAATCATATGATTTCTTGTTGGTCTATCCCTGCTGGCGCACAGGATGCAGGCAGTGTGGTGGTGAAAATTGGTTTTAGTTTAAATCAAAATGCCGAAGTGATTGGAAGGCCCGAAATATTAAATTATTCTAACCATCCTTCATTTGATATTATGGCTGAAGCGGCAATAAGGGCGATTATAGAATGTGCGCCCTATGAAATGTTGCCACCAGAAAAGTTTGATGTCTGGCGGGACTTTACTATGTTATTTGATCCCAGAGAAATGTATAGCGGCTAAATAACTGCTCTGATTGAGTTTTAAAGCATTTTGTTTGCCATATTTTAAGCAAATTGACACTATATGTTATTTAAATCGCTGGGATATCAATATATGCTAGCAAATAAAGAATTAGAGATAGGTTATTTAATGATGCTTAAAATACGCGCGCTTATTTATTTTACTTTAGCGATGTTACTCATAACCGCTAAGCCAGCCCTTGCATTGGTTGAAGTTAAAATTGACCAGGGCAATGTTGACCCGCTGGTAATTGCGGTTGAAAATTTTAGTGGTAGCAATAATAAAGAGATTGGGCTTGGGCAAAATATTGCCGCTGTTGTTATGAATGATTTACGCAATAGTGGGTTATTTGCGCCTTTGGATAAATCGGTTTTTTTAGAGAATAACCGCCCCGCAGACCAGAGACCAAATTTTGCCAACTGGCGACCAACTGGTGCTAAGGCATTGGTTAGTGGGCTGGTGGTTGTTGAAGGCAATGGCAATATTAATGCGCAATTACGGCTATGGGATGTGCTTTCACAAAAACAAATTACTGGTGTTCAATATACCGCCAGGTCAAAAAATTGGCGGAAATTGGCGCATCAAATTTCCGACACGATTTACGAGCGCTTAACTGGCGAAAGGGGTTATTTTGACACGAGAATTGTTTATATTTCTGAAACTGGCCCGAAAAATAAGCGGGTAAAGCGGTTGGCGATTATGGATCAAGACGGGTTTAACCGTAAGTATCTCACACGTGGTGGGGATATTGTTTTATCGCCTAGGTTCAGCCCAAAACGCCAAGAGGTGACTTATATTTCCTATGCCAGTGGGCAGCCTAGAGTGATGCTGATAAATGTCGATACTGGACAACGCGAAGTGGTTGGAAATTTTGCAGGGATGAGTTTTGCTCCTAGATTTTCGCCCGATGGCAACAAAGTTGTGATGTCCATCCAAAATGATGGCAATTCAAATATTTACCGTTTGGATTTGCGCAATAAAAATATTGTTCAACTTACCAATAGTAACGCGCTGGATACTTCTGCATCTTATTCGCCAGACGGGCGGAAAATTGTATTTGAGTCTGACCGTAGCGGATCGCAGCAATTGTTTGTTATGGGTGCAAATGGCGGCGCAGCGCAGCGTATTAGCGTCGGTGGTGGCTCTTATTCCACCCCAGTATGGTCACCGCGCGGTGATTTTATTGCCTTTACTAAATTGGTTGGTGGGCAGTTTTTAATTGGCGTTATGAAAACAGACGGTAGTGGGGAGCGTATTTTGGCGGGCGGTTATCATAATGAAGGCCCAACATGGTCGCCAAATGGCCGAGTATTGATGTTTTTTAGAGAAACCCGAGGCGCTAAAGGTGGCCCTTCAATTTGGAGTGTGGATATCACTGGGCGCAATGAAAGACGCATTAATAGCGGCGGATTTGCATCCGACCCAGCATGGTCGCCATTAGGTAAATAATAAGACTTTACATATAGAGTGTATTTAAGTTTAGGAGAATAAAATGAAAATGAATATGATGAAAAAGGTTTTGGTGCTCGGTTTGGCGCTTGGTTTAAGCGCGTGTAGCACAAAGAATGAGCTTGGTACTGATGCATCTAGCGTATTAAATGGGGCTGGCAGTATTGCAAAACCTGGGACGGTTGCTGAGTTTACCCAAATAGTTGGCGATAGTATTTTATTTGATACCAACCAAACTGGTGTTAATGAATCTGGTAAATTATTATTGCAAAAACAATATGCATGGTTGCGAAAATATAATGTAACAAAAATCCAAATTGAAGGCCATGCTGATGAGCGTGGTACGCGGCAATATAATATTGCGCTTGGCGGTAAGCGCGCACAAAGTGTTAAAAACTATTTTGCCTCTTTAGGTTATGATAAAGCTGCAATTAGTACACTGTCTTATGGTAAGGAGCGGCCGATTTCCTTATGCGATAATATTTCATGCTGGAGTCAAAACCGCCGAGCTGTGACTGCTGTGGTTGGGAGATAATATTTTGGGTTTGAAATTAGGTTATACTTTTGCCCTATTTTTGCCCTAAAATAATGTCATTTTATTCAATGTCGAATAATTTTTGGTAAAAGGCCATTTAAGCTGGTTGTTGAAATGTTACATGCGTTAAATCTCCATTTGAAAATACATAAAACTGCGTTTATTGGTTTAAGCGCGGTTTTGATGATGGGATTGAGCGGAAATGCGATGGCGTTTGACGCACAAGCTGTTCACCAAATGCATTTGCAAATTCAGAGTATAAAGTTTGAACTGACACAAATTCCGATTAATGACAGTGAGACCGCTGGGCGCATTGAAAAAATTGAGAATGAATTGCTTAATATGCGACAACGCTTATTAAGCTTTGAGCGGAGTATACAACCGCAAGGCAAAGCAATTAGCAATCAGGTGATGCAAACCCCGCTTGAAGACCCGTATTTGGACAGGCCACCAGGCCTTGATACGCCGCGTATGACGATGACTTTGGAAGTTAAATCCCGCGCTATTAATTCACCCGATACAAATAGTGAAGTTGCAACGATATTACCCAATAATGAAGATGAATTAAATACCGTACCAGAGGCGTTGCTTCAGTCCTCATTGGATCAAGATGTTAAGGCCAAAGCCTTTGCCCCTACTGCTAAGCGATTGTCAGAGACTTCTGCTGTTGAGAGAAATGCGGGCGGTATATTGGGGAATTTGGCACCTGAAGTGTTGGCCTTTAACCAAGCTAAAGGATATTTTGATGATAAAAACTATGCTCATGCCGAGCGAAAATTTCATCAGTTTATTCAATTTTTTGGATCATCAAGTTTAATTTCTAATGCTTATTTTTGGCTTGGAGAGAGCTATTATTTGCGGGGTAATTATGTGGCTGCAGCGCGTGTATATTATCAAGGTTATCGGGTTAATAAATCTGGCGCTAAAGCACCGGATAACCTATTTAAATTAGCTGGTAGTTTGCTCATTCTTGGAAACCGATCGGATGCATGCGCGGCTTATTATGAGGTCAGTAAAAGATATGCTAGCAGCCACCCTGCGCTTTCTGAACTTGCAAATGATGCACAAAAAGAACATGTTTGTGGTTGATATATTTCATTTTAATTGTTGAGTTTATTTGCTATAAGCGCCTATGATTGAGTATAATGCTTCTATAAATTCTGACTTAATTTTAGCGACATTCCCGCGTTTTGTGGAGAATTTGACTAAACTTGCTGTGGCGGTTTCAGGTGGTGGTGACAGCATGGCTTTGTTGTTTGCGCTTTATCAATATCGCCAGCAAAGAGGCATTGATTTTGAAATTGTGGCTTTAACGGTTGACCATGGTTTAAGACCCACCTCAAAACATGAAGCACAACAAGTTGGCAGATGGTGTGCAGATTTATCAATAAAACACGAAATATTAACTTGGGTATTTGAGGAAAAACCGACCTCTGCTATTCAAGAAAAGGCAAGAAATGCGCGTTATCAATTAATGGCATCCTATTGTGTGGCGAATGAAGTTAGTAATTTATTTGTGGCGCATAATTTGGAAGATAATGCTGAAACATTTTTAATGAGACTGGTCCGCGGGGCAGGGTTGAAAGGT
>JADGDI010000001.1:0-23520 GCA_016744975.1 Hyphomicrobiales bacterium | reverse complement strand
ACGTCAAGAGTTGCGCGATTATTTGACGGAAAATAACCAAGATTGGTTTGATGATGCATCCAATCAGGACGAGGCATATGAACGAGTTCGTTTGCGTAAATTTATGGCTGATGATGAGCTTATTCATGCAAAACAGCTAGCCAGTTCGGCGCAAGCATTATCGCGCGCTAATGCAGCGATTGAATATTATGTTGAGGCGTTTTGGAAAGATGACATTAGCCATTTAAATTTAGGCATCGCTAAGCTTAAGCTTTCTCAACTATTATTATTGCCAGATGAAATTAAGTTGCGACTATTGGCGCGCTTGGCTTGGAGTTTGGGCGGCGCAGAACAGCCGCCACGTTGGCAAAAGGTTCAACAATTATTGGTTAAATTGAAGATTGCAAAAAATGGTTCAAAACACTGCCTTGGCAATTGTTTATTTATCGTAAAACAAGGCAGTTTATGGGTGGGTATTGAACGGGATATGCCTGCGACGCATGATTGTCTGAAAAGCGGTGAGCAGCTTTTGTGGCAAAATAGATTTTTGATTCAAAATTCGGGTATGGGACAAGTTAAGATTTCTAGTTTTGCAAAACTGGAATTAGGAGAAATTGAAAAGATAAAAGCCCATTTAAAGTTGGATCACTCACCTAAGGTTATATTGGCAAAAATACCAGTGATTTTAGATGAGAATCAAGCTGTGTTATACCCATATAAAGATGAGAATATTTTGAAAAATTCTCTTGAAATACGTTTGCAAATAAAGCGGTAAGTAGGTTTTTGTTAAGCCTGACGTAAGCCTTTTATGCATAAATTAAGATAATTGTAGGTATTTTAATAAAAATATGTTTTTTTACTTGGAATTTGGCAGTCGCACGCCTATTTAAACAATAGGTATGTTTGGATTAGCCTTTTACATTTTTTCGTAAGAGGCAATTTAGAAGAAAATTAAGGATTTATAGTGAATAATTTTCGTAATTTAGCGCTTTGGGGCATTATTTTAATTTTGCTCATTGCGGTGTTTAATATGGTTGGTTTATCCAATAACCGCTCGAGTAGTAGTGAAGTAACCTATTCGCAATTATTAGCAGATATTAGCGCTGGTAGTGTTCAGAATATTGTTATTGCGCGCGGTGAGGTTACTGGCAAACGCACAAATGGTAGCGATTTTTCGGCTTCTGTGCCTGAGAATGACCCCCAGCTGTTACAGTTGCTGACCGCAAAAGGTGTTGATGTTAAAGTCCAAAACTCTGATGACAGTACATTGATGAATGTGTTTATCTCATGGTTTCCAATGTTATTATTGGTTGGTGTTTGGATATTCTTCATGCGCAATATGGGCGGCGGTGGCGGTAAAGCCATGGGGTTTGGCAAAAGCAAAGCCAAATTGCTAACCGAAGGTGTGGGGACTGTAACATTTGATGATGTTGCTGGTATTGATGAAGCCAAAGAAGATTTGACTGAGATTGTTGACTTTTTAAAGAACCCAACAAAATATACTATTTTGGGCGGACATATTCCGCGTGGCGCGCTACTGGTTGGCCCTCCAGGTACTGGTAAAACTTTGTTAGCCCGTGCTATTGCAGGTGAAGCCAATGTGCCATTTTTCTCAATTTCTGGTTCGGACTTTGTTGAAATGTTTGTAGGTGTGGGTGCAAGCCGTGTTCGGGATATGTTTGAACAGGCTAAAAAAAATGCACCTTGTATTGTATTTATTGATGAAATTGACGCCGTTGGCCGCCATCGTGGTTCTGGTGTTGGCGGTGGTAATGACGAGCGCGAACAAACTTTGAACCAATTATTGGTTGAAATGGATGGTTTTAGCGACAATGAAGGGGTTATTATTATTGCGGCGACCAATCGCCCTGATGTATTAGACCCCGCTTTATTGCGCCCAGGTCGATTTGACCGTCAAGTAGAAGTGCCAAACCCAGATATTATTGGTCGTGAACAGATCCTTAAAGTTCACTTGAAGAAAATCAAAGCGGGTAATGATGTGAATGCACGTCTGGTTGCTCGTGGGACACCGGGGTTTTCCGGTGCGGATTTGGCTAATTTGTGCAATGAGTCTGCTCTGTTGGCTGCGCGCCGCGGCAAACGGGTGGTGACCAATCAAGAGTTTGAAGATGCCAAAGACAAAGTAATGATGGGCGCGGAAAGACGCACATTGGTGATGAGTGATGAAGAAAGACGCTTAACGGCCTTTCATGAAGCGGGGCATGCTCTGGTTGCAATACATAAACCAGCTTGTGACCCGGTGCATAAAGCCACCATCATTCCACGCGGGCGAGCTTTAGGCTTGGTGATGCGTTTGCCAGAACGTGACGCGATTTCTTATAGCCGTGAAAAGTTTCATGGTGATTTATCTGTTGCAATGGCGGGACGGGTTGCTGAGGAAATTTTGGTTGGCTATGATCGGATTACTTCAGGCGCTTCCTCAGACATTCAGCAAGCTACTAAAATGGCGCGCGGAATGGTGACGCAATGGGGTATGTCGGATAAATTAGGCATGGTGGATTATGCGGGTGACAGCGGTACGAATTACCTTGGTCAAGGCTCCCCATCAGCCCAAGTTAGCGAAAAAACAAGACAAGAAATTGATGCTGAAGTAAAAAGCATTATTGATGATGCCTATGCAGATGCTAAGAAAATTTTACTAGATAATGAAAAGCAATTCCGCTTATTGGGTAATGGCTTACTTGAATTTGAAACGCTGACTGGTGATGAGATTAAAAAACTAATTGCAGGCGAGGATATTGGCCGAGAAAATGTTGAAACGCAGGAGAAATCTGGCGCGGCGACTGTGCCTGAAACAACAGCAAGCGTTCCAACAAGTGAAGCAGGAACAGTAGAAAAAAATGATGAGAATAAAGATGATGCACCAAAAGATGATGCATAAATTTAATTTTCAATTATAAATGGAGGCACCTGAATTTCAGGTGTCTTTTTTTATGGGTTAAAATATCTAATATCAATTTTGCGCCTTTTGCGTCTATGGTGATTAAAATGGGAAAATACTCTAAGTTAATTATTCCTATGGCTTTATGTTATGGTGCAGAGGCTAAGTTGGCGATTGAAAATAAGCTGGCCTTACCGATTGCAGCTTCTAACATTGCTTTTGGGTTGGTGCGGGTGGTATATCGAGACAAGTTGGAGGATAAAATATTTACCCTTGCGCAATTGCTTGAATTGAATGATGATGAAATTAGCGCACAATTGGCAAATATCACTATGAAGCGCTCTGATATATGCGCCTTGGATATGCGTAAATCACATGTTATGGGCATTGCTAACTTGACGCCTGATAGTTTTTCAGATGGTGGCTCCATAAACCTGACGGATGGTTTTGATGCAAAAATCGACCAGCATATTAATGACGGTCTTTCGATTTTAGATATTGGCGGTGAGTCCACACGGCCAAACGCGAGCTATATTTCTGTAGCGCAAGAAATTGACCGAATTGCGCCAATATTAGAGTTTGTGAAAAATAAGAATATTTGTGTCTCGATCGACAGCCGTAAAGCCATGGTGATGGCTTATGCGTTAGAGCATGGTGCGGATTTGATTAATGATGTTTCGGGGTTGGAATTCAGAGCTAATATGGCCGATCATGGTGAAGATAGTGGTGATAGTTTGGCATTGGCTTTGCAGAAAAAATGCCCAACGATAATTATGCATAGTCAGGGTACACCTGATATAATGCAAAATAACCCGCAATATGAAAATATTTTATTTGAGATTTATGACTATTTGCAGTCACGAATAGACTTAATGCTTAAAATGGGGTTTAGAAAAGCAGATATTATTATTGATCCAGGTATTGGCTTTGGCAAGACTTTAAGACATAATATGGCAATATTGCAAAATTTAACTATTTTTCATTCTTTGGGGGTGATAGTCTTGTTGGGTACGTCACGCAAAGCTTTCATTGGCGAAATTTCTAATGCTGCAGATGTAACTCAACGACTAGGTGGCTCATTGGGAATTATGCAATTGGCTATTGCCTCAGGAGTGCAAATTAATAGAATGCATGATATTGGGCATGCGGTTCAGCAAAACCATGTTCTTAACATGATGAAACTCTCTATGAATAATTTTAAAGGTATGTAATGGCTAGAAAATATTTTGGAACTGATGGCATGCGCGGGATGGTAAACCAAACACCGATAACTGCTGAAATGGCTTTAAAATTTGGCATTGGTGCTGGTAGAGTGTTTATGAACGGCAACCATCGTCACCGTGTGGTGATCGGTAAAGATACCAGAATATCAGGTTATATGCTTGAAAATGCATTGGTTGCTGGGCTGACATCTGTTGGTATGGATGTCTTAATTTTAGGCCCCATGCCAACCCCAGCAGTGGCCATGTTAACTCGGTCTTTACGCGCGGATTTAGGGGTTATGATTAGTGCATCGCATAACCCATACCATGATAATGGGTTAAAATTATTCGGCCCAGACGGTTATAAACTTAGCGATGAAAAAGAAGAAGCCATCGAAAATTTGATGGATAATTATAGTGATGATGTATTGGTGAAACCAAGGGATCTTGGCCGTGCAAGACGTATAAACTCGGCCCATGCACGCTATATAGAATTTGCCAAACGAACCATCGGTAAAGATGTGCGCTTTGAAGGTTTGAAAATTGTGGTCGATAGCGCGAATGGTGCAGCCTATAAAGTTGCACCTGCTGCATTGTGGGAATTAGGCGCAGAAGTGATTGAAGTTGGCAACCAACCCAACGGCTTTAACATAAATGAAGGTTGTGGCTCTACAGCCCCTAAATTGTTGCAAAAAACAGTTTTAGAACATGGGGCTGATATTGGTATTGCATTAGATGGTGATGCAGACCGAATTATTATAGTAGATGAAAAAGGCCAATTGGTTGATGGTGACCAGCTAATGGCAGTGATTGCTGAAAACCTCCACAAAAAGAAACTACTTAGTAAACCTGGTGTGGTTGCAACGGTCATGTCAAATTTGGGGCTTGAGCATTTTACGAATGATTTAGGGCTAGACTTGATCCGTACTCAGGTGGGTGATCGGTATGTATTGGAACATATGCGAGCGAACGGTTATAATATGGGTGGTGAGCAATCTGGCCACATAATTTTATCAGATTATAACACGACAGGCGACGGTCTCACAGCGGCTATTCAAATCATTTCAATTATGGTTGAGCGGGATATTAGCGCTAGTGACTTATGCCAAAGATTTGAGCCTATACCGCAAGTGCTAAAAAACCTGCGTTATGATAGAAATAGTGTTGAGCCTCTCTCAAAACCGATTGTCAAAGAAGCGATTGAAGCAGGTAAGCAAAGCCTTGCTAAAACAGGGCGAGTGTTGATTAGGAAATCTGGAACAGAACCTGTTATTAGAGTGATGGCTGAAGGCACTGATGCTGCACTTACTGAAAAAGTTGTAGATGATATTATCGCTGCTATGAGTTGATTGGGTAGAAATATATCCAATAGATTTAGTAAAATTTTTGAAAAGCTAAAAATTTATCAAATCCAGTAAGAGTATTTTAACTATGGTTGTTTACTGATAATACGATCAATGATGTTGCAAGGATTGCGACCGTTGAGAAAATGATTCAGTAAAAGGTAGACAAATGCTTATCAGAAGAAAAGATGCTTTACTAAAAATAGCAACCATCGGCGTTGTGTCTTTGACATTTTTTTCATCGGCTATTGCTGGTGGGGTTCCAAGCCCTTTACCACCAACTTTGCCTGAACACCCTCTTTTGCAAGATAACAAAAATTATCCTGAAGTTGAGTTGCGTAAAAAAATGAGTGATAATTGCTATTGTAATGGTGGATATTTTAAAATTGAAGGCGGGTATGCACTTGGTGGTATTACTCGTTTAAACCGCACCGCTGCACTCCCAATAAATCCAGGCACGGTAAATGCACTAATTCCTGCTGCGAACTCTGCTGGTAAGGGTTATACTGGCGGTTTATATGCTGGTTATAAATTTGCTAATTTAAGAGTTGAAGCTGGTGGTGGATACCGCCGGAATAGCTCGTTTGACACAGGTTTTGTAGCTGGGGGCGGGACTGGTAATATAAATGCCCGTACTTCTCATCTGACAGGCACGGTGGCTGCATTTTATGATTTGGATATGGAAAACATGCCGATTACGCCTTATATTGGCGGTGGAATGGGGTTGGCATTTAGCAATACTCTATATAATATATCCTATAAAAAAGGTGGTGTGACCACCAATGGTAGTGTTAAATTTAAGCGTAATTATGCTTTTGTTGGGGCTGCTATGGCGGGTGTTGCTTTGCAAGTTGGCAAAAACATTGTGCTTGATGCAGGCTATAAATATTCCAATATTTTTGGCTCAGCAGCAACTTATGACGGGCAGACCAATGGTACTGCACTAAATGCAGCTTCAGCGGTTAATCTGGTTAACTTGCCTGGGGTAATTGTTGATGAAAAATTTGACTACCCTAATAGTGTAAATCATGAAGTAAAATTGGGCATACGCTATATGTTTTAATAGCCTCTAAAAGATATAAGATATTTAGCGCCTGAAATAATATTATTTCAGGCGTTTTTTTTGGTTAAAATTTTGGTTAACGCAATAATCCGTTGAAATAGTGCGTAATGTGTAAATATTCTTGACATAACTGACGATGATGATATCTCTGTCAGTGGGACACCTCTCCCCAACGAGAGGCAATTATCTGTAAGGATAACACATGACTGTTATTAAACATCCGGCTTTGCGCCCGGCAAACGCGCATTTTTCTTCTGGGCCCTGCTCTAAGCGGCCAGAATGGTCATTAGA
Source organism: Hyphomicrobiales bacterium (assembly GCA_016744975.1). GTDB lineage: Bacteria > Pseudomonadota > Alphaproteobacteria > Rhizobiales > OSC116 > OCS116. Next base: position 16,740 of record JADGDI010000001.1, on the reverse strand, counting down.
AGCATTACAAGATGCTTGCTTAGGCCGCTCTCATCGATCAAAACCTGGGAAAACAAAACTTGCACTAGCGATTGATCTTACTCGTGACATTTTAAACATTCCTGCTGATTATAAAATTGGTATTGTACCTGGCTCTGATACTGGCGCGGTGGAAATGGCTTTATGGTCAATGTTAGGCGCACGTGGTGTTGATATGCTGGCATGGGAAAGCTTTGGTTCTGGTTGGATAACCGATGTTGTTAAGCAGTTAAAGCTTGATAATGTGACCCAGCATATTGCAGCCTATGGTTTATTGCCTGACCTTGAAAAAATAAATTTTGACAATGATGTGGTTTTTACTTGGAATGGTACAACATCTGGCGTTCGGGTTCCCAATGGTGATTGGATTGCTGATGACCGCCAAGGACTAACCATTTGTGATGCGACCAGCGCGGTATTTGCGACTGATTTGCCATGGGAAAAATTAGACGTTGTAACTTATAGCTGGCAAAAGGTATTGGGCAGTGAAGGCGCGCATGGCATGATTATTTTAAGCCCACTTGCTGTTGAGCGGTTGGAAAATTACACACCTGTTTGGCCGTTGCCTAAAATTTTTAGATTGACTAAAAATGGCAAATTAATTGATGGCATTTTTAATGGTGCAACCATCAACACTCCATCTATGCTAGCGCTTGAAGATTACCTTGATGCGCTTAACTGGGTAAAAAATAATGGTGGCCTTGCTGGTATGATTGCTCGGGCAGATAAAAATGCGACTGAAATTGCTAACTGGGTTGCAAAAACTGATTGGGTGGACTTTTTACCAAAGGTGATTGAAACTCGATCCAATACGTCGGTTTGTTTGAAAGTGGTTGACGCTGACATTTTGAAATTGGATGCTGGCCAGCAGGCTAAATTTGCTAAAAAAATTGCAGGCCTATTGGATGCTGAAAATGTTGCAAAAGACATTGGTGGTTATCGCGATGCACCTGCTGGGTTACGCATTTGGACAGGTTCAACCATTGAAGCCAGTGATGTCACGGCGTTAATGCTTTGGCTTGATTGGGCATTTGCGAGTGCAAAAGCTGATCTTTAATTCACTAATTGCTCATTAAAATTTAAAATAATGGAGAGACAAATGTCTGCACCAAAAGTATTAATATCAGATAAGTTAGACCCGCAAGCCGCGGAAATATTTAAGAAAAACGGCGTTGAAGTGGATGTTATCCCTGGCCTTAGCAAAGATGAATTGTTCGATATTATCGATCAATATGATGGGCTTGCTATTCGCTCTGCTACCAAAGCGACTGAAAAAATTATCAAGCAAGCAAAAAATCTTAAAGTCATTGGTCGCGCTGGTATTGGGGTCGATAATGTAGATATTCCTGCTGCAACTGCCAAGGGTATTATTGTAATGAATACGCCATTTGGCAACAGTATAACCACAGCGGAACATGCTATTTCACTATTGCTTGCCACGGCGCGCCAAATCCCGCTGGCCAATAGCAGTACTCAGGCTGGTAAATGGGAGAAAAGCCGCTTTATGGGGGTGGAAGTGACGGGTAAAACGTTAGGCATCATTGGTTGTGGTAATATTGGCGGCATTGTTGCGGATCGCGCCATTGGCTTAAAAATGAAAGTGATTGCATTTGACCCCTTTTTAACTGAGGAGCGGGCGATTGAAATTGGGGTTGAAAAAGTTGGATTTGCTGATCTATTAAAACGCATGGACTTTTTATCTTTGCATACACCGCTGACAGAAAAAACGCGTAATATTATTGATGCAAAAGCATTAAGTGCAATGAAAAAAGGTGTGCGCATTGTCAATTGCGCGCGGGGTGGTTTGATTGATGAGGTTGCACTTAAAGCTGCTCTTGAAGCTGGCCATGTTGCATCTGCTGCGCTTGATGTATATGCCGTTGAGCCAGCTAAAGAAAATGATCTATTTGGCCTTGAAAATGTCATTTGTACACCCCATCTTGGGGCATCTACCTCAGAAGCGCAGGTTAATGTGGCATTGCAAGTTGCTGAACAAATGAGCGATTATTTGATTAATGGGGCGGTCTCTAATGCACTTAACTCGCCTTCAGTAACCGCAGAAGAAGCTCCTAGATTATTGCCTTTTATTAAGCTTGCTGAAAATCTTGGCAGTTTTGCTGGGCAACTGACTGAAAATGCGATTAAATCGATTCGTATTGAATATGAAGGCGATGTTGCGGATATGAATATTAAAGCTTTGACTGCTGCTGTAGTCACGGGCGTATTGCGGCCGTTAATGCCTGAGGTTAATATGGTTTCAGCACCTGTTATTGCTACTCAGCGCGGCATTATGATTGAAGAAACCTCTCGTACTCAGCAAGGTGTATATGATAATTATATTAGGCTAACGATTGAAACAGAAATTCAAACTCGAAGTGTCGCTGGAACTGTATTCTCTGATGGTAAGCCTAGGTTTATCCAAATTAAAGGCGTTAATATGGAGGCCGAACTTTCTGAGCATATGCTTTATGTAATTAATAAGGATCAGGCAGGTTTTATTGGGGCACTGGGGCAAGTATTGGGTAAAAACTCAGTTAATATTGCAAATTTTAACCTTGGTCGAGTTGAACAAGGCGGTGAAGCAATTTCATTAATTGCGATCGATGCTGGCATTGACCAATCTGTCCTTGATGAAATTATTGATATAGAACAAATTACACAAGTTAAGTCTTTGAAGTTCTAAACCTATAGCATAAGTGATGTATGGAGAGGGCGCATTTTGCCCTCTTATTTAATTCAGGTTTATACAATATTAACTTAACAAGTATAATGCTTGTTAAATATAAGTCTGAAACTGTTTTGACTTATTCTTAATAAAGTATTTTAAAACTGGGGATTTGATGTCACAAGCAGCAGAGTTAACCAAAGAAAAAGTAAATTCACGGGCAGAATTTAAACAATCTGATAATAAAGCAACAATAAAAACTAGCTTAACGGGTGTTGAGGTTTTTTTTGAATCTGATGAAATTATTGTTAGCAAGACTGATCTAAAAGGTAAGCTTACCTATATTAATGACGTTTTCATGAAAATCAGTGGCTTTAATGAGCAAGAATTATTGGGTATGCCACACAATATTATTCGCCATAGCGAAATGCCAAGATGTGTGTTTAAATTATTATGGGATTATTTAAAAGCTGGGAAAGAAATTTTTGCTTATGTAAATAATCGAACCAAAAGCGGTGATCATTATTGGGTGCTCGCCCATGTAACGCCAAGTGTTAATGAGTTGGGTGAAACAACATCCTATCACTCTAGTAGGCGGCGGCCAAAAGCCGAAACGGTTAAGAATATTATTGCGCCACTATATCAAGAGCTCCTTGAAATTGAGCAGGCAGCTAGCAATCGAAAAGTTGGACTGGAGCAATCATCAGCACGGTTAAACAAATTTATTTCTGATCAAGGAGTGGCATATGACGAACTTATCTTATCTGTATAAAATTAAAGCTTCTATTTATTTATGCTTTATAGCCACATTGATAACTTTGGCTTTGAGTATCAATAGTTTTTCATTTTCTGGCTTATTGGCGGGTGAAGTTAGTGGCAACTTGGCGGTTATTATCGGCGGTATTGCAGCAATTATTTTGGCCATGGCATCTGTTTGGGTACATAAATTTAGCAAAGACCTTACGAAAGTTCGAGAGAAGCTAGAATTAATTGCTAAAGGTGACTTTGAAACGCGGTTGACCAATATAAGTGATAGCGGTGAAGTTGCGCAATTATACTGGTCGATTAATCGGGTGGTTGATAAAACCGATGCTTATATTCGAGAATCCAGTGCTGCTATGGCATCTGTCGCCCAAAATAAATTTTATAGAAAAATTATGTTCAATGGGTTTGCGGGGTCTTTCTTAACGGGCAGTCAAGTGATTAATAGCGCGATGCAATCGATTGACGATCGACTTGGTGGATTTACTTCTTTAACCCAAAGTTTTGAAAATAATGTTGAAACTGTTATTTCAGAATTGGGCGTAGCCTCTGAAGATTTAGATAAAACAGCTAATGAAATGGGTATTGTTGCACAAAATACACGCTCAAATGCTGAAGAAGTTTCTAAAGCATCCAGTACAACATCACATAATGTGCAAACTGTTTCATCAGCAACTGTTGAGCTTTCGAGCAGTATTAGCGAAATCTCTACGCAGATTAGCCTGTCCGGTAACCAAATAGGTGAGGCGATTGATAAGATTGCAATTACTGAAACGAATATGAATGATCTAAAAATATCAGTTAATAAAATTGGTGACGTTGTTGCTTTAATCACTGATATTGCCGCTCAAACTAACTTATTGGCACTAAATGCTACCATAGAAGCATCTCGTGCTGGTGAGGCAGGGCGTGGTTTTGCCGTAGTTGCAAGTGAAGTTAAAGCTTTGGCAAGCCAAACATCAACGGCAACAAATGAAATTGGTACATTGGTTGCATCTATTCAAACGGCAACAAACACGTCAATTGACAGCTTTAAATCAGTTGGTGCCTCGGTCAATTCAGTTTCAGATATCACCAATGTAATTGTTGATGCTGTGGGGCAACAATCGATTGCTACAGATGAGATTTCAAAGTCTATCATTGAGGTATCTGATGGTAGTACTGAGGTTACTAATAAAGTGATTACGGTTTCAAAGGACGCAGAAAGCAGTGAAGCTTCTGCATCTGGCTTAATTGATTCTGCTTCGGGAATTTCAAAACAATCAATGTTTTTAAGTGACCAAGTTGATGAGTTTTTGAAGCAAGTTAGACATCAGTTTTAAGTATAGATATAAATTATTGCTATAAGTTTGGGCGGCTCTTATATAAAGAGCCGTCTTTTTTTGATCATGTTTTCTTAGCGGATGTGCCGATGTAAATTCCTAAAACTACCATCGAAAAACCGACCATATGAAAATATTGCAATGTTTCATTTAAGAAAATAATTGCCATTATGGTACCAAAAACTGGAATAAGGTGGAAAAAACTAGCAGCGATATTTGCGCCAACTAATGACACTGCACGGTTGAAGAATATATAGGCTAAAATGGCTGGGAAAATAGCTACATAGGCCAATACACTCAAACTTTTTCCATTAAAAAACATATGATTGCCATTGGCCACCAAATCCCAAATGAAGAAGGGGGTTAACATAAATTCACCCATTAAAAAAGTAATATATAAAAATGATAGCCAATGGATTTTAGGCATCTTTTTTAACAATGCAGAATATAAAGAATAGAATATGATGGCTAGAATAATTAAAATATCGCCCATATTAAAATTTAAATTCATGATGTTGCTAATCTGGCCTTTAAAAACAATATATGCGACTCCAAAAAGTGAGATGCATATCGCAAGCAGTTGCTTAAACTTAATGTGCTCACGAAATAATACGAAACTCCAAACAAACACGATCAGCGGGCCAAGCGATTGAATTAACAATGCGTTTATGGCTGTTGTGTCTCTTAGGCCAATATAAATGAAAGTGTTAAATATGGTGATGCCGCTGGTTGCAATTAGCAATAAAATTAGCCAATGTTTTTTAATGATTTGCCAGTCGGCCTTTACATATTTAATGGCAAATGGGGTTAATATTATAGTAGCCAACCCCCATCTGACATAGGCAAGGGCTATGGCACCAAAATCGGCGGTGATGGTGCGGCTTGCCACAAAATTACCCGACCAAAACAAGGTGGTTAACACCAGTAACAAATAGGGTTGATTGAAAAGATAGCGGTATATTGAGAGAATAAGTTGACGCATAAGATTATTTTTACTTTGGCTTTTATCAGATTTTTGCCCAATCTACGCATTTACTTTTACTTTGTAAAGTTTTGAACAGACTAAGTTATTTTATTAGGAATCTGAAAGGCGATGGATTATAGTCCGTCCGTTTGCGGGGTGGTTCCGCTAGCGCTTGCGGGGTGGTTCCGCAATTTATTTCGACCTATTTATGAAAAAGGATATGGTTATGGCTAATGTAGTGGTTGTGGGTTCTCAATGGGGTGATGAAGGCAAGGGTAAATTTGTCGATTGGCTTTGCGAGAGAGCGGATATTGTGGTACGCTTTCAGGGCGGGCACAATGCTGGCCATACATTAGTGGTTGAAGGCAAAGTTTATAAAATTCGGCTTGTGCCATCGGGCATTGTGCGGGGCAAGACATCGATTATTGGTAATGGCGTGGTGCTAGACCCATGGGCATTGCTTGAAGAAATTGAGCGTTTGCGCGCACAAGACGTTAATGTCAGCCCTGATGTGCTTAAAATTGCCGAAAATACGACACTGATTTTACCATTTCATGGTGAGCTTGATGCCATACGTGAAGCGCAATTGGGCGATAATAAAATTGGCACAACCAAGAGCGGTATTGGCCCTGCATATGAAGATAAGGTTGGTCGGCGCGCTATACGGGTTATGGATTTGCGCAACCCTCAAATGCTTAAAGGTAAAATTGAACGCTTATTAAATAACCATAATGCATTAATGCGTGGTATGGGCGAAAGAGAAGTCGATGGTGATTTGTTATATGATCAATTGATGGAAATTGCACCAAAAATTCTACCTTATGTTGATGTGGTTTGGAAATATTTAGATGATGCCGTTCGCCAAGGTAAGCGCATTTTATTTGAAGGTGCACAAGGCATATTGTTGGATGTTGACCATGGTACTTATCCATTTGTAACATCGTCCAATGTTGTTGCAGGGCAAGCTGCGGCAGGTGCTGGTGTTGGTGCAAAAGCGGTTAGCAATGTTTTAGGCATTACTAAGGCCTATACAACACGTGTTGGTGCAGGGCCGTTCCCAACTGAGCAATTGAATGAGGTTGGTGAAGAATTGGGGCAACGCGGTCATGAGTTTGGCACCGTGACCAGCCGAAAACGCCGCTGTGGTTGGTTTGACGCTGTTTTGGTACGCCAAACGGTCAAAATTTCGGGCATTACGGGCATTGCCTTAACAAAAATTGATGTGCTTGATACATTTGAAGAATTGAAAATTTGCGTTGCTTATGAACTTGATGGTCAACGGATAGACTATTTGCCAGCAGGCATGGGTGATCAAGAGCGGATTATTCCGATTTATGAAACACTTAAAGGTTGGAATTGTAAAACTGAAGGTGCAAGGTCTTGGGCAGAGCTGCCTAGTGATGCGATTAAATATGTAAAGCGCATTGAAGAATTAATTGGCTGTCCGGTTACGCAATTATCAACCAGCCCAGAACGTGATGATACCATTATGGTTAAGGATCCGTTTGACGATTAATCGTGGAGTAGAATATGATACATTTACCAGTTATAGAAACCGCAAAAGATGCGATTGGCTATACATTATCCAATATTTCTTTGTTATTGCGAGCCGCTTTGGTGTGGGTTGTGATGTATATTATATTGGTGGCAATATTTGATTTTTTGGGTGGAGAGGCTTATATTGAGGCCTTTAGGCAATTGGGAGTTGATACCCAAATACCTGATGCTGCTGACCCTGTGGCGCCATTTACTAAGCTTTTTGATACGTTAGACTCTATGGGTAGTGCTATTAATGCAGTCTATGTTGCCATGTTTGTTTTAGGAGTTTTGGCTTATTACGGCATTGCCATTGCTTGGCACAGAGCTTGTTTGTTGGATGAAAACCCGCCGATGATAAGGCTTGGCAAACTGGAATTGAAATATCTGTTTATATCAATATTATTAGCGATTATTTTATATGCTTTATTTGTGTTAATAAGTGTGGCAGTGGCTTATTCTGTTTCATTTGCTTTTGGATCCGTTGATGGCGCGATGATTGGCACATTTGTATCTATTGGCTTGTTAATGGTTGTGATGTTACTAGCTTTTGGGCGTTTCAGTCTTGCTTTTCCAGGTATTGCAGTGCGCGATAGACGGATGAATTTGCGGACATCATTCTCTGCAACAAAGGGCAATAGCTGGCGAATTTTAGGCGGTACATTATTATGCATCATTCCTATTCTTATATTGTCATTAATTGTAAGCCTAATTGATGGGGTTGGTTTGCCGCTCATCATAACATTGCCACTGGCGATGATGATTAACTTGCTTGGTGGTGCATTTATTTTGTCCTTTATGTCAATCTGTTATCAAACCTTAGTACCATCACCAGATGAAGGTGACCTTGCTTGATAACTTACATTTTATATAGTTGACTTTAGTCTTGGGGATTGATTGTGGAGGTTTTGGCACAATTGTAACTTGTAGAAATAAAAGTTGATAATCAAATATCACATAGTGAAGAAAGGCTTGCGCAAATAAAGTTTGAAATAGAACTTGCAAGCCAGCATTTGGGTAGAGTTAAACCAATTTTTATTATTTTGGAGCCACTTTATGTAATGGTTGCCTATTGTGCTGCTTAAGCTTGTCATTCTCTAGTATTGCAATTGGCGATAAGCGAATAGGGATGCTTTGTTCATGGCGTTTAACTTGGAATAATGCCAAGCGTTTTTGTTCTGGGTTTGCAATGATCTTGTCTAATCAATTTGCAAATAATTATCGTCTTTGACCTCTTCCATTACTGGATAGGTGTGGGACTCGCGAATGCTGGGCAATGATAATAATACACCTGCTAAAAATTGGCGATAAGCGTGCATGTCCTTTACTCTGGCTTTGACTAAATAATCAAACCCACCTGCTACCATGTGGCATTCCATTACTTCTGGGGAGTTTTTAACCGCTTCGTTGAAACGCATAAAGACATCATCATTGGTTCGGTCTAATTTTATTTCAACAAATACCAATAGTGAGCGATCTAACTTTTGAGGGCATAAAATTGCGGCGTAATTTTTAATGTAACCTTCATTTTGCAGGCGTTTTGTGCGATCAGCCGTCGCCGATGGGCTAAGATGAATTTTTTCACTTAAGTCGGAGTTTGAGATTCGGCCATTTTTTTGGACAAGCCGTAATATTTGACGATCGGTATTATCAATATTCTTCATTTTAATCAAACCAAATAATATTTGCTAATTTTTGAATTTTCCACATAATATACGAATATTTCTTGAATAATACCAGAATAAAATAGTCATTATTGTGATAAAAGAGAATAAATCATGTTGGAGGACTTTTTGATGAACCAGAAATTTAGACAATTTAACGCTGAATATGCACCTAAAGATGAGATTGTTGCAGCAAAGCTATGGCAGGAAAGCGATTTTGGCGAGGCGTTTGAGCAAAGAGTTTTTAAGCGCGGTGCAGAGCTGGTTAACGCCATGCGAGATGACGCCAATAGTTTTGGTGATTTAGAAGATTTTTTACGAGAATATGGACTGTCTACTAAAGAAGGCTTGGCGTTAATGTGCTTGGCTGAAGCATTGTTGCGCGTGCCTGATGATTTAACCATTGATAAATTGATTGAAGATAAATTAGGCCGTCAAAACTGGCATGAAGCGACGAGTGAAGACAGCTCGGCTTTGGTAAGCGTATCAACATGGGCTTTGGCTTTGGGCAGTAAAATTGTTGCGCCAGAAGACCGTCCACATGCGATTATGAACGGCGTAGTTAAGCGCCTTGGAATGCCATCGGTACGCATTGCGACGAAGCAAGCGATGAAATTTATGGGGCATCATTTTGTGCTTGGGCAAAATATTTCAGCCGCGCTTAAGCGCGCTAAAGTGCTTGAGAAAAAGTCCTATCGCTACAGCTATGACATGTTGGGTGAAGGGGCGCGTACGCAACAAGATGCGGATAAATATTTCCAGTCTTATAAAGATGCGATTTTGGCGATTGGTAAAAAATCTGGCGATGATTTATATAAGAATGCAGGAATTTCAATAAAACTTTCGGCCTTGCACCCACGTTATGAAGCGCGCCAAGCAGAGCGGGTGATTGAGGAACTTTGCCCTAAAGTGCTGGAGTTGGCGCTATTGGCCAAACAATATCAGCTAAACTTCACTATTGATGCTGAAGAAGCGGATCGCTTAGAGCTTAGTTTATACATTATTGGTGAAGTGTTTAGCAATGATACATTGCGCGGCTGGGACGGGTTTGGCTTGGCCATTCAGGCTTATTCAAAGCGTGCCAACCAAGTGATTGATTGGATATATGATTTATGCAAGCAATGTGATGGTAAAATGATGGTGCGTTTGGTTAAGGGAGCTTATTGGGATGCAGAAATTAAACATGCACATTTAGAAGGTGCGGAGGATTTCCCCGTTTATAGCCGTAAGCCTATGACTGATATTGCTTATGGTGCTGCAGCGCGGAAATTATTGGATTATTGTGGCCGAATTTACCCACAATTTGCCACACATAACGCTGGCACAGTGGCGCAGATTATCGAGATGGCTTATGAGATGAAATTAGTCGGTCAGGATTTGTTTGAATTTCAGCGTCTGCATGGTATGGGCGATGCGTTATATGCAAATGTGACCGAAAAAAATGAGAAAATTGCTTGCCGTATTTATGCACCGGTAGGTGGGCATAAAGATTTATTGGCTTATTTGGTTCGCCGATTGTTGGAAAATGGTGCAAATAGTTCCTTTGTTCATGCCGCAGGGGATAAAAACTATCCCGTTGGTAAATTACTGCGTGATGCGAAAGAAATTATCGGTACGCCCGAACAAGCACGCCATGCAAATATTATTTTACCCAAGCATATCTATGGCGAATCGCGCAATAACCCTGCTGCGGTGGAGTTTGGGTATCGCGATGAAGTTGAAGAATTTACCACCAAGGTTACAGCGCATATAAAACAACTTAATATTGGTGGTGATGCGGCACTAACAAAAATTTACTGCCCGACAGATTTACGGCAAGTTGGGGCGATTGAATTTGTAACTAAGCAAGCGGCGCGTGATGCGGTGGATACTGGTAACCTGGCTTTTTATGCTTGGTCAAAAACACCAGTTTCTGACCGCGCTGTGATGTTAGAAAAATGTGCTGATCTACTTGAAACAGAGCGCGATAAAGCCATTGCCTTATTATGTGAAAAAGAAAAAAAAACCCTTGATGATGGTATTGCTGAATGGCGAGAAGCCATTGATTTTTGCCGCTATTATGCCGTAGAAGCAAGAAATGGCATGGTTGAAGGTCATATGAATTTAGGCCCAACTGGTGAAGAGAATGTGTATAGCCAAATGGGGCGTGGCACATTTGTTTGTATCAGTCCGTGGAATTTTCCGCTTGCTATTTTTATAGGGCAGGTGGCTGCTGCGTTGGTAACGGGCAACTGTGTGGTGGCAAAACCTGCTGAGGCTACGCCATTGGTGGCTAAATTTGCCGTTGAGTTGTTACATGAAGCAGGTGTGCCAAAAGATGTGGTTCAACTGGTGGTTGGCGCAGGAGATATTGGCGGGGAATTGGTCGCACATCAGAAAATAGCGGGTGTGGTCTTTACAGGCTCGACGGCGACGGCGCAAAAAATAAACTTAGTTTTGGCGAGCAAAATAAATGCACCGATTATACCGTTTATTGCTGAAACGGGCGGTATGAATGCGATGATTGTTGATGCCACAGCTTTACCCGAGCAAGTTACCGATGATGTGATTAATAGTGCGTTTCATAGTGCTGGGCAGAGGTGTAGTGCGCTGCGTATTTTATACATTCAAGATGATATTGCTGACCGACAAATTGAAATGATTGTAGGGGCGGCAAAAGAACTTAAGTTGGGCGACCCCACCTTGCTTGAAACCGATATTGGTCCAGTTATTGATAGCCGTGCACTGGACGGTCTTAATGCCCATATTACAGATTTTAAAAATAATAAGGCATGTCTATTTGCTGGTGAACTGCCAGATTTAAATGGCACATTTGTTGCCCCACATATTTTTGAACTTAATCAAATGGACGAATTAAAGGGTGAAGTATTTGGGCCAATTTTACATATCATTCGCTTTAAAGGTGCTGAAATTGATAAGGTAATCGCTGATATTAATGATACAGGATTTGGCCTAACACTTGGCATTCACTCGCGACTGGATACCCAAGTGCAACATATCATTGACCATGCGAGGGTTGGAAATATCTATGTGAACCGCAACATGATTGGTGCGGTGGTTGGCGTGCAGCCATTTGGCGGAATGGGCTTAAGTGGCAGTGGGCCAAAAGCAGGTGGTCGAAATTATCTTATTCGATTTATGGGTGAGCAAGTGGTCAGCTATAATACGGCAGCAGCGGGCGGTAATGCGACGTTGATTGCATCTTCTGGTGAGGGTAGCATTGACTAGGCTTTTGAGTGAGTTTAATTTTTCTCAAAAACACTAAATTGCCAATGGTTGTCGGCATGTGGCGTACGCATTTTCCAACCGGCTTGGGTTAGCTTTTTTGCGATTAAACGATTCATAATGCCGTGCCCAAGTAACATGGTGCTGCCATGTTCATGGGCAGCAAGGCTGAGTATATTGGCGGCTTTAAAGGCACGTTTTTTGGCGTGTTTTATAGGTTCGCCATTTCTCGAAAACCCAAACAGCCATGCAACACGAAATATAATTGCCCATGTGAATAGGTTTAATGTGGGTTTTTGCCAATGGGTATAAGGCATATCGGATTCGCGAAATTGAGCATCCATATAAGCTTTGTCGGTAACGCCTAATAAGGCGACTGAGCTTATCGCCCTTGCCATATCGCTATGGTAAATATGCTTTATCTGCTGGGCTATTTTTATAGAAGATGTAGGGGGGAGTATGTTGCTATTGAGTTCAACCTTTGAATAATCTTCTATAATTACGCCAAGTTCTCTAGGGGATACGCGTTGTTTTTTAAGCTTGTCTAAGTTGGTCATGGGCTCGCCATGACGCATTAAAATAATTTGCACTTTATCCCTTAAACCTACTAATTGCTAACAAGCATATAAAAGTTAGTCATTCTTGTCTGCAGCCATTTTTTGCATGGCTTGTTGGACTTTTTCAAATGCTCTTACTTCGATTTGTCGAATACGCTCGCGGCTTACATCATATTCTTGGCTTAATACTTCTAGCGTGACGGCTTTGTCTGTTAATCTTCTTGCTTTGAATATTGCAGCTTCACGCTCGTTTAGGTCTTCCATCGCGAGCAGTAGCATTTTATGCCGTGCATCCATCTCTTGACGTTCTGCAAGTTCTGTTTCTTGATCGGTTACCTCTTCATCGGTCAACCAGTCTTGCCATTCACCACCGCCTTTATCAGCAGAAATTGGGGTATTTAACGAAGCGTCGCCTGACAAGCGTCTATTCATTGAAATGACATCGGCTTCAGGGACGTTTAACTGATCGGCAATTAATTTAACTTGGTCAGGGCGCATATCGCCATCTTCAAGGGCTTTGATCTGGCCTTTGATGCGGCGCAAATTAAAAAATAGCTTTTTTTGGCTAGAGGTTGTGCCCATTTTTACCAATGACCAGGTGCGCAAGACATATTCTTGTATTGAGGCTTTGATCCACCACATGGCGTAAGTCGCTAGTCTAAACCCGCGATCTGGTTCAAATTTTTTAACCGCTTGCATTAGCCCTACATTGCCTTCGGAAATAACCTCTGAAATAGGCAAGCCATAACCTCTATAACCCATAGCGATTTTAGCAACCAATCGTAAATGGGATGTAATGAGTTTTTTAGCCGCATCGCGGTCTTCATGTTCTTTAAAACGTTTGCCCAGCATATATTCTTCATCTGGTTCTAACATTGGAAATTTGCGAATATCAGTTAAATAACGCGACAGTCCAGCTTCGCTAGAAATGGTGGGTAAATTCTTCGACATAATATACTCGTGTTGCCTGCTGACCTTAAAAGCATCAGCATAAGTTGCATCTTATATAGAATATATGATCGGGCTTTTAAAGGGCTTGGTCAATTTAATTCTTATATTTATAAAATGAAAGTTGGTTTTAGTGGTTTTGCGATGGTTAATTATTGCTAATAATGGCATTTTTTAGGTTCATCATGTCTTTTGGCAATTCATTTTCAAACTTTAAATGTTTACCACTGATTGGGTGGTCAAAACCGAGCATTTTTGCATGTAATGCTTGTCGGTCTAACGTAATTAAAGCTGCCTGAGCTTTGGGATTGAGCTTTTTTGAACGGGTTTGAAATGCCGTACCATAAAGTGGGTCACCAAGCAAGGGGCAACCAATATGCGCCATATGGACTCGGATTTGGTGGGTTCGCCCTGTTTCTAAACGGCATTCGATGAGGCTGGCAACGGGGCTGCCATATTTATCTTGAGCGCCCAATTCTTGAACAATTTTATAGTGGGTAATGGCGCGGCGACCGGTTTGTTTGGTTTTTAATACGGCCATTTTAATACGATTATTGGGGGCGCGGCCAATTTGTGTGTCTATAACGCTTGAAGATTTAGGTGGGTTACTCCAAATAATTGCTTGATAGGCGCGTTCTAAGTTATTGGTGCGGCCATGATCAGCAAATTGAGCCGCAAGCCCAGCATGGGTTAAATCATTTTTTGCAACGACAATTAGGCCTGAGGTTTCTTTGTCCAGTCGGTGTACAATGCCTGGCCGCTTAACACCATTAATGCCAGATAAACTGTTGCCACAATGGTGTAATAATGCATTGACCAATGTGCCGCTCCAGTTTCCAGGTGCGGGGTGAACTACCATATCTGAAGATTTGTTAATGACGATTAAATCATCATCCTCAAAAACGATATCTAGCGGAATGTTCTCTGGAACTGGATCTGCTTCTTCTAGTTCAGGAATGGTAATTGAAATGACGTCTGCAATTTTTAGCCGATGGTTTGGGCTATTGACAATGAAGTTGTTAATGCTAACCTGACCAGATTTGATCAGCGACTTTAACCGTGTTCGGCTTATATGGCCAAATTCTTGTGCCAAAATCACATCTAATCGCTTACCAACATGTTGGTTATCTGTTACAAGCATATTCGAATTGTTATCATCAGGCGTTGAAGGCGAGGGATGGTAGTCAGAATTTTGAGTTTTATCGGTCATAGTTGCATGTTGCACAATGGCGCCGTAGGAGCAAGTTTAAATGCAAGAAAATGAACAAATTATTCCAGCTGTGAAGCCACCAAAATGGTTATACGCAATTATAATCGGGCTTGGGCTAGGCATAGTGGGCATGATTTTGGCGATAGGCTATGGATTGATTTTTGGGTTTGATAAAAAAACGGGCGCTAATGGTGAGATATTACAAAGCGTTCCAGTTGGCAAAAAATATGCCGACTTTAATATTGCGTTAACAGCAACTCAGCAAATTGAACAAGTGGATTATCAAGATTATAAGATTATCGTTTATATTAAGGATTCTGAAAATCAGGAGAGTCTAATTGTCGTTTTAAGTGCAACTGCTGGTAATGAAATTGGACGTTTTGTAATTGGCGTGCCACACAAAAAATAAAATTGTCTAATTATTTTTATCACCTGCCAAAGCGTTCATGCGGCTGGTAAGCTTGGTTGTATTTGTGGTGTTTTTATCGGCGTTATGAACCAGTTTTGGCGTGGTAATTGTTGACGTATTTTGATTAGTCAATTCGTCTTGAACATCCAAAGGTGACGTATCAGGCCGCGCTATGGTTTCGCTGCTTTTTGGCGATTTACCAACAATATGATTTGTATTGATTGAGTTTAAAATGGCATTCATTGGTTTTGATGGTTTAGGCGCTGTGTGAAGTTTTGGAATATTGCTCAACCGAGTTTTAATTGCAAAAATTGCGCGCTTACCAATTGGAATGTCATGCATTGACAATTTGGCGTTGATTAGTTTTTGTTTATAATTTTCGATGGCTTTCTCGGACATATCAGCCGTAATGTTTTTGGCATGAATTTGTTGTTCTAGCAGTAATAATTTAGTTGAGAATTCAGATATCTGAGCTTCATAAACAGAATTGGTCTGTTTTATAGCGCTTAATTCTATGCTTTGATTCTCAAACTGACTAGAAACTTCTTCTAATTGCCAACCCATATTTTTTATTTGCCAAATATTTTCTTCACGCTCATTTTTTAGTTTCAAATATCTAGCTTCGGAAATCTGATAATTAAGGCGCGCATCGTCAAACTTCTTTTGTTCGATTTGGCGTTCGGCTTCTTTAATTTCGATATCTTTAATATATTGGTTTTGAATGTCAATTTTGCCTTGTAAAACACCCATCGCATTGATTGCGTTGTCATGTGCTTCCTGCCAACGCACTGATTTTTTGATATAATTATCTAGGCTACTTAAGGTTGCTAATTTATGTTCTTGAGCATTGTTATAGTCAATGCGCAATGCCAATTCACTTTGTTGCATTAATGTTACTTTATGCTCCAATTTATTTAAATTGATGGCATATTCGCTACGCAAACGGTCACGTTCGGCTTCAAGTTCAGCTTTATTGAGCGGTATTTGGCCGCGTAGGCGCTTTTCAGCTTTTTTATAGGCGCGGTCAAATAGCAATCGGCTTAATAATATTGCAAGTAAACTTGCGATAGCAAAGCCAAGGACAAAATATATGAGCGCAGAAGTTAACATTAATTTCTCAAATTGAGTTATCTTATTGAATAAATGATGTTAATATTTCATATTTTTGTAGAAAATCCTAATAAAAACGAATTACAGAGGCTTTTTTGATGAATTTTTTATGCTATTTAGCAGTTTAATGTTAGCTTTCCCCATGTTATCAACTGATTAACAATATTAACCATGTATGCTGATATTTATATGAAGATATATTGCTGGACTTAAAATGGGTTCCAATCTGGTTTTGCAGAATATTTCAGATAACCAATATTAACCCCTAAACGCGCACCAACTCCAGAGCGGATTACCCCAAGGTTTATGACGCCATTGCTTTGATATGTAACACCAATACCGCCTAAAAT
>JADGDI010000019.1 GCA_016744975.1 Hyphomicrobiales bacterium | reverse complement strand
GAATTAGATTTTCGGCGTTAATACCTAGCTTTGCACCAATTTCTAAAATTGGTAATTTATTTGCGGCGCGTGCAATTTCAATATCACTACTCATTATATCTTTCCCTCAATGTTGATAATTTAAAAATCCAATAAAGTTAGTGTTTATTTGATCCATTTCCGTATTTTGAGCAAATACAGATTTTGCCAAGACGATAGACTTTCACTATGTTAAGACAAGGCAATTATTCCATGAAAATTAATTAAAGCACAACCTTCTTTTAATTAGAGTATTAACCGTAATTAATGCTTATAAAAAAGCATAAATTTTTGCGAAATACAATAATGAGGAAGAAAATTCTTTAGCAGGACAATATTCTACCGCCCTATAAAGCGTCAGTTATGTGTGATTGGGGTGGCTTGGATGATAAATCTAGCGGTTTTGGTTTTTACAGCTCAGCTACCGATATAGCTGTTTATACCTTCTGGGTTTGGGATAATTGCCATAGTGATGCGTGATATGCATACTAATTTACCATCTTCATTGCTTATTTCAATACTCCAAACATGTGAACTGCGGCCAATATGCAATGGTTTTGCTTTACCGTAAACCCAGCCTTCTTTTACACTTCTAATATGGTTGGCGTTAACTTCTTGTCCGAGGCAAATAAATTTTTCTCCCGCAACAAAAGATGCTGCGCAAGAGCCTAGAGTTTCGGCAAATAACACCGACGCGCCGCCATGCAATACACCCATTGGTTGGTGGGTTCGGCTATCAACTGGCATTTTTCCCTTTAAGCAATCGTCAGCCATTTCGGTTATTTCAATACCCAAAACCTTCATTGCTGTTTTATTGTGGAATTGGTTGATAATATTGGGGTCAATTTTAGTTTTCCAAATGGACATATGGTTTTCCTTTTTTGATTTTAAACTAGCGGATTTGAGTTTTTCTATCCACTATTATGTATGCCTAAATATTAAACATATATAACAAATCGGCTAAAATTTAATCACTTAAAAGGAGTTGGAATAATGACGCGCTTAAATAGTTAATATAAATCAACCTATTAACGATGTTGTAAAAGCTGGCATCAATCTTGAAATGATTATTATGCGGGGTGAAAATTATATTATTAACTCTGCATACTGTAACCAATATAATAATAAGATTGTTCAAAATGAAAAAATTCAAATATCGAAGTATAGTGTTAGGCTTCAGCATTATAGGTCTAACTCAATCTGTTCAAGCAGCAGAAATTACGCCAGCGGAAACCAGTTTTGTATTTAACACACTGTTATTCTTAATAGGTGGGTTTTTAGTGATGTTCATGGCAGCGGGGTTTTCTATGTTAGAAGCAGGTATGGTACGCAGTAAAAATGTAGCAACCATTTGCACTAAGAATATTTCTCTATATGCTTTGTCTGGTCTGATGTTTTGGTTGGTTGGTTATGAGCTGATGTATAACAATGTCAATCAAGGTTTTGGTAGCGGTTATTTTGGTAAACTATCAATATTTTCACCCGACGATAGCGCTGCAATAAGTGGTGATTTCAGTGCCAATTATGGTGCTTATGCCGACTGGTTTTTTCAAATGGTATTTTGTGCGACTGCATCATCTATCGTTTCTGGTACGTTAGCAGAACGAATAAAATTATGGCCTTTTTTAATTTTCTCGGGCGTGTTAACTGCATTTATATACCCAGTGACCGGTTCGTGGGTTTGGGGTGGAGGCTGGTTGGCTGAGCTCGGATTTACAGATTTTGCCGGCTCCACCTTAGTTCACAGTGTAGGGGGTTGGGCAGCTTTAATGGGTGCCGTATTTTTGGGTCCGCGCCTTGGTAAATATCGGGAGGTTAACGGTAAGATTTGCATCACGCCATATCCAGGGTCAAATCTGCCTATTGCGACTTTAGGTACATTTATACTGTGGTTTGGCTGGTTTGGGTTTAATGGTGCATCTCAATTAGCTTTAGGCTCTGCTGCAGATGCAATCGCCATTGCAAAAATATTTGCAAACACCAATATGGCAGCCGCTGCTGGCACTATTACAGCATTAGTTTTGACACAGCTTTTGTATAAAAAGGTAGATTTAACCATGGCGCTTAATGGCGCGTTGGCTGGCTTGGTATCCATCACTGCAGATCCCTTATCACCATCCATTTCCCAGGCTGTATTCATTGGTTCTATTGGGGCTTTTATTGTGATCATCTCCGTTCCCCTATTGGATCGTTTGAAGATTGATGATGTGGTTGGAGCAATCCCAGTGCATTTATTATGCGGTATTTGGGGAACGCTTATCGTGCCATTAAGTAATGTTCAAACAGGTTTTGGCACACAGGCTATTGGTGTTATTGCAATTGGTGTTTTCGTCTGTGCTGTTTCTGCGGTTTTCTGGTGGGTACTTAAAACGACCATTGGCATTAGGGTAAGTGAGGAGCAAGAAAGACTTGGTCTTGACCAAGTGGAGCTAGGTTTAAAAGCCTATCCAGAATTCTCTCACATTGAGACTGCCCCAAAATATTAGAATATAGTTTTAATCGTCCCGCCATATAAATTGCGGGGCGAAATTTAAGTCAGCTATGGCTGAAACAATAGTGATGAATCAGATATTACTACATTTTGAGTTTTTAATGGAAGTAGACCCATTTATGTGACACCATATAGGCTAGTATGTGACCATCATTTGCGTAAGGGTAAATATGAAATTACTTCAATTATTTGTCAAAGTTATATCGATTCTACTCCTAATGCTGCCTGTTAAGGCCAATGAGCTGACAGGTAAATTTACACAACATATAAAACTACAAATGCAAATACAAGAAATTCCCGCCTATGCAGTATTGGTGTTTAAAGGTGAGAAGGTGTTATTTGAAAGATATTTTGGTTTGGCAAACATTGCCAACAAGCAAAGACTCAATAAAAAGGATGTATTTTTAATGGCGTCGGTCTCTAAAATGGTAACAGGCGCCGCGCTGTTAAAGTTATATGATGAAGGTTTGTTTAAATTGGATGACCCGATTAATGATTATTTGCCATTTGAGGTGAATATACCGAGACACAACACCAAGGTGACATTTAGAATGTTATTGACCCATACATCATCCATTGCCGATGGGCCTGCAATGGATGGTCAATATTACTCTGGTGAAGACAGCCCTGTAAAACTTAAATATTTTATGAGTAATTACTTTTCGACTGATGGTGAATTTTACGATATGAAACACAATTTTCATGAATTTAATCCGGGTAAAGTTTATAATTATTCTAACATAGGCAGTGCATTAATTGGAGTGTTGGTTGAGAATATTGCTAAAATGTCGTTTACTGAATATACCAGAAAAAATATATTCAAGCCATTGGGAATGGATGATAGCCACTGGCATTTGGCAAATATAAAAACTCGCATCGTAACCCCATATGAAGATGGAAAAGCTGTTGAGCATTATACATTTACCGACTACCCCAATGGAGGGCTGCGTTCTCATGCGCAAGATATGCATAAGTTTTTAGCAATGCTTGGCAATGGCGGTAATTATAAAGGGGCTCAGATTTTAAAACCAGAAACTACCGCTGAAATGTTCAGTCAACAAATTAAAAAAATTGACAATAGCGTTGGATTACACTCCTTTTTAATCGGGTATGAGGATAAAATCTGGGGGCATGAAGGTGGTGAAACTGGCACATCCACTATAATTGGTATAAATCCAAACAACCGAGTTGGGGTCATTATCTTGACCAATATATCGGATGCAGATTTGGAGGATACATTTATGTACGGATTTAAACTAGGTGAAGAATTAGACATGGCTAACTGAGATAGACCTAACTCTCTAGCTAGAACTTAAAGCTAAGCTAAGATTTATCATTCTGGCCTAATAGTGGTGGGGCAGTGTTTGCCCCCGTCTTTGAACGTGACATTTTAATCGGTGTGGCGATCGTTTGTACTGTGCCAAAATTATCCAAATCTTGTTCAATAATCATATTGCGGGCTTTGGTTTGTGGTTCATTTAGAGCCTGTTCTATATTGTTAATTCTGCCAACTGGTACTTTGAGTTTTGCCAATTCAGTTAGCCAATAATTGGTAGATTTTTGAGCGGTTTCATGTTCAATTAAGGGCACCAATTGAGCGCGATTGGTAACTCGCAATTCATTGCTATTATATAATGCATCCTCCGCCCAGTTTGTTCCAACTAATCGACAAAAATCACCAAATTGCTTGTCATTACCCACCGCTAAAATAAAATGTCCATCTAGGGTTTTAAATGATTGATAAGGCACAATATTTGGATGTTGGTTTCCCATCATTTTTGGCGAATTTCCACTGTTTAAATAGTTGGTTGCTTGGTTAGCAAGCATGGCGAGTTGGCAATCAAATAGACTTAAGTCAATATGCTGACCAAGCCCAGAATTATGGCGCTCAATTAAGGCCGCTTGAATGGCGGTAACGGCATACATGCCGGTGAACAGGTCGGTAATTGCCACGCCAACTTTTAATGGTCCGCTATTTTGATCGCCAGTGATGCTCATTAACCCACCCATGGCTTGGATCATAAAATCATAGCCAGATTTATGCGCGTCTGGGCCACTTTGACCAAAGCCAGTGATTGAGCAATAAATCAGCTTTGGAAATTTATTTGTTAAACTTACATGGTCTAAACCGTATTTTTCTAAGCCGCCAACTTTAAAATTCTCAATCAGGATATCGCAGTCTGCAAGCAGGTCAAGAATTTGCTGTTGGCCTGCTTTGGATGCAATGTCGACGGTTAGTGATTGTTTGCCACGGTTTGCAGCACTAAAATAGGCCGACATTCTTTTGTCAGCTTCACCTTGGCTGTTTTTAACATAAGGCGGCCCCCATTTTCTAGTGTCATCACCGCCTTTTGGGTTTTCAATTTTGATAATTTGGGCGCCAAGGTCGGCCAGATTTTGGCTCGCCCATGGCCCCGCTAAAACGCGGCTTAAATCTAATACTTTTATGCCGCTAAGCGGATAACCCTGTTTCATCACAATGCCCGATCTTTAATTTATGCTAGAAAAATGCCTGAATGCCAGTTTGTGCACGCCCAAGAATGAGTGCATGTACATCATGTGCGCCTTCATAGGTGTTAACTGTTTCAAGATTTTGTGAATGGCGCATGACATGATATTCAATTTGAATGCCATTGCCACCATGCATATCACGGGCTTGACGCGCAATATCCAAAGCTTTGCCGCAATTATTTCGTTTGATCATTGAAATCATTTCTGGTGCAGCTTTGGCTTGATCAAATAAACGTCCAACACGCAAAGCCGCCTGTAAGCCCATACTAATATCGGTCTGCATGTCAGCTAATTTCTTTTGATATAATTGCGTACCTGCCAATGGTTTGTTAAATTGAATGCGATCAAGGCCATATTGGCGCGAACGTAACCAGCAATCTTCGGCTGCGCCCATAGCGCCCCAAGCAATGCCGTAACGCGCTCGGTTTAAACAGCCAAATGGTCCTTTAAGGCCAGATACATGTGGCAATAACGCATCTTCGGTTACTTCAACATCTTGCATTACAATTTCACCAGTGATCGAGGCGCGAAGCGATAATTTACCGCCGATTTTTGGTGCGCTAAGGCCTTTCATGCCTTTATCTAGTATAAACCCACGGATTTTCCCATCATGTGCCTCAGATTTTGCCCATACCACAAATACATCTGCAATTGGGCTGTTGGATATCCACATCTTTGCACCATTAAGCAGATAACCATTATCGGTTTTTTTGGCGGTGGTCTTCATGCCAGCGGGGTCTGATCCAGCATCTGGTTCGGTTAAACCAAAGCAACCAATCCATTGTCCAGAAGCAAGTTTAGGTAAATATTTTTTACGCTGCGCTTCACTGCCATAAGCGTAAATTGGGTAAATAACAAGAGAGGACTGAACACTCATCATAGAGCGATAGCCGCTGTCAATCCGTTCAATTTCGCGTGCTACAAGACCGTAAGACACATAAGAGGCACCAACACCGCCATATTGTTCTGGCAAAGTGACGCCAAGTAGGCCTGTCTCGCCCATTAATTTAAAAATATTTGGGTCACTACGTTCTTCTAGATAATCTTGCTCAACGCGTGGTGCAAGATGTTCAGCACCAAAAGCTGCCGCACTGTCTTTTATCATCCGCTCTTCATCATCAAGCTGGTCATCAAATAAAAACGGGTCTTCCCAACGGAAATTTTGTAATTCAGGTTGGTCTTTGGTTTTTAATACGGGTCTCTTATTGTCGTCACTCATATTGTCGTCACTCATACTTTAATGGTTCATTGATTTAGTCTATTATGCCTATATTAGCGTAACATAAGATAAATTTATAACAATAAATAAAGTGCAGTTAATGAATTTTTATGATAAAAATAAAGTGCAGTTAATGATTTTTTATGGTAGTGATTAGTTGGGAGATTTTATGCGACAATCATATTTACCTACTATTATTGAATTACAGGCTTTTTCTGCCTGTATTGTTTTTGGCACAACAACCAAAGCAGCTCACGCTCTAAACCTTACTCAAAGCGCTATTAGCCGCTCCATCAATTCGTTAGAAGAGCGATTGGGTGTGAGGTTGTTCCATCGAATCAAACAGCGGCTTGTATTATCTGATGCGGGTAGGGCGCTGCAATATGATGCAAAAAAATTGTTAACTGATTTGGATGAAGCTGCAATGTCTGTGATGGCATTCGGTGGTCATAGCGAAGTTTTGCGCTTGGCAATATTACCAACCTTTGCCAACCGTTGGCTCATCCCAAGATTAAGTAATTTTCAGAAAATTGCGCCAAATGTTACTTTTGACATTGCATCGCGTTTGCACCCGGTAGATTTTGAAATTGACCCATTCGATGCAGCTATTGGCCGCGGCAACCATCGGAGTTCAGGCACTGAGACAATTGAATTAATGCAAGAATATTTGGTAATTGTTGCATCGCCAAAAATGTTAAAAAACCAAGCTGAATTAAGCGATGAGGATTTGATAAAATTACCCCTCTTACAGCAGGCCACGCGCCCAACATTATGGCTTGAATGGTTTAAACATGCTCAAATTGACCACCGCGAAATACTACGAGGCGCTAGGTTTGACCATTTTGATATGCTAATTAATGCAGCTATCGCAGGGCTTGGTGTTGCATTGGTGCCTGAAATATTGGTAAAAAAAGAATTGTCATCTGGCGGTTTGGTATTATATTCCGAACGCCGATTGCTGGCTGAACAAGCTTATTGCCTAATATACCCGAAATATAGTGATGAAATTGCAGGATTTGCTAAATTTCGTGATTGGTTAACCAGAGAAATATCAAATAATATTACTCAATTATAGATTTTTTCGTAAGAAAAATGGTAAAAACTCACTTAAATATAAACTAAAAGCTAGGACCCAAAATAATGCCGAAATTTGGTAAATCAATTCAATTTGATCAGGCAGAATGATCGGCATCAAACCACGGCTAATTACCGATGAAATAATGCACAATAAAGCAAATTTTATTTTTATAGATAAATTTAATGATCTGCCAGTATGGCGTCTACCAGCAATTAGTAGAACCATAAATATTGCTAAGCCAATCGCGCCCATAAAGATTAAATGACGGGCATGCAATTCGGCATTTGCCATAGATAAATAGTCAAAAATTGCTAGTTTTTCTAGCCCAAAAATCAACATTCCAATAGCGATAAACCAATAAATTAGGTAGAGTGGCATCGCAAATATTGAAAATATGGAATTTTTTATATGCCAATCGTTTAAAATATTTAGCAAGGATGCCATCACTGCAAAGCTTATATAGGCCTCTAAATCTGCAGAGATTATAAACATTGCATTGGTGGTTGAGAAATCAATTGCTATAAATAAAGCTAGGCAAAAAATAGCAAATCGCCTACGCGGCGGTCGTGGAATAAATACCTCATCAATATGTTTTTGCGTTATACTATCATTCATTATTACCAATGAAATTGGTTTTAGCACCTGTAATATCATAATAACGAATATGCCCGCTGTCAGCCTAGAAACAGATAATAGACTAATTTCGACCCACTCTAAATGAGTAGCAAAAAACAATATTTGCGCCAAATATAATGCAGATATAGTAAGGATTAGGCGGCTCATCATTGTGTTTATTAATAATGGAATAAGGCGCCAAATTAGCCACCCACTCAGCAATAAATGGCTAAACATTGTTGGATATATTGTTAAAACCTCTAAGAACCAAAAGCTAAATCGACAAAACATCCATGCAATAACAACTAAAATTAGTTCTTTTCCGGCCACTTTTTTAACGTTAGCCCATTCAGGCCCTGCTGTTAAAATAAAGCCCAAAAGGCCAATATAAGTAAAGCCAAACAGCATGTCATAATAATGCCAAGCAATAATATCACCGGCTGGGTTGAAATTAAAAATGCCAGTAAAGGTTAATGTCCAAATAATGATCGCAAAAATGGCATATAATGCAATTAACGGAAAAATCAGGCGCAATGCTTCTGATGTAATATGTTGTTTCCAAAGCTGGTTATTTAAAGGCATGTATGACATTTTATTGATTTCTTACTTTAAAGCTTGTGATGATTTCAGGCATTTGCATTAACCTTTGTTTTTCAACAAATATATATTCTGCATCTCGAGTTTCTCGCGATTTTGAAATGGAAATAGATTTTGTAATTTCAGCTGGCTCCCCGCCTAAAACGATAATCATATCGGCCAATTTTATGGCTTCATCCAAATCATGAGTTACCATTAAAACGGCTCGTTTTTGCAGTTCAATTTGGCCTAGTAATAACTGTTGCATTTCTTCGCGCAACATAAAGTCTAAAGCGCCAAAAGGCTCATCTAAAAACAATAAATCGGGCTCGGTGATAAATGCCCTAGCAAGCGCAACGCGCTGGCGCATACCGCCAGACAATTCGGTGGGATATTTTTTTAAATCTTCGTCATTTAGCCCCATTAATAGCGCATATTGACGTGCCTTTTTTTTATCTACCTTGCTCGCTAACTGACTTAATGTAATATTATCCAAACAGTTTTTCCAAGGCAATAATCTAGTTTCTTGAAACAAATAAGCTTGTTTATTAAAGTGGTTTATCACATCACCGTCATGGGGATATATTAACCCTGCGGCTAACTTAAGCAATGTTGTTTTGCCGCTGCCAGAAGCGCCAATAATCGCAATGATTTGCCCAATATTGACCTCGAAACGAATGTTTCTGATGTTTGGGTAAATTGGCATATAGCCATATTCTTTAATATTTACGCTAAGTAGGCTCATCTTGGCTTCCACCTCTCGATATGGCGCTTAATGGGCTCTAAAAACAAATATTCGATTAATAATAACATAGCGATTATGACTAATATCCAAGCCATTGTGGCTGCTGTATCAATATTTACTCGCGCTGTTGCCATTGCAGCGCCGATGCCGTTGTTGGTGCCTAATAATTCGGCCATTACCACAATTTTCCAGCTCATACCCATCGCCACTATCCAAGCGGGAAACAAGTAGCTAATAACTTGCGGGAGATCTAGGTGAATCAGTTTTTGCCAAAGCGATAATTGATAGATATTAGCCATTTCATTAAGCGTTGCTCTGCGCATTCGCATGCCTTGCATTGCCGACGCAAAAATAATAGGAAATATCACAACAAATACCGTAAACCCTGCTGTCATATCATCATTAGCAAACCACATGAGCGCAAGAATAATCCATGCAATTGGCGGTACACCCATAGTAAAGGTAATGATTGGTCTTAGTGCCATTGATGTGGTCATCGAAATGCCCGCTAAAATACCAGAGGCAGATGCAAGTATCGCTGCGGCTCCAAACCCAAAAAAAGCCCGTTTGCAGGTAATTAAAATATCTATGAATGCTTGCTCATTAACCAGTGCAATATGCAGCGCTAAGAGGCTCTCTTTTGGCGATGGTAAGATGAGCGAACCCATTTTAAGGTGGCCATATTCCCAACTGGCGAGCAGCAAGAAAAGGCTTGCAACTCCGCCCCAGCCAGACCATAAGTAATGAAGAATATTAGCTAATATTTGTTTTAAATTTTGCATGTTGTGGGGCTTTAATGCTAAATATAAAAATTATCATCGGGTAATTTACCGCCAATGATCTTTGGGTTTTCTTCTGCTAATAACTCATAAAATCGAGCCAATTCTATTTTGATATCCTTTGCCCGTTCTGTGGTTAAATGGGTGTTTGGAATGGACTTTTGAATGATTGGCGCTGCCATACCTAAAACTTTAGAAGCTTGCAATGCTGCTTTCGCATGATTGTTTTTCACCCAACTTGTTGCTACGGCACATTGATGATGAAAGGCTTCGATTAATTCAGGCGTAGCTTGCAATAAGTCTTCATGCACCATAACACCCGCCATCGGAAAGCGACCATTGCCATTATTAACAATTGCCCATTCGTCCTGAAGTGATATGGCGCGATAAATGTTCTTATCAAGTATTTTTTTTGCCTTTACCATTGCAGCAGTTGCGGCGGGTTCTGGCAATACCGCATGTTTCACGCGGCCAGAAATAAGCAATTGAACTGCTTCAAGTGGCGTTGCTGCATAATGTAGCTCATAATCGCTACCCAGTTTTAAACCCTTGGCTTTCATTATTTTGTTAAACACTAAGTCAGGCATGTCATTTTTGAAAAACATGGCGATTTTTTCGCCTTCTAAATCTTCTAGCTTAGTAATTTTTTCATCTAGGCTCATAACATAAAGCATACCCCATGTCATAATGTTCAGCATTTTGACAGGCAGGTCTTTATTTGCAAGATTGGCCGCGACATAACTAGGTGTTACGGCTAACTTCCAGTTGCCCGAAACAAAACCTGCCCTTAAAATATCAGGGTTTTTATAGACTTTGAAATTAATTTTATCAACAAAATTAGTAAGTGGATTTGTCTGCGCAATATGCGATAAAGTGACAGACGGGCCAACAGGTGGCCCATAAAGGCTAAGTGCTGATTTGGATTGCGCCGCAAAGGCTGATGTTGGTATTATATTCCCTGCTGTAATCACCGCAGCGGATGCGCTTAAGTGTTTTAAAAATTTACGTCTATCAGTCATGAGCTTCTCCTCAGAAATAAAAGCAACTTATGAATTTCTACTTTTAAATGAAAGATGGCATTTTGACGCACTTAATAATTAATAGCAAAAACTAAAAAAATTGAGTTTTATCTAGGCCATGAATAATTGAAATTGTAAAGCGGATTATGTTACAAAGCGGTAAAATAAGATAAGGGAATAAAATGAGAGAATTAATAACAACCGGCTCGCCCATGGAAAAACAAGCTGGATATAGCCGCGCAGTGGTACAGGGAGATTGGGTTTTTGTATCAGGCACAACAGGTTATAACTATAATAAAATGATTATGCCAGAAAGCCTGAGTGAACAAATTCATAACTGTTTTAAAACGATAAGCGAAACTCTAGTCCAAGCAAATTCTAGTTTGGATGAAGTTGTACGGGTGAATTATATTCTTTCGGAACGAGCATATAGCGATGAGGCATTTAAAATATTTGGACAATATTTTGGTGACATCCGCCCTGCTGCAATGTTATTAATTGCAGGTATGTTAACCGATGAAATGAAGGTTGAAATAGAAGTCACTGCATTAAAGCAAAATACCTAAATACCTAAATACCTAAATACCTAAATACCTAAATGATTTGCAATTATGCTAACACCCTTTGGAATTTTGTCAGTCGATATTGAAGAATATGCCAGTCTAAAAAACGAACAAGGCAACTGCGGGTTTTCAAAAAATGCTTTTCCCGCTTCTATTAAGACACCATCATCACGCAATGCCTTTGATAATTGGGAGCTGTCTAAATTTTTCGGGCCTTCAATCCACAAACTACTACCACCATGGCGGGCTCCACTCGCTATTTTAATGCCGTGTAGATCTAAACTTTGCACCAATATCTCATGCCTTTGCTTAAACCGCTGGCGGGTTTTTACAATCAACGCATCATAATATCCCTGTGCTAAAAAATAAGCTGTAATACGCTGTAAATGACCTGGGGGATGGCGCAAGATTAATGCTCTAAGCGCTCTAGCCTCTTTAATAAATGGTTCTGGTGCAACCATATAACCAAGGCGTAACCCTGGAAAAATAGATTTTGAAAAACTGCTTATATAAATAATTCGCCCACTGTTATCCATCGATTTTAAACTTGGGCTTGCTGGTGCTAAGAAACTGCGTTCAAACTCATAATCATCCTCAATGATGATAAAATCATCCTCTTCAGATTTTTTAATCAACGCTTTGCGGCGTGCCATTGGCATGGTAACACCAGTTGGCACATGGTGGCTTGGGGTGACTGAAACCAAGCCCGTATTAAGCGGTATTAAATCTGGATTAAAACCTTGCTCATCTACCTTTGTTGCAACTGCTTCCATGCCAGACCTTCGTAACATTTCGACAATGTCAGGGTATCCGGGGTCTTCAAACAGTGCTTTTTGTTTGCAGTTGCAGCTCAATAAATTAACAGCAAGCCAAAGAGCGTTTTGTGCACCCATAGTGATTAACACTTCTTCAGGTTTGGCATCAATGCCGCGCCTTGGCAATGTGCGAGCGCAAATATAGTCAATTAGCATGGCATCATCTTCCGCTGCCCAATCGCCAGCGACCTTGCTAAAATCTTTTGCGCCAAAAGCTTGTCTTGCACATTCTCGCCATGCTGTGTGGTTGAATAATTTTTTATCCATCTGGCCATAAATGAATGGGTAGGGATATTGATCCCAATCATTTGGTTTGATGATTTGTCGACGGTTTTTAAGCTTAGGTTTTAATTTATCAGACCAATTTACTTGAACTTTATTGGCGGTTTCCAAGTTGCTTTTTAAAGGCTTTTTAGGTGCGTCTTCTGCAACGGCATAACCAGATTTTGGTATGGCTACTAAATAACCTTGTGAAACCAATTCTTGATAAGCCAGACTGACTGTTAGTCTTGATATATTTAAGTACTTTGCTAAAACCCTTGTGGAGGGAAACCGTGTGCCATATTTCAAATTTTTTTCTAAAATGATCGAGACAGTTAGGCTAATTAATTGCACCTGTAACGACAATGAACTATTACGATCAATAAAAAAAAAGTCAGAAGAAATAGCAGTTTGGTTATTTTTCATTGGGTTTTTAGTGACCTTAAAATCTGGCATTAAATAAAATTCAATCTGGCTATAACAATCGCATGGTGAGCTGTCTATCGTCAAGTTTTAAAATAGCATTAAAAACAAATTGGTGTTTCAATATGCGTTTAAAGTCTCGTTATATCTAAGCAGACATCCTGCCTATTGACAGATAGCAAAACTTGAAGACATTATTGTAATCAATGTGTCTATCACTAAGTAAAAAAATTGCAGGATACAAAATTATAAAAAGGGTGGAAATAAAATGACAAAAATGACAACCGAAGAAGCGTTTATTAAAGTTTTGCAAATGCATGGCATTGAACATGGATTTGGCATCATTGGTTCGGCAATGATGCCAATTTCTGACCTTTTCCCCAAAGCAGGAATTAGTTTTTGGGATTGCGCACATGAATATACGGCAGGTATGATTGCTGATGGCTTTACCCGCTCCACTGGTAAAATGTGTATGGCGATTGCTCAAAATGGCCCAGGCATTACCAATTTTGTTACACCAGTAAAAACCGCTTATTGGAACCATACGCCAATGCTGTTGGTAACCCCGCAAGCTGCTAATAAGACAATCGGTCAGGGTGGTTTTCAAGAAGTTGACCAAATGGCATTATTTCAAGACATGGTTTGTTACCAAGAAGAAGTGCGTGATCCATCAAGGGTGGCTGAAGTATTAAACAGGGTGATTGAAAAAGCTTGGCGTGGCTGTGCGCCAGCCCAAATTAACCTACCACGTGATTATTGGACCCAAGTGATAGATATTGAACTACCACAAATTGTAAAACTGGAATTGCCTCAGGGGGGTGATGATGCGGTCAAACAAGCCGCAGCTTTGCTTTCAGAAGCAAAATTCCCTGTAATTTTAAATGGTGCGGGCGTGGTGATTGGCGGTGCAATTGAAGTATCCAAAATGTTGGCTGAGCGGCTAAGTGCACCTGTATGTTGCGGTTATCAACATAATGATGCCTTCCCTGGTGCTCATCCACTAGCTTGCGGCCCCCTTGGCTATAACGGCTCAAAAGCTGCAATGCAGTTGATACAAAAAGCTGATGTGGTTTTGGCGTTAGGCACACGGCTTAACCCATTTTCGACCCTGCCAGGCTATGGTTTGGATTATTGGCCAACAGATGCAAAAATCATTCAGGTGGACATTAATTCTGATCGCATTGGATTGACCAAAAAAGTGACAGTTGGTATTCAAGGCGATGCAAAAATGGTTGCAACCAAAATATTATCTCTGCTTGAACCAACAGCGGGTGACATAGGCAGGCAAGAGCGCGAAAATGAGATTAGTCAAACCAAATCAGCTTGGCAGCAATTGTTAACCTCTATGGATCATGAAGATGATGATGTTGGTACTTCTTGGAATGAGGATGCAAGAAACCGCCAACCAGATCATTTAAGCCCCCGCATGGCATGGCGTGCAATTAGTGCGGCATTGCCAAGTGATGCAATTATTTCCTCCGATATTGGCAATAATTGTGCGATTGGTAATGCTTATTCAAGCTTTGAACAGGGGCGTAAATATTTGGCTCCAGGTATGTTTGGCCCCTGTGGTTATGGGTTTCCTGCAGTTTTGGGTGCTAAAATTGGCAATCCAGAAACGCCAGTTGTGGGCTTTGCAGGTGACGGGGCCTTTGGTATTTCGATGAATGAAATGACCTCGATTGGCCGTGAGGAATGGCCTGCGATGACCATGGTTATTTTTAGAAATTACCAATGGGGTGCTGAGAAACGCAATACCACGCTTTGGTATGATAATAATTTTGTTGGTACCGAATTAAATGATGATTTTAGCTATGCAGAAATAGCACGTGCATGTGGTCTTAAAGGTGTGCAGGTTAATAATATGGATCAGATTTCAGAAGCGCTGAGGCTGGCATGTAAGGAGCAAGAAGCAGGTGTCACAACATTTATTGAAATTATACTTAATCAAGAGCTGGGTGAGCCATTTAGACGTGATGCGATGAAAAAACCTGTCAAAGTTTGCGAAATATTGGCATCTGATATGCGGCCGCAATAAAACAAGATGATCTGAAATATTTAAAATGACTCGCTTCAATAAAGGGTTTTTATGCGCCTGCTAGAACATATTTTTGAAAATGCTCGAAAAAGTCTAAAACATATTGTTCTAGCCGAAGGTGAAGATGAGCGTGTTCTAGCAGCGGCAGTTATTGCTTCTAAGCAAGGTTTGGCAAAGGTCACCTTGCTTGGTAATGTGGGTATCATTGGAAAAAACCTCACCAATAAAGGAGTTAGTCATTATATTCACTCAATTATTGACCCTTGTTGCAGTAACAAACTTGCTGATTATGCCGCCGCCCTAAAGACCAAACGCAAATATCATAAATATAGTATGGAAGATGCACTAAATGTTGTTAAAAGCCCCTTGGTTTTTGCTGCAATAATGGTTGACCAAGGAGATGCCGACGGCACTCTTGCTGGAGCGGTTGAGACCACGGCAGATACAGTAAGGCAGGCATTGCATATTATAGGTAAAAATAAAAACAGCAAAATTGTTTCTAGTTTTTTTCTTATGTTGGGCTGCGCAAAGGGTAGCGATTTGGCAGCTAGTAATGGCTTTGAAGGTGGGATGATATTTGCTGATTGCGCTTTGCAAATTACGCCAAATAGCAGTAAATTAGCAGAAATTGCAATTCAATCGGCCAGTTCTTGCCAGAACTTGATAGGTGAGCAGCCGCGAATTGCAATGTTATCATTTTCGAGCAATGGCAGTGCTGAACATAAGCTTGTCGACAAGGTGAAAAATGCGGTAACGATTGTTCAAACTTCCAAACCGCAACTTGTTATTGATGGTGAAATTCAATTTGATGCAGCATTTAATAACGAAATTCGAACTGCAAAAATGCCCAATAGTCTGCTTGCACAGCGGCCAAACATTTTTGTTTTCCCTAATTTGGAAGCGGGAAATATTGGCTATAAAATTGCCCAACAATTAGGTGGCCTGCAAGCGATAGGCCCTATATTGCAAGGGTTAGCAAAACCAGCAAATGATTTATCGCGCGGCTGCTCAGTAGATGACATAGTGGTGATGATTGCTGTTACATCTGTGCAAGCAAATACTCAAATTTAATTATATTATGGTTTAAGGTTTCAAAATATGTGCATATTGTAGATGTCACGGGAATTAAATCCTCATTTAATCCAGTACCCGGAGTAGGTTATCGAAAAGCTCATGCTTTATTTTAGTCAATTTTGAGAGTGTGCTGGTAAAATATTCTTTTGTGACGGTAGATTCTTCGGTATCGAGCTTGAAAATTCTTATTATTTATTGTTAATTCTGTATCAGATTAAAACGATTTAAAACTATTGATTTTGTGATATCATCAAGAGGTCATCATGAATATCTGCATGTTGAGTTGATTGTTGAGGGGTAAATGACAATGGTTAGTATTTTAGACATGCATCCAATTCGCACAAAAATTAAATCTATCTGCGCAGAATATGATAATGCACCAGATCAGTTGCTTGAAATATTACATGCAATTATAGCTTTTAATAAATATATTCCAGAGGCTGCTTACCAAATTATTGCAGATAGTCTGAATATTTCACGTGCTGAAGTATATGGCGTGGTTACTTTTTATCATGATTTTAGACGCGATCCACCTGCCAAAAAAATCGTAAAGATTTGCCAATCAGAAGCCTGCCAGTCCATGGGGTCAAGGAAGATGTTGTCTGATGTTGAATGCGGCATGGACCAAGATGTAGCTATAGAAGTTATTTATTGCTTAGGCAATTGCGCGCTTGCTCCATCGGCTTTGGTTGATGGGAAAATATATGGACGCTTGAGTGCGAAGCGGTTAAAAACGATCATTGGAGCAGCCAAATGAACAAGGTATATGTACCAAGAGATACTGCCAGCATTTCGGTCGGTGCCGATGAGTTAGCCGATAAATTTATAAAAGCAGGTTTTAACGTCATTCGCAATGGATCACGCGGCGCAGCTTGGCTTGAACCATTGGTTGAAGTCGAAAGCAACCAAGGCCGCGTTGGCTATTCAAACATTGTCGATGCAGATGTTGACTCACTAATTGCAGCAAACTTTCAAACAGATTTTGGCCATGATAAATGCATTGGTTTGATTGAAGAACATGATTACTTCAAAAAGCAAACCCGCCATATATTTGCTAAGGCAGGCATTTGCGATCCCTTATCTATTGATGGTTATATCGCCAAGGGCGGATTTGAAGGGCTTAAAAAAGCTTGCTCATTGGGCTGTGATGAATCTGTCGATTGGGTGCTAAAGTCTGGTTTGCGCGGGCGCGGTGGTGCTGCATTTCCCACAGGGATTAAATGGAAAACCACTTTAGGTATTGAAGCCGACCAAAAATATGTTGCAGCAAATGCTGATGAAGGCGATGGTGGTACTTTTTCCGATCGCTTGGTGATGGAAACCAACCCCTTGGCGCTGATTGAAGGTATGATTATTTGCGGTGCATCTATTCAAGCCACAAAGGGTTATATTTATTTACGCAGTGAATACCCGTATACCAAAGAGATATTAGCTAGAGCGATTGAAAATGCTTATCAAGCTGGTTGGCTAGGGCAAAATATTGGCGGCTTAGCTATTACATTTGACTTGGAATTACGCATTGGAGCAGGTGCATATATATGCGGTGAAGAAACCTCAATGTTAAACTCCATTGAAGGAAAACGTGGAACTGTGCGCGTAAAGCCGCCATTACCCGCAATTGAAGGCCTGTTTGGGAAACCGACCATTATAAATAATATCATTACCCTTGCCTCCGTGCCTGATATTTTTACCATGGGCGCAGATGCTTATGCAGAACTCGGGGTTAATCGCTCTACTGGCACATTGCCATTTCAACTAAGCGGTAATATAAAATGTGGTGGCCTAGTTGAAGTTGGATTTGGTATAACATTGCGAGAATTGATTGAAGGTTTTGGCGGCGGGACATATACTGGTAAGCCAATTAAAACTGTGCAATTAGGCGGGCCACTAGGCTCTTACATTCACCCAAGCCAGTTTGATATACCGCTAGATTATGAAGCATTTGCTGCCATTGATGGTGCGGTTGGCCATGGCGGCATTGTTGTCTTCGATGATAGCATTGACATGATGCAACAGGCAAAGTTTGCCTTTAACTTTTGCGAGGTAGAATCATGCGGTAAATGCACACCTTGCAGAATTGGCGCGGTACGCGGGGGCGAGATATTAGACAAAATTGCTACAAAACAAAATGTAGCAGAAAATTTTAAATTATTAGATGATTTATTTGAAACCATGGAATTGGGCTCGTTATGTGCAATGGGCGGTTTAACACCTAAACCAGTGCGTAGCTTATTAAAGCATTTCCCCGAGGAATTTGGGCTAACTAAAGAAGGGATGAGCGAATGAGTTTGGTAAAACAAAAAGACTTTGGCACACCTAAAGTTAAACCCGCCAAACATGGCGATACGCTAGAAATGGTTACCGGCACGATTGACGGCACTCAAATATGCGTAGCCAAAGGTACCTCAATTATGCGAGCTGCACGGCAACTGGAAGTGGAAATCCCTAAACTTTGCGCTACTGATAATCTAAAAGCCCATGGTTCTTGCCGTATGTGTGTGGTTGAAATAGAGGGCAGGACCGGTCTGCCGGCATCTTGCACCACACCGTTTGAAGAGGGTATGGTGATAAATACCCAGACCTCTAATGTGCTTAAATTACGTAAAGGTGTTTTAGAGCTTTATTTGTCAGATCACCCAATTGACCCAACTTCAAACGCAACGTGTAAAGATGAACAACATACACAAAATGATTGTGAATTAGAAGCCATGGCGGCAACGGTTGGCTTAACAAAAGTCCGCTACGGATTTGAAGGTAAAAATCATTTCAATGGCGAAGTGGATGGCACCAACCCCTATTTTTCATTCACTTCATCTAAATGCATTACCTGCATGCGCTGTGTACGTGCTTGTAATGAAGTACAGGGCAGTTTCGCACTTACAACCGAAGGTCGCGGGTTTGATTCTAAGATCGTGGCTGGAATTGCTGAAGGTTTCTTATCCAGCGAATGCGTCTCCTGCGGGGCATGTGTGCAAGCGTGCCCGACCAATGCTTTGCTTGAAAAACCAGTGCTTGAAATGGGTTTGCCCAGCCGTGAAGTTAAAACCACTTGCGCTTATTGTGGCGTCGGTTGCTCTTTCATTGCGCAAATGAAGGGTGATAAAGTGTTGCGCATGATACCCGATAAAAATGGCGGTGCAAATGAAGGCCATTCATGCGTTAAAGGCCGTTTTGCTTTTGGTTACGCAACCCATAAAGACCGCATCACCAACCCAATGATTAGAGATAATATCACCGATCCTTGGAGGCAAGTTAGCTGGGAAGAAGCCATCTCTTTTGCTGCAATGCGCTTAAAGACCATTCAGAAAGATTATGGCCGAAAAGCCATTGGTGGCATCACTTCATCACGTTGCACGAATGAGGAAGTCTGGGTTGTGCAAAAACTAATTCGTGCGGCATTTGGTAATAATAATGTTGATACCTGCGCGCGCGTATGCCACAGCCCAACGGGTTATGGTTTAAACCAAGCTTTTGGTACCGCCGCTGGCACACAAGATTTTGAAAGTGTTGAGCATAGTGATGTTATACTGGTGATTGGTGCAAACCCAACGGATGCCCATCCAGTATTTGGCTCGCGGATGAAACAACAAATTCGTAAAGGTGCCAAAATAATTGTTTGTGACCCGCGTAAGATTGATTTAGTGCGCAGCGCGCATATCAAGGCGAACCATCATTTACCACTATTACCAGGTACAAATGTAGCGTTAATCAATGCACTTAGTCATGTAATCGTAACAGAAAATTTGGTAGATCGAGAATTTGTCAATCAGCGCTGTGATCTTAAAACATTTAAGGCTTGGGAAAAATTTGTCGCATTACCACAACATGCACCAGAGATTCAAGAGGAAATTATAGGTGTTAAAGCCGAGGATATTAGAGCTGCGGCGAGAACCTACGCGAATGGTGAAACCTCTGGTATCTATTATGGCTTAGGCGTAACGGAGCATAGCCAAGGTTCAACCACTGTTATGGGCATCGCCAATTTGGCAATGGCAACTGGTAATTTAGGCAAACGCGGCGGGGGCATTAACCCACTTCGCGGTCAAAATAATGTGCAAGGCTCGTGCGATATGGGCAGCTTTCCGCATGAGTTGCCGGGCTATAGAAGCGTGGCAGATGATGACGTTCGCGGTGAGTTTGAAGACAATTGGGGCGTTGAGATTGACAATGAACCTGGTTACCGAATTCCTAATATGTTTAAGCATGCCATTGATGGTACATATCGCGGCATGTATGTGCAAGGTGAAGACATTGCCCAATCTGACCCTGACACCCAACATGTAGAAGCTGCTTTAATGAATCTCGACTGTTTGGTTGTGCAGGATTTATTCTTGAACGAAACAGCACGCTTTGCGCATGTGTTTTTACCAGGTACCAGCTTTTTAGAAAAAAACGGCACCTTTACCAATGCAGAACGCCGTATCAATCGTGTTCGTGAGATCATACCACCAGTGACTGGCAAGCATGAGTGGGAGGTCACGCAAGATTTGGCCAAAGCAATGGGCTACCCAATGGATTATAAAAATTCAGCGGAAATTATGGATGAAATTGCTTTATTGATGCCAACTTTTGCTCATGTGTCTTTGGACCGTTTGGACAAAGATGATGGCCTACAATGGCCTGTTAATGAAGCTGCACCAAACGGTACGCCTGTTATGCATATTGGCGAATTTGTACGCGGAAAGGGTAAGTTTTTTGTAACCGAATTCACCCCAACTACCGAGAAAGCCAACCGTAAATTTCCACTATTGCTAACCACTGGGCGTATATTGTCTCAATATAATGTAGGTGCACAAACCAGGCGGACAGAAAATAATGTTTGGTTAGAGCGAGATATATTAGAAATTCATCCGATTGATGCCGAATTGCGTGGTGTTTCAAATGGAGATTTGGTAAAAATTACATCGCGCAAGGGTAATATCGCTCTGAAGGTTGAAATTTCAGAACGTATGCAGCCGGGTGTGGTTTATACCACGTTTCACCACCCAGAATCAGGTGCCAATGTGATAACAACCGACAATAGTGACTGGGCTACCAGTTGCCCAGAATATAAAGTAACTGCTGTTCAGGTAAGGCTGACCAATGACATATCGTCATGGCAAACTGAACTAGCAAAGCTTTCAATAAAACAACGACAGATATTACCAGCAGAATGACCAAAGACATGCATGGCTCGATTGCCACCGATGGATTTTTAATGATTGGTGGTAATAAATCCCAAACCCAAACTCAACAATGGCAATTGCCTGAAGAGACACCAATTGCGATCAGAATCAATGGTGAAACCTATGCCATTATGTTGGCAACACCGCTTGATTTAATAGATTTTGCAAGGGGTTTTTGTTTAAGTGAGGGCTTGGTGAAATCAGCAAATGCCATTAAATCAATTCGCCAAAAAAACATAAAAGAAGGCAAAGAAGTTATTGTGACTTTGAGCGATGACGCGTTTGATCGGTTTAACATAATCGACCGTAGGCGCAGGCTAGCGGGTGCCTCTGGCTGTGGTGTTTGTGGTTTAACCTCACTTAGCCATATTGTTGAAAAGTTACCTAAAGTAAAGTCTAACAATAATGTTTCATTGCTAGCTATAAACAAAGCCAAGTCTAATTTACGCAATCATACGCCACTAAATACAGCATGTTTTTCGGTGCATGCAGCGGTTTTTGCGGACAAAGAAGGCAACATCCTATTTTGCCGTGAAGATGTTGGTCGCCATAATGCACTTGATAAGCTAATCGGAACATTGTCAGAAAATGAGGTGGATGTCACCGAAGGTTTTATTTTGATTACCAGTCGGTTTGCCTATGAATTGGTGCAAAAATGCGCAAGAATTGGCGCACCCGTTATCATTTCAATATCCGCACCAACCAGTATGGCTGTGAAAATTGCCAAACAAGCGAACATGTCATTTGCTGCATTTGCCAACAAACAAGAATTGATGATATTTACTGGCATTGAGCGGTTTGTTTAGGTTTTGATGTTAAAGTGCGGTTAACTGCTTCTTTCCACCCCATATAGAGCTGATTGCGTTGCCCATCATCCATCACAGCATTAAACCGTTGTTCAAGCATCCAGTTTTTTGCAAACTCTTGTTGCGATGGGTAAAACCCCGCTTGCACACCTGCCAACCAAGCAGCGCCTAACGCAGTGGTTTCCAAAATCTCCGGGCGGTCAACTGCTACGCCTAAAATATTGGCCAAAAACTGTATTGTCCAATCCGACGCGGCCATACCGCCATCAACCCGTAAAATACTATTGACATTTTGGTCGCCCCAGTCGCCATGCATTGCCTCTAACAGATCACGTGTTTGATAGGCAACGCTTTCCAGTGCAGCACGGGCAAATTCAGCTGGGCCAGTATTTCGGGTAAGGCCATATATTGCACCTCGGCATTCAGCGTCCCAATAGGGCGCACCAAGTCCAGTGAATGCAGGCACCATATATATGCGTTGTTCTGGGTCTGCTTGTTCTGCAAGTTTTTGAGCTTGTCCTGCATTATCAATTAGCTTCAAACCATCACGCAACCATTGCACAACAGTGCCAGCATTAAAAATACTACCCTCAATTGCATAGGTTGGTTGCCCATTAAACTGATAAGCAATAGTTCCCAATAAACGGTTTTTGGAACTTACCAATTGCGAGCCAGTATTTAACAAAGCAAAACACCCGGTGCCATAAGTTGACTTTAGCATTCCTGGTTTAAAACATGCTTGGCCCATTGCTGCAGATTGTTGGTCTCCGGCTACCCCATAAATTGGAATTTCATGTCCGAATAGAAGTTTATCTGTCTTGCCAAAATCTGCTGAACAATCCTTTACTTCTGGTAATATTGCCAATGGAATATCGAATATCTCGCAAATTTCCTTATCCCACTTGCCTTCACGGATATTATAAAGCATGGTTCGGGCGGCATTGGTTGCATCTGTTGCATGGGTTTTACCGCCTGTGAGCTTCCAAATTAAATAACAGTCTATGGTACCAAATAATAATTTCCCATCTTTGGCTTTTTGGTATGCGCCATCTACATTGTCAAATAACCATCTAAGTTTGGTCGCCGAGAAATATGGATCAACCAGCAGGCCTGTTTTTTGGGATATTAACGTTTCATGGCCAGCTGCTTTTATTGCTTCGCAATATTGCGTGGTGCGTCTATCCTGCCAAACAATGGCATTATATATGGGCTCGCCAGTTTGCTTATCCCAAACCAAAGTGGTTTCTCGCTGGTTGGTAATGCCGATGGCAATAATATTTTGATTAGAATAATTAACACGATTCATCACATGGCGGCAGGTCTTAACGGTGGTTGACCAAATGTCTTTGGGGTCATGTTCAACCCAACCAGAATTTGGAAAATATTGTTTAAACTCTTGCTGGGAGGTTGCTGAAACTTGCATATTGGCATCAAATAATATTGCACGGCTTGAAGTTGTACCTTGATCGATCGCCAATATAAATTTCATACTTAACCCTTAAACGTCGTTATCTAAATAATCTAATATAATTTTCATCTAAGAAATAGCCTTATCTTTTTGAAATTAAAATAAAATAAAATAAAAATGCCTCGCAGAAATTATCTACAAGGCATCTAATTAATCCATGATTTTAAATTAAATGATTAATCGCTATGGGTATCGCTGCCCGAATGAAAGTTAAATACGGCGCCTTCTTTTATACCTGACGGCCATCTCTCGGTCACAGTTTTTAAATGGGTATTAAAGCGTACGCCTTCCATTCCATGAATGTGATGATCACCAAATAATGAACGTTTCCAACCACCAAATGAATGGTAAGCTACAGGCACGGGAATAGGCACATTCACCCCAACCATACCAACTTTAATCCGCGTGGTAAAGTCACGCGCGGTATCACCATCACGGGTGAATATGGCCGTACCATTGCCATATTCATGGCTGTTAATCATTGCTACGGCTTCTTCATAAGAATTGGCGCGCACCACACTTAATACCGGGCCAAAAATTTCATCCTTATAAATAGACATATCGGTGGTGACATTGTCAAACAAGCAACCGCCAATAAAATACCCCCCTTCATGGCCATCTACCTTTAAATCGCGTCCATCAACCACCAAACTTGCACCTTTTTCAATGCCTTCTGCAATAAATCCATTAATTCGGTCAAGACTTTCTTGGGTAATTACAGGGCCCATGTCAGAAGATGCATCGGTATAAGGTGCAATTTTCAGCGCTTCAACTCGCGACTTTAAAGCATTAATCAATTTATCGGCAGTATCTTTGCCAACAGGAACGGCTACTGAAATCGCCATACAACGCTCGCCAGCTGAGCCATAAGCACTACCCATTAAAGCGTCGGCAACTTGTCCTATATCGGCATCAGGCATGATGACAAGATGGTTTTTAGCCCCACATAAGGCCTGAATGCGCTTGCCATTATTGGTGCCGCGCGCATAAATATAATGACCAATGCTCGTTGAACCAACAAAACTTGCCGCATCGACCTTTGGGTTGTCCAATAACGCATCCACTGCCTCTTTATCACCATTTACCACGCTAAATACACCTTTAGGCAATCCAGCTTCATCTAATAATTCTGCAATGCGCATTACTACCGATGGGTCTCTTTCGGATGGTTTTAAAATAAAACTATTACCACAGGCCAATGACACTGGATACATCCAAAGTGGCACCATAGCGGGGAAGTTGAACGGTGTAATACCTGCAATAACCCCAAGTGGTTGACGGACAGAATAGGTATCCACTCCATTTGCAACCTGCTGAGAATATTCACCTTTTAGAAGATGTGGAATACCACAAGCAAATTCTATCACTTCTATGCCGCGATCAATTTCACCTTTAGCATCGGGAATTGTTTTACCATGCTCAGATGATAAAAGTTCGGCAAGCTCATCTATATTACTGCGCAACAAGTCTCTAAAATTGAACATGATTTGCACACGTTTGGCAGGCGGCGTCATCGACCAGGCCTGAAAGGCTTCAAATGCAATATCAACCACCTTATCGACATCGGCTTTAGAGGCCAGTGCAACCTCACCAATAGATTTGCCTGTGGCGGGGTTGTAAATTTTTGCTGTTCTTGCGCTTTCGCCAGACCAAGTAGTGCCATTCACAAAATGTGTGACCATTTTCATGATATATTCCTTATATTTAATTTGTAATTAGACTATTTTATTTTTAAATTTATGCACTTTAATCTACTATTCAAACAGTTACAGATTTAGTATAATGATTGGGACAGATTGAATAAAGATCCAGTCATTTTTGTTTTTGCATCACTAAGTTTCTAGAAAAATAAGCGGGTTAAAATGGATATATTATTTACACCTTTATCAAAAGCATCTGATTTAACTTTGTGTGATCAGCTATGTGAAAAAATCTCACTTCAGATTTCAGTAGGCTTGTTAAAACCTGGGCAAAGGTTGCCTTCTTGCCGAAAAATAGCCTCCCAGTTAAATATATCCCGCAATACAGTGGTAAGTGCTTATCATAATTTAATTTATGATGGTTTGGTTGAGGCGCGCGAGCGTTCTGGATATTTTGTTCATGAGCTGGCCAAAGCCCATTGTGACACAAGTAAAATGTTGATTAGAAAGGGTACAAAATCCAGCAGCCTATTTGATGTTTTAAAACCAAATAAATATATAGAAAGTTTTGATGTTATTACACGACCAGAAAATTGGGCAAATAATCCATATCCATTTGTTTGTAATCAAATGGATGCAAAGCGTTTTCCTTTGCAAAATTGGCGTAAATGCTGTGCAGACATATTAAGTTTAAATAGGGCCAGCCAAGTGATTAGTGATCATACCTATAATGATTGCGAGGAATTGATAACCGAAATTCAAACAAGACTGCTGCCGAACAGGGGCATTGTGGCGGCTCGGGATGAAATATTATTAACTGCAGGCGCACAACAAGCTTTGTATTTAACCTCGATGATATTTGGAAATTCTAGCAGAACTTTCGCCATCGAAGACCCATGTTATCCAGAAGCCCGCAATATATTTAGCCTGTTTTTTAGTAAAATAAACCACATAAAGTTGGATTCAGAAGGTATTACTTGCGATCAGAATTTAAAAAATAGTGACATGGTTTATGTGACACCTAATCACCAATACCCAACTTCATTAAAGATGTCGAGCGGCAGACGAAAGACTTTATTGGAAATGGTAAAGCAAGAAAAAATTATTATCATTGAAGATGATTATGATTCAAAAACCGACTTTGATCCGCAGATCACAACCTCTTTAAAGGCAAGTGATAATGAAAATAATATTATTTATATTGGCAGCCTATCAAAGAACTTAAATCCAGGTTTACGCTTAGGGTATCTAGTAGCGTCGCCTGATTTTGTAAAAGAAGCAAAAAAGCTAAGGGGGCTGATGGTAAGGCATTTACCACCATTTTTGCAATTAACTACTGCAAAGTTTATTAGTATGGGTCACCATGATGCCCATATTAATATGTTACAAAATATCTATAAAAAACGTTGGCATGCTGCCAATGACGCCCTTAATAAATATTTTCCAGATTGCAAAATAATGAGTGGCAAGGGCGGCACAAACTTTATAATTGAATCCAAACATAAAATTGATTTTACGGGATTGGTCTCTTTGGCCTTAAACCAAGGTGTGGTGATGGATCATCTAAAAATATGCTATTCAAACCCAAAAGACAGTTATGGGCTGTTCCGCCTTGGAGTATCGGCGATTAGTTTGGACAAAATTAATATGGGAGTGAAACTATTGCGAAAATCATATGATGAATTTGTTGCCAACACAGAATAGATGAAATTCTGAGACTATTTAATCTTCGAATATTTAAACAAAAAAGAATAAAATTATTACAAATCAACAAGAATTAAACAAAAAGGTTTAACTAAGAATCGCAGGGTAAATGAATCTATTTAGACTTAGTGTCTAGTCATACAACATCTTTAACGACAGCTCTTTTTTGTTTTACCTTACATTAAGCAATTCATTGTAGAAATAATGGTAATCTTAAATTGAGTCCTGCTAAGAGTAGGGCTTTAATGTAGCTATATCCCGATAGCTGGTAAGAATAATCCTCGATACCCAATGCCCCTCAAGGTATCAACTATATGTGCGGTATAAATACATGAAAAACAGATCCAACGAGCTAGCAAAAAAAACAGTTTCTTTTTTAATTAAGCATAGTTTTAATTCAGAACCGACAGATTTTGAGACAATATACACTTATTCCCAAGGGCGCGACCAGCAGCTTATTGCAGCAGTGAATGATTTGGTTACCTCTAGCACGTCTGATAAATCTTCTGGATTAAATGAAATTCGAGAAAAGTTTATTATAAATGGAAGTAGAGTTGAAAAAGTTG
The DNA here is from genome assembly GCA_016744975.1 of Hyphomicrobiales bacterium. Taxonomy (GTDB): domain Bacteria; phylum Pseudomonadota; class Alphaproteobacteria; order Rhizobiales; family OSC116; genus OCS116. The sequence goes on along the minus strand of JADGDI010000019.1, from coordinate 6,902 downwards.
ATAAAATCACGGATGGCGTGTCCACAGAAATAAATTCAATATCTGCTATGATTTCATCCGCATTGAGTAATGCTTCTGATTATAATGAAGCGCTTGGTGATGTAAGTAAGGAGTTAAATCATGATATTGACCCATTTGCGATCAAGTCTGTCGTTAATACACTAATTGAAGCGACTACTGAAATGGAAAAACAAAGCGCTACCCTTCAACAAAAATTGGAGGATTCTAACAGTCAAATCAATGAATTGAATAAGAATTTGAAGAATGTTAAAATAGAAGCTCGAACCGATCAATTGACGGGGATTGGCAATCGGAAACAGTTTGATGAAACTTTGGAAGTTCAAATTGATCTCACTAATAAAAATAATTCTGATTTATGTGTTCTTATAGGCGATATAGATTATTTTAAGAAGTTTAACGATACTTTTGGGCACCAAACTGGCGATAATGTTCTTCGTTTCGTAGCTGGAACAATTAATGAAACTGCAAAAAGCCCCAATGTAACCACCCGCTATGGCGGTGAAGAGTTTGCAGTTATTCTACCTGGCGCTGATCTTAAACTGTCCTTAAAAGTTGCAAATAACGCACGTATAGGAGTGGAAAGAAAAAAGCTAATGAAAAAGTCTACTGGTGAAGACTTGGGAACTATCACTATGAGTTTTGGTGCTGCTAAATATAGAAAAGGCGAAACAGTGCTTGAGTTCATATCAAGGGCCGATAAAGCACTCTATCTTGCAAAAGAAACTGGAAGAAATCGCGTTATGTCAGAATTAGACTTATAATTAGCAGGGTTATAATTTTATAGATCAGAGTCTTACTAAGACATAAAACCCACAAAGCTGAAGGCTATAATTCTATTACCATTGCCAGATATAAATAATTAAGTTTTACTTGCGCTTCCATTGCCAATATCCAGCGTATCTCCAGTTAAAGCCATGGTATCTTCTGGATTATCTACTGCGTTAGCGACTGCTGCTTGAACATCAGGCGATACACCATCAACATCAGGTATCCTTTGTTTAATTTCTTCAGCTGCGTCAGCATTTACCAACACTGCTGCACCAGCAGCTTCGCTTGCAAATTCAGGAGCGGCTTTTGCCGCTGCTAAAACGGCATCCACTGCCCTAGAAGGGCTTTGTGCAACAGCACTAGAAACAATATTTGAAACTTTAACAAGCATTGTACCATCATCCCGCTTTACAGCAGAAATTGCAACTTCAATTACTTTGGCCATTTTGTCTGGACTCGCAGCAACAGCGGCCGATACAACCTCCACAGCTTTTGTTGGGTTATCTTTTAGAACAACTTTTATCACTATTTCAAGAATAGTCGGGTATTGTTTAAGAGCATCTGAAGAACCATTAGCCACAATTTTAATTACTTTATTTAGTAAGCCTGAATCTTGTTTTGCTGCAGCCGATGCAATTTTTGCTAAACTACCATTTTGTTGAGTAACCAAAATATCAATTGCATCTTGTAATATGCGGTTAGAATTTGATTTTAAAGCAATTAGTTGGTTAATTACTGACTCAGAAAGCCCAGCCTCAATTGCTAATTGAATGAATGAGCCAATCCCGTCAATAGTGGCCACTGCAACTTCATTTATTGTAGTCTGCAGAGTTGGATTTGTCGTTGCTTTGTTTGCTGCGGATGTGGATGATACGCCTAGCAATAAAGCGAAAAAAATAATAGATAAACGCTTAAACATTTGAGTGTCCACAGGCAATATTGTTAATAAATTAATTTTAAGTCCAAAAATTTGTGAACAATTTATTAACCTAAAAATGTCGAAAAATCAAGCTTTTTATAGGGTATGTATTGGGTTGAGGGTTAACCATAACTGTTCAAAAGCCTTGCTCTCATACCATGTCGGTCTTTATAAATCGAGCAAATATATAGTAAAAAACTTGAATATAACATGCTGATTGATGCACTTTTTAAAAAAATCCTAAAAAAAAATACGACTGTAAAAAATGTTACGCCAAGCAACTTTATTCAAAGGCAAATGGCCAAAGTAAATGAGAATGAAGTGGTTTTTGCAATTGGCGATATTCATGGTTGCGTTGATTTGCTCAACCAAAAACTTGAAATAATTAATCAGCAAATTGAAAAAATAACTCAAAATAGCCCTATGACTTTTCATTTAGTATTTTTAGGGGATTATATTGACAGAGGCCAAGCATCACGAGAAACTCTTGAAACATTATTAAACTTGGACCTAGATGATTGCAAAGTCCACTATTTAATGGGCAACCATGAGCAAATATTATTAAACTTTTTAGATGATCCTAAAAAATATTTAACGCTCTGGATGTCAATCGGTGGCGCTGCAACCTTGACCAGCTTTGGCATTAATATCGATCAAAATGCCATACAAATAAGGCAGCAATTAATAAAAATGATGGGCATGGATATGCTCAATTTCATAAGTGAGTTGGAAAGCTATTATGTCAATGGTGACTATTTCTTTTGTCATGCGATACCTAAATATGGCAAACCTTTACATGAGCAGCCAAAAACAACATTACTATATAATAGATTTGAGAAAACCCCACATTATGAAAAAATTGTAGTTCATGGCCATGTTTTAACCGATGAAATTAACTATAGTAGATCAAAAATTAACATTGATACCGGCGCTTATGCTACAAAAAACCTAACTTGCTTACTAATTAATGATCAAAATCAAATCGCACTATAACGGTAAATATACATATAATTAATAATTGATGTTTTAGAGGGAAAAATATGGCTAAAGAAAATGGCTTCTTTAACTATGAAAAACAAGGTTTTATTGCCTTGCAAAATGACATACAAGAAACCATCAATATTTTAGGCTATTGGCACATTTTGTTACGTCAAAAGAGATATGCCATTTACACTGGTCTTTTAATTTTAATAATTGGCTTGCCCATTATTTATGCTTTAAAACCAATCTATCAATCAACCGCAAAAATTGTAGTAGATACGGAACAATCTAAGCTGGTTGGTTTGGAAATAGGAGGCGCTAGCGGTGGCAACTTAGATTATAAAGTGAATACAGAAGTTGAGATTATAAAGTCGAATAAAGTAAAGCTACGTACCATAAGAAACCTACAATTATGGAATAGCTCTGACTATAATGAAAGCAGTTTTCAAGAAAAATTGTTGGCGTTAGTTGCAACAAAAACCCCCGTGAAGGCCAATAGCAGTTTTAGAAAATATAGTGATTTATCGGGACAAGAAATTGATGCATACCTTACTGCCATAAGCAAAAATTTAATCGTATCACAAATTCGAAGAACCAATGTTATTGAAATTAGTGTGACATCACCGTTTGCCAATCGAGCAGCAGATATTGCAAATAATATTACACGTTCATATCTATCTGAAAAAGTTGAAAGTAAAGCTAATTCAATAAGAGAGGCGGCTGATGTATTACGCACTCAGCTCAATAAATTGTCGATTGAAATTCAAGGTTATGAACATCAGATTGAGAATTTTATTCTAGAACAGTCGGGTAAAATTAACTCAGCTGAAGTACGTGCTGAATTAGAAAAGCTGCGTTTAGAAACAACCTTTAGAATTGATGCTAGATTGGCAAAAACCTTAAAAATGGCTAAAATTGACCGATCATCTGCATCAAAAAATTATTCACTATTAGCAAGTCTCACACAAGATGAAAATATAGGCACTTTATATAGTAGATATCAAACTATTGATTTGCAATTAAGTGATACGTCTTTATCTATAGACGATAAATTCAACTTATCGGAAGAATTGGATAAAATCGAAATTAACTTGAAGGGTTTTGCAACTAAATTACGAGACAATCTTAGTCAATCAATTAGCAATTCTCGTTCTGAAATCCTAAAACTCAAAAAGGCCAGACAAAAATTATTTGCGGATCAAAATTTACCAGAAGAAGTGTCTCTTGCACTATACAGGCTTACCAATGATATAGAAAGCAAACGCCGTCTATATGAAACCGAATCAACCAAATATAGCGAGGTTGAACAAAAAATTGGTATCCTCATACCTGATGTTAGGGTAATTGCGACTGCATTTCCTTCGCTTTTACCAATAAAGCCAAATAAAAGCTTATTGGCAATTGGAACGGCAATATTTGCCGTATTCTGTGGCATTGTTATCGCCACCATTAGAGATAAGTTAATTGGTGGTTTTTCATCTTCAGAACAAGTTAAATCAGTGCTGGGTGTTCTACCGCTAAGCGTCATACCAAAACATGAAAATGCTGATACACAAAATATTATTTCAAACGCACCATTATCTCGGTTTTCTGAAGCAATTCGGATGTTAAGAATTGGCTTAGACAATAATTATTTAAAACATGGCACTAGCAATAAAAGTGAAGCGCGTTTAATCGCTATTACCTCTACTTTACCAAAAGAAGGTAAGACCACCACTGCTTTATCCCTTGCGAGATCTTACGCACTGAGCAGTAAAAACACCATCTTAATTGATTTGGATTTTAGACATCCCGCAATATGCGATAGAATTGGGTTAGAGAAATCGTATGGATTGCAAGATTTTATAAGAGAAAGTAGAAATATATTAGATTTGGATGAACTTGTCTTAACTGAAGAAGAAGTAGGACTCGACATTATCCTCAGTGGTGAGCCAAGAAAAATTTCTACAGACATTTTAGTTCAATCTGAAATTCTTGAAGAGATAATTGCAAAGTTGAAACAAGTATATGATATTATAATAATCGACACGCCGCCAGTTGGCCTGGTTGCAGATACCCAAATCATTGCACAAAAAGTAGACCAAATGGTTTATGTGATTAAACACGCGTCAACCAGTCAAAAAAACGTATTGACTGGTATCAGTTATATCAATCACGCGAAAAGTGATTTAGATATTTCTGTCATAATCACTCAACAGAATGAAGATCAGGCCTCGTATTATGGTATGTATGGTGCAGAATATTCCTATTATTACAATAGGTAAGGATGTTTGAAAGGCAATTTACAATGCTAATTAAAAACTATTTTAGATTTATATTTCCTTTTTTAATATTGTTACTATTGGGGCGTGAAACTGCGATTCTAATGGCTACACCAAATGAACATTTGTTGGTAGACATAAATTATTTTGTTCCATCACTTATAAAAATTGATACTAAAAAAGCCAATTTATCAAAAGCCTTAAATCCATATTTTTCTAGCAATAAGCTTGTTTATGCCCAGTATAAACCATGCCAAGTTAAGCTTCAAATCTATAAAAACTACAATCAATTAGAAGTAGAAAGTCAGCTTAAAATTTGCCTGAAAATATTAGATGATGCTTTAAAAGTTGCACCAGCATCTCAACTGGTTTGGTACGAAAAAGCACTTTTGCATAGCCAACAAAATAATGCAGAGAAAAAATTTAACTTGTCGTTGCATAACATGTGGATTGTGGCTCATCGGCAGAGTTGGATAGCCCATCGCCGCATTCTATTAAGCCTTGATAACTGGGTTATACTTAACCAAAAAAACAAAATAAATGCTGAACTCGATTTCTTACGTTACGGTTCAAATACTAATATATTACGCAAACTTGCAAGACAATTTTTAGCTGATGCCAATGCCAAACCAATTATAGAAAACTGGATCAGAAAGTCAGAAAAACAAGTCCAGCGCCGATTTGTAAACTATGTTCGAGCTGCGCGATAATTTTGGCTATTCCTAAAGCCCCATTAAAATCGGATATATTAATGTATGAACAAAGTTTAACCAATTACCCTTAAATTCTTATTCAACATAATTGAAATTAAAACTAAATGCATAAAAATTTACAAAATATCAGCTATCATGCTAGCAAAATATTACTAATATTATTATTGTTTATTTCGCCAATATTATTAGGAAGTAACCGTCATATATTTGAATTAATAAATTTAGCATTGGCTCTACTAATATTCGTGCTGTTTATTTATTCAGGTAATATGTCTAAATTACTTTCGCGATTGGATAAAAGAACTCGGAACTTGCTGATATTTTTGTTTATGGTGATACCGTTATGGATTTCATTTCAAGCATCAGAATTCACACCAGACTTTCTACATCACCCATTGTGGGAAACCTTAAACCTAAATAAAAGCTCAGCCATTAGCCTTAATCCAGGCCTTAGCTGGTCCAGTTTAATTTCTTATTTCAGTCTATCAATTGTGTTCATCGGTATTTATATGGCAAATTATGACATAAAGTCGGCCGTGCAAATCCAATTCATTTGTCTAATTATTATAAATTTAATTTCTTTATTTGGTTTGATTGTTTTTATATTTGACTTAGAGACATTAGGAATAATCGAAAAGTCATCTTTTTTCAAATGGCTAACTGGTACTTTCGTTTATAAAAATGCCATGTCCAACTTTGTTAGCTTTGGGATTATTATTTGTATCGCCTGTTTAATCGAACTATTACTAAATAAGCGTTCATTGACTCAAAAAATAAACATTTCTGCTCAGTTTTTTGTATTTTCTACAAATCTTATTTTTCTAATTGTTATTTTAATATTAACTGGCTCTAGAGCAGGGATTGGAGCAATATCAGTTACATTAATATCGATGGCTTTCTTAGCTTTTTATGCAAGTTTTAGTTCAAAAAAACATCAATATGCTTCAAAATTACCGATTTATTTAGTTTGCATCATAACATTTGGTTTAATTACAGTCCTATTTTACTATTTAGCACAAGCAAGAAGCAACAGTTCTATTGGCTCAACACAAGTAAGATTAAACTTAATATTAGATGCTATTCCAGCAATATTTGATCGGCCGATTTTAGGTCATGGTGCTGGTGCTTTTCAAGATGTTGAGCCTTTATACCATCTAAGTAATAATCAAGATTCAAATATGTGGAAGAAGCTACATTCGACCCATGTAGAACTTATGCTTACATTAGGCGTACCAGTTT
>JADGDI010000191.1:250-501 GCA_016744975.1 Hyphomicrobiales bacterium | reverse complement strand
GGGCTACAGCGGGCAATGGTGACTATCTATGATGTTTAATTTAACTTGATGCCATTCAAAATATGGCACAAAAATAATGGTGCGGACAGAGAGACTCGAACTCTCACACCTTACGGCACCAGAACCTAAATCTGGCGTGTCTACCAATTCCACCACGTCCGCATACCGAAAACGGTACATGCTCAGTTTTTAATCAACTTGAGCTAATTCTCATAACTAATTGAAAAATATCGCTAATCCATACAGATTTA
>JADGDI010000191.1:0-240 GCA_016744975.1 Hyphomicrobiales bacterium | reverse complement strand
TCAATTGTAGGGGCGGTGATTTTGCCACAATGTTTTGGCGGGTTCAACTACGGTTTACCGACAATACCCACTATTTTGGGAAAGCTAGCAAAAAGCTACCTGTTTTTGGAGAAGAATTAGTCAATACCAGCGAATCACAGCTCTCCGGAATCAATATTGCGCTCTCTGGCTCAACGGCAGAATCGCTTGTCATGATGCCGTGATCAATGGCCATCAGTATCCCATAGGTATCCGGAGCAC
>JADGDI010000190.1 GCA_016744975.1 Hyphomicrobiales bacterium | reverse complement strand
GGCAATTGTTGTGGGCAATCCTACGCTAGCCAATACTCCTGTAAGTAATTTAAACCAAATGGAATTAATTAATTTTTATTGTGAAATAGTGAGAGACCAACATGCAGAACAACGGTGAATTAGAAGATATGTGGGACATTTTTAAGCGCCAATTACCCACCTAAGTGGGTCACTTTTGCATGTTAATTAACATGCATGCTAATTAACATCAAATAAGAGTATATACTCTACTTGGTGGGAATAACATTTCTAATGACGGTGTGTCAATTTTGAAAAGCGGTCCTTTTTCGGATGCTCCGCCGGTTTTTGTTCTTTTAATAAGGTGGTCGACAGAAATTGCACCTTGTTCAACCAAAATATCAAATTGTGAAATTATTGGCCTTCTAGTGTGCATTATTTCTGTAAACTGAAAATGTTCGTGATTATCTATATCTAGGCTTTGCGCAGCCACCCAAAAAGTTTCGTTATGTTTTTCAAGCAACTTTTTTCTAAGGTCTTCCATGGCCCATAC
>JADGDI010000018.1:16982-35940 GCA_016744975.1 Hyphomicrobiales bacterium | reverse complement strand
GAAGTAGCCCCAATCAACATCGACTATAAAGCCGCCAATTTCCCAATGGCCTGTTGGGGTGTCTTTGCCCATTGATTGCTCAATCGCATAGCCATATTTACCAATGATTTTTTGGTCTTTACTAAAGTTTGGGGCGAGTGTGCCTGAGGACATTTCACCTGCTAAACCAAGGCCTAATGCAGCCATATTTGGTAGGTTTAATACACCAGATCTTAGCCCCGATTTATCGGCTTTTCCTTCTGCGCAATGTTGGGCAATGTGCAAAAATGTATCTGATCCAACATCACCAAATTTATCGGCATCGGCTGCTGCGCCAATGCCAAAACTATCTAATATCAGTAAAAATGCCCGTGCCATGGCCTCGCCTCCCTATTATATAGGCTTATCATTCAAAATTTTGTAAACCAATTTATCTGGCTCATAATTATTGCCAATCTCATATGCTTTTTGCATTAGATCTGTCGCCATTTTTGCATCATCATCACTACGGGCAAACACCCTTGCAATGGTTTGGCCGCATTCTACCTTTGTGCCAATTGGCAAGCATTGATCAAAGCCCACACCAAAGTCTATCGGCGCAGATGGGTCGGTGCGCCCTGCCCCTAATTTAATGGCGGCAAGGCCAATATTGCGGGTATTGATATCGGCAATAACACCAGAAGTTAAACTTGGAATATCGACTATAATCGGTGCAAATTCTAGATATTTATCCATATTCTCAACAAAGTCTTTAGGGCCATTTAATGCCGCGCACATACGCCCAAAACACTCGGCAGCCGCGCCTGATGAGAGTGCTTCTTTAACCCGAATTTCGGCAGCTTTTTGGTCTTTTTCCATCGAACCTAAAATCAGCATTTCAGAACATAACGCCACCGTAACGTCGTATAAGCGTGCATCAATATGCGCGCCAGTTAAAAAATCTACCGCATTTTTAACTTCTACTGCATTACCAACTGCTGAGGCTAATGGCTGGTTCATATCCGTAATGATTGCCGACGTTGGCAGGCCTGCTTGGCGCGACACTGTCAGCAAGCTATTTGCTAGGCGCTCGCTATCTTCTAGCGTTTGCATGAAAGCACCAGAGCCTGTTTTTACGTCTAAAATCAAACCATCTAAACCTGATGCTAGTTTTTTAGACAAGATAGAGGGCGTGATTAGCGCATCAGCCTCAACAGAGGCCGTAACATCGCGAATGCCATACATTTTTTTGTCTGCTGGCACCATATTGGGTGTTTGTCCTATGACCGCGCAGCCAACTTGTTTAACAATGGCTCTAAAATCTGCGGGATCTGGCAAGGTATTATAGCCAGGGATTGAATCTAGCTTATCTAATGTGCCGCCTGTATGACCAAGGCCACGGCCTGAAATCATTGGCACATAAGCGCCGCATACCGCCAATATTGGGGCAAGCATTAGGCTGACATTATCACCAATGCCGCCTGTTGAATGCTTGTCTAACACTGGGCCATTAAGGAACATGGCCGACCAGTCCATGCAGTCGCCACTATCACGCAGTGCAATGGTCAATGCGACGCGTTCATCGGTGCTTAGATCGTTAAAAAACACCGACATGGTGAAGGCTGCGACTTGCACGTCAGTAGTTTCACCAGTTTTTATGCCTGCAATAAAATCGGCAATTTCATCATCGGATAATTTGCCGCCATCGCGTTTTTTACGGATTATTTCTTGTGGTAGGTATTTCATAATTCTTCTTTTCTCAATAGCATATTCTAACGGCTATATTATTGACTAGACGCCATAGGGTATCCAAATATTTTTTATTTGTGTTGCTTTGCGCAGGAATGTTTCACCTTCGGCAATTGATGCGTCGCCCCAAGGGTAGGCTTTGCCTTCATTTGTCCAAACCTGTTTCAGGTTATGAATGCTTTGCTGCTTGACCATTGTGCAACCTGCATCAGTGCCAAAATACCACATGGCATCGACATCATCATGCTCGACTAAAGTTTTACTGAGCTCATCTTTTGGCCCAGTGATGATATTAACCACCCCAGCGGGAAGGTCTGATGTTTCTAAGATTTGGTAAAAATCAGTTGCTAATAGAGGCGCGGTTTCAGACGCGATGGCCACCACGCAATTGCCCATAGCAATCGCTGGCGCAACCAATGAAATGAAGCTCAATAAAGGCGCTTCATTGGGGCATGTGATGCCAATGGTGCCGATGGCCTCATTCATGGCGATGGCCACCGCGCGAGTTGGCGGATTATGCACCGCGCCATCAAATTTATCAGCCCAAGCGGCATAGGTGAATAGCCGCGAAATGGATTGCTCAACCTCATCCATTGCCAGCTTGGCAGATATGCCTGTGCTATGTTCAATACGGCTGGCAAATTCAGTGCGCCTAATCTCCAAATTCTCGGCTATATAATATAATATTTGGGCGCGCAAATGGGCGGTTTTACCTGCCCATGACTTGGCTTTTAATGCCGCTGCAACCGCATTTCTTATATCTTTTCGGCTGCCATGTGGCACCTCGGCAATTTTATTGCCTTCGGCATTCATTACGGCTAAGGAATGACCATTATCGGGGCGGGCCTGTTTGCCGCCAATATATAATTTGGCAGTGCGGTCAATGCTTGTTCGTTTATCAGACTTAACTGATGATTTTTGTTCTGGTGTTTTAAACTTTGGAAGCTTGGCTAAATATTTTGGTTTTAAATATTCATACATGCCCTCGCGGCCACCCTCGCGGCCATAACCACTTTCGCGGTAGCCACCAAAACCAACTGCGGCATCAAACTGATTGGTGCTATTAACCCAAACCACACCTGCTTTAATCTTTGGTGCAATGTCCAAACATTGGTTAATATCTTCACTCCAAACACTTGCAGATAGCCCATATTTGGTGTTATTGGCAAGCAGTTCAGCTTCAGCATTGGTGCGGAATGTAAGTACCACCAATACGGGGCCAAAAATCTCTTCTTGCACGATATGGTCCGCAGGGCTTACATCGGTAAAAATAGTTGGCGGGATATAGCTGCCAACATCTGGAATTTGGCAATCGCTCTGCCACATGGTAGCGCCCTCATCAACCCCGCGTTTTAGCAGGTCGTTAATGCGTTTAAACTGGACAGGGTCTACAATTGCACCCATATCGACATTTTTATCCATCGGGTTACCAAGTACAAATTTATTCATTCTAATGCGCAATTTAGTTAAGAATTTTTGGGCAATAGGCTCTTGCAATAGCAACCTTGAACCCGCACAACAAACCTGACCTTGATTGAAGAAAATGGCGTTAACCACGCCTTCAATTGCAGCATCAATATCCGCATCTGCATAGACAATGAAGGGGGATTTTCCGCCGAGTTCTAACGATAGACCTTTGTCGGTATTGGCTGTTACTTTACGGATATGGCGGCCGATATTGGTTGAGCCTGTAAAGGCGATTTTCTTAACATCTTGATGTTGAATTAACGCCTCACCAGCTTCAGCACCTAAACCTGTGACGATGTTTACCACGCCATTAGGTAGGCCAGCCTCTTTACAAATATCGGCAAATAACAAAGCGGTTAACGAGGTATATTCGGCAGGTTTTAGCACCACGACATTGCCGGCAGCAAGTGCTGGTGCAATTTTCCAAGACAGCATTAATAGCGGAAAATTCCACGGGATGATTTGCCCGACCACGCCATATGGCTCATGGCTATCAAACATTTTATCACCCATTTGCGCCCAGCCCGCATGGTGGTAAAAGTGCCGTGCGGCTAGAGGAATATCGGCATCACGGCTTTCGCGAATAGGCTTACCATTATCCAACGTTTCAAGCGTTGCAAATAGCCGCGCATGTTTCTGCAATAAGCGCGCCAATGCATAAAGGTATTTTGCACGTTGATGGCCTGATAATGCCGCCCATTTATCTTTGGCTTTTTGCGCCGCTTTAACAGCCAAGTCAATATCTTTGGCCGTGCCCTTGGCAATGTTCGCAAGTATCTTGCCCGTTGCGGGGTTATTGCTAGCCAAATAACTGCGCTCTAAAGGTGTTGCCCAGTCACCACCAATAAAATGGTTTAATTTACCGTCAAATTTTGCGATCCAAGCAAGGGCTTGTTGATCTGATTCCATGGCATTGCCATATTCTAAATTCTTCATTTTTTCCACCAAGCTATGGGTGTTGTTGTTTTTTGTCATACCCAGCTCCTATACAAGTGAATGGCGGTAAGAAGCGCTATAACGCCCTGTTGCACCATGTTCTAATTGTCGTTCAATATCATTAAGTAGGCTAGAGGCGCCAAAGCGAAATAGATTTGGCTGCATCCATTCACGGCCAAGTTCTTCACGCATTAATGACAAATAGGTCAGGCATGTTTTGGCATCTGAAATGCCGCCTGCGGGTTTATAACCGACTTTAAAGCCTGTGCGTTCATAATAATCACGTATCATTCGGGTCATGGTTAGGCTGATTGGTAAAGTGGCGTTCACGCTTTCTTTGCCGGTTGAGGTTTTGATAAAATCAGCCCCTGCCATCATGCAAACCATTGAAGCTTTTGCGACATTTTTTAATGTGCCAAGCTCACCTGTGGCTAAAATTGTTTTTATATGCGCATCACCGCAAGCTTGGCGGAATGAAACCATAAGCTCATATAACCCCTTCCAATCGCCTGAAAGCACCATATGGCGTTCAATAACAATATCAATTTCTTTAGCGCCAGCAGCCACCGAAAGCTCTATTTCACGCAGGCGGGTTTCTAGCGGAGATAGGCCGTGGGGAAAGCCTGTCGATACTGCTGCAACAGGAATGCCAGTGCCGTTAAGCGCATCAACCGCGGTTGCAACAAAATTATGATAGACACAAACCGCGCCTGTTTGAAGTTTTAAATCAGGTACAGCTAAGTCTGCTAGAATATCGGCACGTACTGGGCGCTTTGCTTTGGCGCAAAGCCGTCTCACCCGCGCGTCGGTATCATCGCCACTTAATGTGGTTAAATCGATATTGCCAATGGCGTGTAATAGCCATGCAAGTTGATGTTCTTTTTTAACACTCCGGCGCGTGCCATAGGTGGCACATCTTGCTTCAGTCGCGCTTTTATTGACCCGAATATCGGCCAACCAGTCTGGCTCAAAAGCCATGATTTCATTTCGTTTAATGTTACTCATATTTTACAACTTTTGCAAAAAGCTTTTCAGCAGTGTTTTAATTTTTTTAGCGCCGATGGCTGCTACTTGTTTGGTCTGGTGATGGCTTAATTTGGTATTGCTCATACCTGATGCCATGTTGGTCAAACAGGATAGGCCTGTAATTTCTAGCCCCAAATAGCGCCCAATAATCACTTCTGGCACGGTGGACATGCCAACCGCATCGCCGCCTAAAATGCGCAATGCGCGGATTTCGGCAGGGGTTTCAAATGATGGGCCGCTATACCAAATATAAACACCCTCGCTTAAGCTTATGTCATTTTCTTTGGCGGCTCGTTGCATTAATTCACGTAATTTAGGGCTATATGCTTCGCTCATATCGACAAAACGCGCATCACCTGACTGGCCAATTAATGGGTTTAAGCCTGAATAATTAATGTGATCGTTAATTAACATCACATTGGCGGGCGCAACATCTGGATCCATTGACCCTGCGCTATTGGTGACAATCAATTTACTGACCCCAATTTGCTTTAGAACCTCCATCGGCACACGCATGGCGCTTGGGTTACCATCTTCATAATAATGTTTACGCCCTTCAAGAATGGCGACTTTTTGCCCGCCCAATATGCCCAATATTAAATTGGTACCATGGCCTGTTACCGCACCTGCACCATGACTTGGAAAGCCTGGCAATGCATCATATGAAATTGAAATTTTGTCGCTCACATCATCGACTAAACTGGCCAAACCTGAGCCTAAAATTAGGCCAACATCTGGCTGAAAGCTGCCCATTTTAGATGTAATAATTTTTACTGCCTCAGCAATATTTTGTTCCATCAAATTCTCCGTTTCGCATATTAAATGCTTTTATTAAACATCAAGCTTAAACGAATGAGGCAGAATTTCACCGAGTGAAAATCTGGTCGTATCACCTGCTGTATTGACCACACTTATGATGAGATCAGGTTCGGCAAATTCGTTTATCTTTTGCCGACAGCCACCGCAAGGCGCTGCTTTATTGTCACCAACAGCAATGATGACAATGTCTCTAATTTGGTTTGCGCCATCTGCCACCATAGCAGCAATGGCGCCTGCTTCGGCACATGTGCCTTCAGGATATGCGGCATTCTCGACATTGCAGCCTGCATAAACCTTGCCATTTTCAGCACGTAATGCCGCACCAACATGGTATTTTGAATAAGGTGCATAGGCGTTTTGCATTGCCGCCTTTGCCGCAACAACGAGTTCGTGATCTGGTGTATTGCTCATGTTTAACGCTCCTTCACATAAGGCACACCCACCGCTTTGGGTGCAATGGCTTTGCCGATAAAGCCGGCTAATAAAATAACCGTTAGAATATACGGCGTTGCTTGAATGAGTTGGACTGGCATTTTACCAATTAGCGGAATATCATAATTTTGCAATGGTATCGCAACAGCTTCTAAAAACCCAAATAACAAACAGGCATAAAGTGCATTTAGCGGCTTCCATTTGGCGAAAATTAATGCTGCCAATGCTATAAAGCCTTTTTGTGCTGACATATTAACCACAAAACCTGCGCCATGGCCAATGGATAGGTAAGCTCCCGAAATGCCGCATAAAACACCGCAAATAATCACAGCACGATAGCGCAAGAGCGTCACGCTAATGCCTGCTGTATCCACTGCTGTTGGGTTTTCGCCAACCGCACGCAATCTGAGGCCAAAACGGGTTTTAAACAATGTCCAATAAGTAAGTCCAACCGCTACAAATGCTAGATATACCAGTAAGTTATGACCTGAGATGAGCTCTTCATATATATAGCCAATATAGGGTACATCTTTTAGCGTTTGTGCAAAAGGTAGATCAATGGGCATAAACCGTTCAGCCTCTTGCAATGCGGGGGTATTGCCACCGCGCTTATACCAGTAATGCCCTAAAAGCGGGGTTAGGCCTGCTGCAATAAAGTTAATTGCAACACCTGAAATTATTTGATTACCGCGGAAGGTTACCGATGCGATGGCATGAATAATTGACAAGAAAATAGACGCGATAATGCCGCCTGTCAGGCCAACCCACATGCTACCGCTTTCGGCAGCGACAACCGCTGCAAAAAATGCAGATACTAATATTTTGCCTTCAAGGCCAATATCAACCACGCCAGAGCGTTCAGAAAACAAGCCTGCAAGCGCTGCAAATACCAATGGAATGGAGAGTCTAACTGTAGAGTCAAGAACCGTGATGAATAGTTCAAACATTAGCTTGCCTCCTCTTCTATTGTTTGGGTATCTTTTTTATTGGGTCGATAAGCCAGTGTGTGATAGAGGCTAATTAGCACTGGTCTAAACATATATTCTAGTGCACCCATAAATAATATGATCAGGCCCTGAATAAGCACAATCATTTCTTTTGAAATGGTTGAAATTTCAAATGCCAAATCCGCACCGCCTTGGTATAAAATACCAAATAAAACCGCGGCCAATACAATACCAATTGGGTGATTGCGGCCCATTAAAGCCACCGCAATGCCTACAAAACCAAACCCACCAGAGAAGCCTGAAATTAATTTTTCGGCCACGGCAACAGTTTCATTAACCGCCATAAGACCTGCTAAGCCGCCAGAGATCAACATGGTCAAAATAATGGTGTTGCTACTTGAGATACCTGCATAAGTGGCAGCTGATGGGCTAAAACCTTGGGTTCGTACCGCGTAGCCAAAGCGGGTGCGCCAAATAAGTACCCAAACACCAAAGGCACATAACAAAGCCAAAAATAACGTTACATTTAGCGGTGATGAGTCAAAGTTGATACCAAACCAACTTAAAAATTCATGCATTTTTGGAATACTGGTATTGGCGGTATAGCTTGCCGACTCCGATGACGTGCCCGTTGCCCTATTAAGCACGTTGATTAATATGTAACTGATTAAGGATGCTGCTATCATGTTAAACATGATGGTCGTGATCACCTCATGGCTACCACGTTTCGCCCTTAGGTAAGCTGGGATAAATGCCCATGCTGCACCAAATAATGCACTGGAAATAATCGCCAATGGTATGATAATAGCCCAATGTAAGTTGGGAAAGTAGAGACAGACAAAGGCCGCACCTAGGCCACCAAGATAAACCTGACCTTCGCCGCCAATGTTAAATAGACCAGCATGAAATGCGACCGCGACCGCAAGGCCAGTGAAGATGAAATTGGTGGCATAATAAAGTGTGTAGCCGATACCTTCTTCATAGCCTAATGCGCCATATATCATAATCTTAGCGACTTCAATTGGGTTTTCGCCAATGATAAGCACTACAACTGCTGACATAGCGATGGCAAAGATTAAATTGATTAACGGCAACACAGCAACGTCGAGCCATTTTGGCAAATTTGCATTATCAGACATTTTGCGCCTCCTGTTTTTTTGGCTCTGTTTTTGATCGCTCATCAATGCCTGCCATCAATAAGCCTAAATCGCCATCATTGGTTTCTGATGTGATACGCTCGCCAGAAATATATCCATCAAACATAACAATGGTTCGGTCACTTAGTGACAATATTTCATCCAATTCAACGGAGACTAATAATATTGCAACGCCCGCGTCTCGCATGGCGATTATTTGCTTATGGATATACTCGATCGCGCCAATGTCAACGCCGCGAGTGGGTTGGCCAATTAGCAAAATATCGGGCTTGGCATTGATTTCGCGAGCAATGACAATTTTTTGCTGATTGCCGCCTGAAAAATTGGCCGATTTTAACCGCTCATTGCGAGGTCTGATGTCAAACTCTTCCATCATTTGGCGTGCATCTTGTTTGATAAGTGATTGCTTGAAAATCTGCCCATTGGAATATTTTGGTGCATTGTGATAGCCAAGAATGCTGTTTTCCCATTCTTCAAACTGAAGCACCAAGCCCATATTATGGCGGTCTTCTGGTACATGGGCAACACCCAAATCACGTATCTCAGCAGCGCTGATGCCTTTAACAATGTCTATTTTATTGCCTTTAATATACATTTCACCTTTGGTTGCATCCTCAATACCCGCGATGATTTCAAGCAACAGAGACTGGCCATTGCCGCTTACACCTGCAACGCCTAATATCTCACCAGAGCGGACATGCAAGTCAATGTCTTTAATGCGTTTAACGCCTTGCTTATCAACAAACTCTAACCCCTTAACTTCTAGTAAAATCTCCTTAGGCTCGGCAACTTGCTTATCGACTTCAAGCAATACACTACGGCCAACCATAAGTTCAGCAAGTTCTTGCGGCGAGGTTTCGCTGGTTTTTCTATCGGCCACAATTTTGCCTTGGCGCATAACCGAAACATTGTCTGTAATGTCCATAATCTCCCGTAATTTATGGGTGATCATGATGATGGTTGTGCCTTGGGCTTTTAATTGTTTTAGAATTTCAAATAATTGATCTACCTCACTGGGGGTTAACACGCCAGTTGGCTCATCCAATATTAATATTTCAGCACCGCGATATAATGCTTTTAAAATTTCAACACGCTGCTGCTGACCGACTGAGACATCTTCAATTATGGCATCGGGATCAACATCAAGGCCATAGTCATTTTTTAAACGTGCAAGTTCTTCGCGGGCATGGGTTTCGCCTTGATTTAACTTCCAGCCGCCTTCAGCACCAAGAATAACATTTTCTAATATTGTAAAATTTTCAATCAACATAAAATGTTGATGCACCATGCCAATACCAACTGCGATGGCGTCTTTTGAATTATGAATGTGAGTTTGCGCGCCATTGACAAATATATTGCCCTTATCGGCTTTATAAAACCCATATAAGATGGACATTAAGGTTGATTTACCTGCACCATTTTCCCCTACTATGCCGTGAATAGAGCCTTTTTCGACTTTTAGATCGATATCTTCATTGGCCTTTACTGCACCAAAGCTTTTTGAAATGCCTTGTAACTCAATCGCATAATCAGTTTTATTGGTCATCCGAGCCCTCATCAAAATGTCGTCTATACTCAACAAAATGTCATCTATACTCAACGAAATATCATCTGTAAATGACGGGAAACAATGCACAGGTGGCAAGCCACCTGTGCGGATCTTATAATATTAAATTCATTACTTAACTGGGCAAACGCCATCAGTATCAGTGTTATGAACTTTAATTTCGCCGCTTAGAATTTTTGCTTGAACAGCGTCTGTTGCTGCTTTCAATTCATCAGAGATTAATGCTTTGTTATTGTCATCTAAAGCCCAGCTAATACCGCCTTCTTTGATGCCCATAATTTTTTGGCCAGCTTTCCATGTGCCATCTTTAGATGTCATAAATGCAGAGCTAATTGCATTATCAACGCGTTTAACCATTGAGGTTAATACGCTACCGGGTTGTAGATGATTTTGGTTGCTATCCACACCAATACCAAATTTGCCTTCATCTTTAGCTGCTTGAAGTGCGCCAGCACCTGAACCACCTGCTGCTGCAAACACAACGTCTGAACCTAATGAGAATTGTGATTTAGCAAGTTCAGCTGCTTTGGTTGGGTTGCCCCATGCATCCGCATGTGATGTACCGACCATGTTTGAGAATACGTCTGTCGCGCCGCCAGCTTTTGCACCTTGAACATAGCCACATTCAAACTTTTGAATCACTGGGAAGATCATACCACCAATGAAACCAACTTTTTTAGTTGCAGATTTTTGAGCTGCCAAATAACCAACTAAATATGAACCTTCATGTTCAGTGAATGTTACAAATTGTACATTTGGGGCATTCACGAAACCGTCCACAATGGTGAATTGAGTTTCTGGAAATTCTGCGGCCACTTTTTCAATCGCTGAACCAAATGTAAAGCCAGTTACCGCAATTGGGCTATAGCCTGATTTTGCAAATTTGCGCAATGCTTGCTCACGCTGAGCTTCTGCGGTGATTTCAAATTCTTTAACTTCAATGCCAGTGTCGGCCTTAAATTTTTCAACACCGTTAAATGCAGATTCGTTAAATGATTTATCAAATTTGCCACCCATATCATAAATCATTGCAGGTTTAATTTCTGCCATGGCATATGATGCGGTTAACGTAACAGCAGCTGCCATTACCATTTTTAGAGTATTTTTCATTATCTTCTCCCTTGCATAGCCAATGGGCTATAAATATTAATCTAAACTCAAATCCTCACCTGAGCTTAAATACCAATATTCAGTAGGCTTTTGCCTACTCAATCTCTCTGCATTATAACGCAGAAACTTCCAACCGCTTACGCGGCTAAATTTTTATCCAACAGTTTAATCATCCGGTTGGCTGCTGCTTCATCGGTGATTAAATCAGTAATGACGTTGGCGCGCAGTGCAGCCAAAATTGCCTCGGCTTTATCAGGGCCACCTGCCATTGCCAATACTTGTTTATTTTTTAAATCCTCAAAATGCAGACCGACCACCAGATCATTCACTGGTGCGTCGACAATATTGCCATTAATGTCAATGAAGCTGCCCAACAAATCTGAAACCGCACCTTTAGCACATACTTCTAGCCGCTCTTGCTCACTAATCATACCCGTTGTTACGACATGAGAGCCTTTATTTAATGCGCCCAAGCCGATTACAAATAGGTCTGACTTTTGCGCCATATGTAACAATTCTTGCACATATGATTGGCTTTGAAATTGTTCTTTTTCTGATTTAGTGCTTGCTATATAGGGTACAGGTAGAAAATAACCAGGCCCACCCAAATGTTTCGACAATGACAACACCACATCATATGGGTTGGCAGCCAGCGAGCGATAAAGAGAACCTGCTACCGAATAAACCTCAACATCAGGCCTGTCTATTTTAACCAACTGCTTGATTGCGGAGGTTAAAGTACGCCCCTTTCCAATGCCGATCGATTGGGTGGATTTATTTTCTAAACAAGTTTGTAAAAACCGCGCACCAGCAGCACCAATAGCCGTATAATTTCGTTCTGCGCTTTCACAATTTTCTATTAAATCAGGTACAATTATGCATGATTTAATACCAAATTCGGCAATGATAATATTTTCCAATTCAACACATGCAAGCGGCACTTCTTCAACAGAAGCTTTTACCAAGCCAAGACGTTGGGCTAAATTAATCAGCCGATGTACTTTGACTTTTGAAACACCCAATCGGGCTGCAATTTGAGTTTGATTTAAACCACCAATATAAGATAACCAAGCTGCTCGCGCTGCCAAATCTCGGTTTGGGTCTGGCGCTACCATAGAAGCTTGGCTTTTTGATGAAGCTTGGCTTTTTGATGAAGCTTGGCTTTTAGGCTTCTCAACTATTTTAGATTTTTCTACCAAATCGGCCAATGAACATTCGCTCCAAGCATTGTTTGTAAAAAATTACACGCCATGAAATTAATTACAGTCAATCAGTAAACATCCAGAGAGTCAACGAAAATATTTACAAAATATTAATTCTACCATCTGACTAGTTGAAACTATTGCATTTATTTACATCTGCATATTGCATACCTGTTTTAAACCATGCGACACGTTGGGCACTTGTGCCATGGGTAAAGCTTTCTGGTACAATGTGACCGCGCGACTTTTTCTGCAGATTATCATCGCCAATAGCCGAAGCGGCTTTAAGCGCGGAGGCAATATCACCCTCTTCTAAATAGCCGATTTGTTGCTCAGCGCGTTTTGCCCAAATACCTGCGAAACAATCGGCTTGCAGCTCTAATTTTACAGATAGTTTATTGCCTTCAGCTCGGCTTAAGCGTGAGCGTTGTTGCTGTATTTTGCTTGATATGCCAAGTAGTTTTTGAACATGGTGGCCCACTTCATGGGCTATCACATAGGCATAGGCAAATTCACCTTTCACGCCAAAATCACGATCCATCTGATCAAAAAACGCCATATCAATGAAAATTTTCTGCTCAGGTGGGCAGTAGAATGGCCCAGTTGCAGAAGTTTGCTGACCACATGCATTGTCGGTTGTAAGATTTTTAAATATTTGCAAGCGTGGCTCTTTATAAGTGCGGTCAAATTGGTTGAAAATCTGGTGCCAAACATCTTCAGTTGAGCCTAAAACGGCGGATATAAATTGTTTTTGGCGATCCTCTTTAGCGCTGGAATTATAGGGTTTAGATTGGTTGGTCTGTTGATATTGCTGATTGCTTGTACCGCCCGAAAGACTGCCACCGCCCATAAGCAGTTCAAGCGGGTTGATGCCAAATAACCACGCAACGCCGACCATAAGGACAATGCCCCATATGCTTATTTTACCGCCACGACCTCGTGGTAGCCGAAGTCTGCGCCCACCTCCGCCAGTAGAGCCTAACCCGCCTGGCAAGCGAAAGCCGCCACGGCTTGTTTGCCCTCTGACATCATCGACATTTTTACTTTTTCTAAATTTGTCCCAGCGCATGGATCGGCCTATTTCAACAATTTTTTATACCATTCATTTGGCGTTTAATCTTCATTAAGCGCACGTTCAATAACGCTTTCTAGCGGCTCTAGCATATATTCCATCGGTGTACGACTGCCAGTTTCAATTAGAATTTCCGCAGGCATGCCTGGCAAAATCTCTTCATCTATTTTATCAGTCTCTACTTTTGGCAATGTTATTTGCGCAATATAATAGCTCTCGCCTGTTTGTTGGTTGATAATCACATCGGGTGAAATATTAATCACCTCACCGCGTAACAATGGCGTGGAGCGCATTTTAAAGGCTGATAAGCGAACCCTAACACCTTGGCTTACGAATATATTATCAATATCAACTGTGCCGATTTTGGCTTCGATGACCAGCTTATCTTCTTGCGGGACAATTTCTAGCAATGGGCTTGCGGGCGGCACAACACCGCCAATGGTAAACACGGTTTGGCCAATGATTGTGCCATTTTGCGGTGCTAAAATTGTCATGCGTTTGAGCACATCGGCTGTGGCGGTAATTTGGCTTTTAAGGTCAAAAATCTTTTCTCTATTTTCGATAATCTGTTGCGCTACTTCTTGATCAAAGGTTTTTTGCAATTGCAAAATTTCAAGCCTTGCTTCGCCTTGGGTTAGCACTGCGCCAGATATTTCGGCGGTTATTTTGCCTATTTCGCCCTCAACCCGTGCTTTATCGCGGCGCTTTAGGGTGATGTCGTTTAGTGATACGATTTTGCGTTTAACCAGTTGCTTTGAACGCTCTAACTCTTCGTCCAAAAACTCCAATTGTTGAATGGATGCAAATTTTTGCGCCTCAAGTCCGATTTTGGTTTCGTTTAGCTGCTCAATTCTTTGCGATAAGATGGAAGCTCGGCCGTCTAATTGCTCACGTCTGGCTTTAAACAGGGTTTGTTGTACGGCCATGATTTGTTCAATATTCTCATCATCTTTTTTTGAGGCCAATACGTCACTAAAGGTTAATATTTTGGTTTGGCTTTGCTCTGCCGAGAGCCTGTCCAATGTTGCTAAAGCGGTGTTTAGACGCATATTATATAGGTCGGCTTGTGACTGAATTTGCGTTTCATCAAGGCGGATTAACACTTGGCCATGTTTAACTTTATCGCCATCTTTAACCAAAATTTCTTTAATGATGCCGCCTTCAAGATGCTGCACTGTTTTGCGTTTGCCTTCAACCACTACTGTGCCTTGTGCCGAAACACCTTTGGCTAGGTTGGCTTGCGTGCCCCATAGTATAAAGCCGCCAAAGCCGATGATTGAGATCACCATGCCGATTGTGCCAAGGCTGTTAATGCTCATGCTATCTACACTGGCAATACCAAATTTACTAGTTTTTGGGGCTTTTTCCTGATTTTTCTTAGGAGATTGATTGGTAATTTGTTGATTCATGATTAATTCCCCCCACGCATTTCTGCCATAATTTGGGCGGTTGGTCCAAATTTCACCACGGTACCTTCGTTGAGTACCAATAATTTATCGCTATGTTGCATTAGGTTCATTGCATGTGAGATCATAATTACTGTGGTTTTCTTGTTTTTCATATTAACGATGGCTTCGGCTAAGGCCACTTCGCCCGCTGTGTCCAAGCTGGCATTTGGCTCATCTAGCAAAATTACTGCTGGGTCGCCATAAAATGCGCGTGCAAGGCCAATGCGTTGGCGTTGACCGCCTGACAAATGCGAGCCACCGCCGCCAATATCGGTCTCATAACCTTGTGGCAGTGCTAAAATTAAGTCATGGCAGTTGGCAAGTCTTGCTGCTTCAATCACGTCTTCATCTTTAAATTCTGTAAATCGGGCGATATTTTCTTTTACAGTGCCTTCAAATAACTCAACATCTTGCGGTAGATAACCGATGAATGCGGCGCGGTCTTCGGTGTGTAGGTTGCAAATTTCTGCCCCGTCAATTTTTACATTGCCTTGGTTGGGTGGCCAAATGCCGGCTAAAAACTGCATGAGGGTGGTTTTACCACTGCCACTTGCGCCAACAATCGCCATGGTTTCCCCTGCGGCTAGCTCAAAGCTTACGCCTTTAATGATGGCTTTTTGAACCCCTGTCGGAACGCCGATTAGTTTTTCGACACTGACCGCACCTTCAGGCACGGGTAGTTTGATATTCTCATCAGCCGTTTGTGAGAGTTGCAGCATAGAGACCAAGCGGCCGCGGGCTGCGCGGGCGTTAACATAACCGCGCCAAGCGCCGATTGCTTGCTCCACAGGGGCAAGTGCGCGCCCAGCGATGATAGAAGCGGCAATGATAATACCTGGGGTGATTTCTTGCTGGATGGTTAACCAGCCACCTGCCGCTAGGATAACAATCTGAATGATGATTCTAAAGGCTTTTGACCAGCCCATTAAGATGGATAGGCGGTTAGAGGCTTTGGTTTGACCGTCAATCATCTCGCTGTGGTTTTTACGCCATGTCTCGCCAATTTGGTTGGCCATGCCCATGGCTTTAATGGCTGAGGCGTTGCGCAATGAGGTTTCGGCAAAGCTGTTGGCTTTAGCCCCTTCAACTGAGGCCTCTTTAAGCGGCTCGCGCGATAGTAATTCGGCAAATATTGCTAGAATGAAAATAACAATGGCCGCACCTAGGGCGATAGAGCCAAGCAGAGGATGCATTATAAATATAATCATCAGATAAAATGGCGTCCAAGGGGCGTCAAAAAATGCAAATAAGCCAGCGCCAGAGAAGAATTGGCGCAATGAATCCAAATCACGAATCGCTTGAGAGGATTTGCTCATGTCAGCACGCAATGAACGGTTGATGACGGACATAAAAACAGGCACATGCAGCTCTTTATCAATATCCACCCCAACGCGTACCATGATGCGCGAGCGAATCATCTCAAGCGCACCTAAAATGGCGATTAGGAAAACCGCAAGGCCAGTGAGTACAAATAAGGTATCTTCACTGCCAGAGGTTAGCACGCGGTCGTATAATTGCAGCATAAATACGGGTGATACCAGCAATAGCATATTGATGATGAAGCTAAATATACCAACAAATACAAAGGCTCGCTTGGAGTTGCCTAATATTTTAATGGCTTTTTGACTGTTATTTTTTACATTCTGCATAGTTACTCATTTTTAAACAAAGCCCATATGTCTATAATAATAGAATAGATGCGTCTATATATATAGCATTACAAATGGCCATATTATAAATCATGCAGGCGAAAGCGGTTGGTAATATTAAAGAATCACCAAATGTGCCGTGAATATAAACAAGTCTTAGACGCTTGTAAATGCTTAGTGAGCCAAACAAATCCACAGCCAATCGCTATAATAAGCTCAAATGTGGTATTTTTGTTACAGTTTGGGCGGCAAATGTGGGAATATGCCCTATATAATCGATAGCAGATTAACCATAGGGGCAAAATTTAACCATAGCAAAAGCCCCAACTGCCCAGCTATGTGGGGCGATGGGCGGTGATTGGGGTTAAACATCTTGCTGCATGGCCAAAATAAGGCCAATTGTGACTAAATGGTAAAGACTGGCATTAGCTCCACAGATATATACAGACAATGGATAAATAAACTGGCTAGAGCTGGTTATTAATAGAAAAGCCAAAAAAACAATTTACATCATCAGCATAGTTGGTATATGGTGGCGTTGGAGATTTAACTTAAATTTAATCAGGTAAGAACTATGAATAAACATCTCGTGTTTGGCCAAACCGCCAAAAAGAAATCAAAAACCCTTTCCCGTCGTAACGGTCAAATGATCGCGATGTCTGGTATGGCTGCTCTATTGGCTGCTTGTAATACTGCTACACCTACTCCAACACCTACTCCGACACCAACGCCTGCAAATGCTGCACCTACATTTGGTAATGTTGTTGTACCTACAACCGTTGCTGAGAACCAAACAAATGTTGCTGCTGTTGCTGCTACTGATGCCGATGGCGATACAGTTGCTTACACTCTTTCTGGTGATGATGCTGCTTTGTTTAATATCTCTGCTGCTGGTGTTGTGACTTTTAAAGCTGCTCCAGACTTTGAAACACCGGGTTCTAAAGTTAATACCAATACATATCATGTAACTGTAACTGCTTCAGACGGCAAAGGTGGTAGTGTTGCTAAAAATATCACATTTAACGTAACGGACGTTAATGAAATTTTTGCACTAACTGCATCTGCTGTTGATGATGTTACTGGTACTACTGGTGATGATACAATTACTGGTACGCACGCTACATTTAATGGCATTGATAAAGTTGACGGTGGCGACGGTGTAGATACGCTTACAATTGTGGCTTCTTCTGGTGCCGCATATACTACGCCGACTGGTACAGCAGTTAAAAATGTTGAAAATCTTTATGTTGCTGGTGATCATGAAATTAATATTGCTACGAATGGCTTTACTGGTTTGGCATCTGTTAGAGCTGAAACTAGTAATGCGGGTCAAGATATTAATGTAGATACGAACGGCGATGTTACTTCTGTTTCTACTAAAGGTGGTAAAATTTCTGCTGTTGAAGATAAAGGTACTACAGACGTATTGGCCGAAGTGACTTTGGATGGCTACGCTGCTACCTCTACAGTTAAATCTGATGCGCTTACTAAGCTTAACTTAGCTAACTCAACTGATGATGTTACGGTTACTGCTGCTGCTGCAACACGTGGTCTTGAAGTTACTTTAAATACAGTGACAGGTACTGCTGTAATCACAGATGCTCAAGCAACTTCAGTTAAAGTTGTAACTTCTGGCGCTGCTTCTGATGTCGACCTTGTGGCTGCTCTTGCAACTAAAGTTGAAATTGATGCTGCTGTAGGTCTTAAAATTGATTTATCTTCTAGTGCTGCTACTGTTATCAATGTAGCTGGCGTAGGCGCTGTTGAGTTTTTGAATAGCATGAACTATGCTGCTGCTGCTGTTATAGATGCTTCTGCCAACACTGGTGGTGTTAAAGCAAAGCTTGATGCTGATGTTACATTCACTGGCGGTGCTGGTAAAGACGACATTACCGCAAATGGTCCAACAAGCAAAGCTGTTGCACTCGGTAAAGGTGATGATCAATATACTATTGAAACTGGTGACACAGCGGTTACTGGTACTATTGATGGTGGTAATGATGCCGATACGCTTGTATTTGCTGATGCTGATGACGCAACGACAGTAACAGCAACTACAACATTTGAAGGTAAGATTTCAAACTTTGAGTCAGTTGAACTGGCAGGCGCTGCTGGTGCAGGTGTTAACCTTAAATTGGATAATTTGGATGACATTTCTGATGTTATCGTTAGTGCTGATTTAGGCCAAATACTTGCTGTTACAGCAATGGGTGCTAATGGTAAAATATCTTATACAGCCGGTCAAACAGCAGCTTCTAGTGTTGCACTTGCTAGCTCTCTTGGTTCAACAGATATCTTTAACATCTCAATCTCAAATGCTGCTGGCATCAATGTTAACACCATTACTGTAGATGCTGTTGAAACACAAGATGGAGACAACAATACCATTTTTAACACAGGCAATGGAGCTGTCCTGCAT
>JADGDI010000018.1:0-16972 GCA_016744975.1 Hyphomicrobiales bacterium | reverse complement strand
TGCTACTGGTATTCAACATACTGCAACTCTATCTGCTGATGCAGTTAAATCTATTACAGTAGTTGGCGATGCTGGCCTTGCCCTAACAGCTGCAGATACAACAATCACATCTGTCGACGCTTCTGGCGTTACCAAAGGTGATGTTAGTTGGGCTTCTGGTGCTCTGGCTGCTGCTCTTACTGCTAAAGGTGGTGCTGGTGATGATACAATTGATGCATCTCTTGCTATTGCAGCTGCTGTAAGCATTGATGGTAATGCTGGTGACGATACGATTACTGGTTCTGCTTCACAAGCGAACACTCTTAATGGTGGTGACGGTAACGACACCATCGTAGGCGGTACTGCTGTTGATACCATTACTGGTGGTGCAGGAAATGACACTATCTCAGCTGGTACTGGTTTAGATAAAGTTGATGTTGGTACTGGTAATGATATTGTGAATGTTGTTGTAGAAGTTAATGGCACAACCTTCACCTCAATTACAGGTATGGGTGCAGCTGATACTTTAGCGTTTATTGATCAAGGTACTGAAACATTTACTTCAGCTAAAATTACGCTGGCACCTCTTGCTGACTTCCAAGATTATCTTGATGCTGCTACTGCTGGAAATGCCACCGCAACGGCTCATGGCCATTTTGAGTGGTTCCAGTTCAATGGTAACACCTATCTTGTTCAAGATAACGACGCTGCTGCAAACACGTTTAATAATGGTACAGATATCGTTGTTGAACTTGTCGGAGAAATCGACCTTTCTGGAACCGCTGCTGGTTCAGAAAACTTCCTTCTTGTGTAATACAGGTTGTTAATTACAAAATACGAACCCGCAACTTTGGTTGCGGGTTTTTTTTTGGGTGGGCTTTGATTGTTGGTTGCGTTTAATCTATGCTTAAGGGTTTTTGGGTATGCTTGTCATTATTCATTAACCATCATTGGGCAGTGCCGATATGAACAAACCCGCTCGCTTTTTTAAAGCCACCAAATCCGCTCCTTTTATTGCTAGTCAACTTCCTAATATACCACGCCAGTTTCCTAAAAATTCTTCCAAAATCTTCATCATTAGCAGCATGGCGTCTTTGGTTACGGCTTGTTTTGACGCGGGTTTATCGTCTACCCAGTCATCAGGCAATGCTTATACTGGCCAAATCAACACCACACCAACAGGCGGCGATGATTATATCCTCTCTGGCGGCAATGGTAAAACCAGCTCCGTCTATGCTGGCACGGGTGATGACGTCATAAAAGGCGGTACAGGCGCCAACACAATCGACGGCGGGCAAGGCGTCGATATGATTCGCGCAGGCGCAGGTTTGGATGATGTGCGCGGTGGCAGCGGGCTTGACCATATTGTGGTCATCGGAACAAACATAGCTGGCTCTTATGTTCAAAGTGACATTACAGACCCCAATGGCAAGGGCATTAATTTAAGCCAGCTTATCTCTTTAAGCGATATTAACAATAGCTCTGTTTCTGACCTTGTGGCTGGCGAGGTGATTGATGGCGGCGCTGATGGCGCGATATTATTTGTCTATGGCAATGCCGACTTTACGGGTGTCACCTTAAAAAACATCACCATAATTGATTTGCATTCCACCCTAACCATTTCTGTCCCCACCCTTAAGGGTCTCATTGACACTGGCGGTTTAACCGCAATTGATGGCGACAGCACGTCACATATTATCATTAACGGCTCTGGCATTGTGGATTTTAGCAGTCTTGCCATGGTCAATATAGACCATATCACCATCTCATCTGGGGTTACCCTAAAGGTCGATCAGGCCGATATTACAGGCGTTAAAACCATTGATGGCGGTGGCAAGTTAGACAGCGCAACGGCGCTAAACCTAGCCAATATCACCGTTGATAGCGCCCTTAATGTCATTGCAGACATGGCGGTTTCCCAAAAAGAAATTACCACCGAAGATTTAACCGCCGATGGCGCATCCAGCAACATTGCCGAAACTGGTTTGCTATCTGGCGCGACCCTAACCCTTAAGCCCGCTGGCGCCCAAGGCGGCGTCACGCAAGATGCGGCCGATGCTGATGGCGTACAACTTAGCCTATCGCTCATTACCGATGCAGCCTCGGGCGATAGCATTAACCTCATCACCCATGCAGGCTATGAGAAAATAACCGATGGCGATGCCGATGATTTTGAAACCGTCACCCTAAAGCATGTTGGCACATCCGCTGCCACCATCGAGATTTTGGATTTTGGCGCAGCCACCAGCATTAACCTTGCCGCAACGGGCGCTAAGCTTAGTATCGGCTCGCTTATTTCGGCAGGGACGGTTGCTGTAAATGGCGCTAGCTCTACCAAAGACCTTGATCTAACCCTAACCACCGCTGGCGCGCTAAAAAATGGCAACAGTTTTGCAGCAGGTAGCGGCACTGCCGATAAGCTGGTCGCCACCACAAGCCTTAGCCAAAATGCAGGCATCATTGCCATGACGGGTTTTGAAGTGTTGGACTTAACCGTCAACACCAGCGCAACGCTCGACTTTGCAAGCGTTACAGGGCTTAATGATTTAATCATATCCTCAAATGCTGATAGCGATACTGCCAATATTAGCAATGTTAATGCCGCTACGGTTATTTGCTTTAGTGGTGCCAATAAATTTGCCACCATCACCACCAATGTGGCTACTGGCACGGTTCAAAATTTCAAAGCCATTAGCGCCACTGCCGATGTTGGCGCATTAAATGTTGCCGCAACCACCACCACAGTGGGCATTACATTTGATGATGGCAACGCCACCTCAAATGAAGATGTTGGCCAAGTATCTGGCATTGCTGGCACTGGCCTAACCAGCATTAACGTTTCTGGTAAAGACAAGGCCGATTTGGGCACATTAAGCAGCACAGTGACCAGCATTAACGCCGCAACCACCACTGGCGGGCTTAGCGTTACCGCATCCACCACAGGCACAAGCATTATTGGTGGTAGCGGCGATGATGCCATCACTGGTGGTTCTGGCATTGACACACTTAAAGGCGGCAGCGGCAACGATGTACTAACGGGCGCAGGCGGTGCTGATATATTTGACTTTAGCGATATTGCTGCCGACCTGGACACAGTGCTCGCAACCCCCGCAATTAATGATACAATCGCCGATTTTGTTACCACCAGTGACAAAATTAAAATTGATGGCACTGTATTTGTGGCTGGCACGGGCGGTAATTATGCCGAGCAAACCGCCGCAGCAGCAGATATGGATGCGCTTAAAGTCGCCGCAGATACCGCATTAAACGCCACTGTTGAATATTATTTTGGCGTTGTTGGCACCGATGGCTACCTGTTTATGGATGATGACGGCACAGGCCACACCCATATGATAAAGCTTACAGGCGTCACCGATATGGCATTTGGCGATATTATTGCTTAACTCGGCAGTTCATTACGCCAATTGTCAATTTAACACTTGAAATAAATACCGTAGAAGGTTAATAATCTCGGTATTTATTTTGGAGAATATAATGGCTGATAAACAAGCAAAAAACGACGTTGAACAAAAACAAAAAGTCAATATTGATGGCAATGAATATGAGCTAGACTCACTTTCTGATGGTGCAAAATCACAATTGGTAAATTTACAATTGGTAGACCAAAAAATAAATGCAGTGCAGCAAGAGCTTGCCTTTTTGCAAACCGCACGTAATGCATATGCCAATGCATTGGTTTCTGACCTACCCTTTAAGTCTGATAAGCTACCGACTTAAAACATATTACAAACCAAAAAAGGCTGCAAATTATTGCAGCCTTTTTTTATGATTATATTTTGGATGCTAAGTAAGCCTAACGACACAGGCCAACTTTGTGCAATGTGTTCATATCTTGCAATTGACCAATGCTGTTCAGCAGATCTAAATTGCCAAAATAGCGCTCAAATTTGAGGTTTATAAGGCTGACTTTCAGTTCAAACACAGAGTTTTTAACCAAGAGTAGTTCGGCAATCGGAATAAAGCTACTGGCAAGCGATTGCTCAAGTGAACTAATAGCAGCCTCCTCAGCGCGAATCGCCTTTGGTAAAATGTTGATTGACTGCTCAAGGCTTTGTGCAATTTCAAATGACGCGCTGACATTTTGCTTTGACAATTCAGTCATATAAGCACGCCTTGCGCGGGCGGATGCTAGCATGGCTTTGGCTTCTCTCACACGCGAATCAAGCACATCTGAACTGAATAATGGCACTGAAAAGCTTAGGCCAACTTGCCCAGCTGCACCAGTGTTACTAGCAATTTTGCCAAATCCAAACCGCCCAGAAACCTGAATAGTCGGCCCCATCGCAGCTTCTTGCGCCAATATTTCAGACTGAGCCATGTCGATCTGAATGTCAGTTTTGCCAATTTCGATCGAGTTATTTTTAGCCGCAATGATTGCAGCTGAACGGGACTTAGGCGTTTTATTTAACAATGTTGGTAAAAATGCACGGTCACTGCCATTGGGTTTTTTATTCGTAAGGCTTAACAATTT
The DNA here is from genome assembly GCA_016744975.1 of Hyphomicrobiales bacterium. GTDB lineage: Bacteria > Pseudomonadota > Alphaproteobacteria > Rhizobiales > OSC116 > OCS116. The sequence continues at coordinate 12,501 of JADGDI010000018.1, read as the reverse complement.
AACCCTAGCAAGCAAAACTTGCGCCTTAGCACGTAGCATTTTTGACATAGATTGGCGCACTTGAGATTGCACCATCGATAATTCTTGCTGTGTTGCTTCGCTGGCTGCAAATTTATCTTCAATATTGCTTAATTGCTTATTGCTATTGGCCATATTCTTTTTATGCAATGCCAGTAGCTGAATATTTTGTAAATAAGTCACATATTCTCGGGCGACTTTCAAAATCGTATCCTGAGAGCTAGCCGCAATGTCCAAATTCAGCAATTCACTGCCACCGCGCGCCTTTTGAGTAAGCGCATCACTTAAACCACTATCATACAATGTTTGACCATAGCTAAGCGATAAAGTCGCATCGGTATTAATGGTTTTTGAACCTTGACGGGCAGAATATGCTTGCAAATTAGCCAGTAAATTAAACTTCGCGCCATTGGCGTTTTTTGCTTGAATAATCCGCTCATTGGCCGCATCCCCAGCATGGCGCAAAGCGGTAATGTTATGATTTTTAAGCAAGGCAGCATTGGCCAATGTGCAAAATTCACCGCTATGAGCGTTGGCAACCGTTATAAAACAGGACGCAGCGACAAATGTACTTAAACTCAACTTCAGATATTTCATACTCAAGACCAACTTATCTTACTTAATAAACTCGCAGCATAAAACTACAAATTTAATATAATAACAAGCGCAATATTAAAGAATATGGTTAACGAAGCAATTAAAACTCTATAAAGCGTATAAACAGAAAGAAATGGTTAACAAGGTGTGAATAAAGCCGAGCCACAAAATGACCCAGCTTATCTGACGTGACGAAAGATTAGTTTAACGCCGTTTCAACCAGCTTTACCCAATAGCTTGCGCCAATTGGTAAGGCTTTATCGTTAAAATTATAATAAGGATTATGCAGCCCTGCACTATCGCCATTGCCCATCATTATATAAGCGCCTGCTTTTTCCTCTAACATATATGAAAAGTCTTCAGCGCCCATGCTAGGGTTTAAGTCGGTCTGGACTTTATCGCCGCCCACCATGTCGCTCATCACAGATTGGCAAAAATCTGCCTGTTCTTGATCATTATTGGTCGAAGGGTATCCATCCATATAATTGAACTCAGCTTTTGCATCATGCATTTTGGCAATGCCGTCAATAATTGCTGTCATACGTTGCTTTATCAAGGCCTTAACTTCTGGCTTAAATGTCCGTATTGTACCTGCCAAATAACAGGTTTCAGGAATAACATTAAAAGCATCGCCAGAATGAATTTGCGTTACCGATAAAACAGCAGTGTCCATAGGGTCAACATTTCGAGCGACAATGGATTGAAATGCATTGACCATTTGTGTGCCTAAAATTACCGCATCAATTGTTGTATGCGGCATGGCACCATGGCCACCACGGGCGGTAATGTTTATCTCAAAACTATCGGCAGCGGCCATTACTGGGCCGCCTCTTACTGCAAATTCGCCAAGTTTCATGCCAGGCCAATTATGCATGCCATAAACATTCTCAACTGAAATCTTATCAAACAAACCTTCTTCAATCATTTTTCTTGCGCCGCCATAACCTTCTTCGGCTGGTTGAAATAGGAAATAGACACTGCCTGCAAAGTCATTGTTTTTTTGTAAATATGTTGCTGCACCGAGTAACATGCTGGTATGGCCATCATGACCACAAGCATGCATTTTACCATCGGTTTTTGAGGCATAGTCAGCGCCGGTAAGCTCTTTAATTGGCAATGCGTCCATATCTGCTCGCAGTGCAATGGCTTTGTTGCTGCCGCCTTTGGCGCCATGAACCACTGCAACAATACCTGTGACTGCGATCTCCTCGGCAACAATTTCAACACCAGCCTTAAGCAATTGAGCCTTTACAAGGGCTGCTGTTTTAAACTCTTCAAAGCCAATTTCTGGGTTGGCGTGGATTTCTTGTCGCCAGTTGGTCATTTGTTTATGCAAATCAGAATCTTGTTTAATCATCATATTCATTAGTCAGCCCTTTTGAAATTTTTAACAATATGACAAATAAAACCTATGCTTGCAAGCCAAACAATAGGTGAAATTTTTTGATATATTACAGATTAAACCGATCGTTCGGTAGAAGATATCAACAGGCCAGTTTTTTATTGTTACAAAAAATTGACAAAAATATATTTTTTGTAACATAATAATTAGAAAAATTATAAGGAGAGGGAAATGTATACTCAATCACTAAATGAAAAAACGCCAAAAAGTGATGCATCTGACGAGACCAGCCCCGAGGGCATTAAATTTCAGCAAAAGATTGATGCGGATCTTAAAATAGAACCTTATGACTTTATGCCAGAGGGTTATCGCAAAACATTGCAGCGCCAAATATCACAACATGCGCATAGTGAAATTGTCGGGGCATTGCCCGAAGGCAATTGGGTAAGCCGCGCCCCTACCCTCAAGCGTAAAGCAGCTCTATTGGCCAAAATTCAAGACGAGTCTGGACATGCATTATATTTATATTCCGCAGCCGAAACGTTAGGCATTAGCCGCGAAGAATATACCGATCAATTGCTTTATGGCACAGCAAAATATTCATCAATTTTCAACTATCCAGCACTTACTTGGGCAGATATGGGGACGATTGGCTGGCTTGTGGACGGCGCGGCTATTATGAACCAAATTCCGCTATGCCGTTGCTCTTATGGCCCTTATTCTCGTGCTATGGTTAGGGTATGTAAAGAAGAGAGCTTCCATCAACGCCAAGGCTACGACATTATAAACATTCTTTGCAACGGCACTGAAGCACAGTTTGAAATGGCGCAAGAAAGCCTGAACCGTTTTTGGTGGCCAGCATTAATGATGTTCGGCCCTGCTGATAAAACCAGCACACATACCGACAAATCCACCAAATGGAAAATTAAACGGTTTTCCAATGACACATTACGCCAACGCTTTGTAAATGCCACGGTAACACAAGCACATTTCCTTGGCCTAAAAATTCCAGATGCTGACCTTAAATATAACGAAGAGACAGAAAACTGGGACTTTGGTGAAATGAATTGGGATGAGTTTTTTAATGTCGTTAAAGGCAATGGCAAATGTAATAAAGAGCGTTTAAATGTCCGCGTAAAAGCTTATGAGGACGGTGCTTGGGTTCGAGAAGCTTGCAATGAATGGGCTGCAAAACAAGCCGCAAAAAATAATAAATTAGCCGCAGAATAATGAGGGAGACGATTATGACACAAAATACAACGCCTATCTGGGAAGTTTTCATCCGTTCTAAAAACGGCCTTGACCACAAACACCAAGGTAGCTTACATGCATCCGATGCCGAGCAGGCATTACAAAATGCCCGTGACGTTTACACACGCCGCAACGAGGGGCTATCAATTTGGGTGGTTGAATCCAAACATATTACCGCATCACAACCTGATGATGAAGGCTCATTTTTTGAACCTGGTGAAAAAATATACCGTCACCCAACATTTTATGTTGTGCCTGATGGCGTTAAAAACATGTAATTGGAAAGGCATTTATTATGAAAAATGAAAACTTATATAAATATCTTGTCCGCTTGGCTGATAATAGCCTAATTTTTGGCCATCGCATTGCAGAGTGGACGGGCACAGCCCCAACACTTGAAGAAGATATTGCATTGTCAAACTTTGCCTTAGATTTTGTTGGCCAGTCACGCAGCCTTTACACTTATGCTGCCGAAATTGAAGGCCAAGGACGCGATGAAGATCAGCTGGCTTATGTGAAATTATTGCACGAATATAAAAATTTGCTAATGCTAGAGCAACCCAATGGCGACTTTGGCTACACCATTATGCGGGCGTTTATTTATAGCACATTCATGCATAAATTCTGGCTTAAAATGATGGATAGCAAAGATGCTACTCTGGCTGCCATTGCCGCTAAGTCTGAAAAAGAAGCGGCTTATCATGTGCGCCACAGTGCTGAATGGGTCATTCGTCTGGGCGATGGCACAGAGCAAAGCAAACAACGCATGCAGACCGCCGCTAATGAAATTTGGCGATTTACTGGCGAAATGTTTGAAACTGATGGGGTTGAACAAGCATTAATTGCTGAGGGCGTTGCAATAGATCCAAAAGATATTTACGATGATTGGTTAAGCTATATTCAAGATATTTTTGAAACCGCAACCCTAACGCTTAACCAAGATGTTTATATGCAATCTGGCGGTCGTAACGGTCAACATAGTGAGTATTTGGGCTATATTCTATGTGAATTGCAATGGGTACAACGCACATACCCCAATTGCAATTGGTAACAATATCAACCATGCTTTGATAGGCGAGGATAGGCGAGGATAAATGACAGTTAGCAAACAAATTATTGGCAATGTAGAATTGGTCACACAAAATGATACGCATTTTGGTGCAGAATTTATTGTGAGCAGTTTGGATGATATATCCGCATTGCCAAGCCAGTTGAAAGCTGACTATCTGCACGCTTATGACGCTATAAAAACGGTATGTGACCCTGAAATACCTGTTTTAACAATTATGGATTTGGGCGTGTTCCGCTCTTTATCCATCAGCCCAGAGGCTGGGGTTGTCGTGACCATTACGCCAACCTATTCTGGCTGCCCCGCCATGAGCATGATTGCTTTTGATGTTGAGGTTGCACTTGGCAAGGCTGGGTTTGAGGCGGTTAACGTTAATCTCTCACTTAGCCCAGCATGGACGACCGATTGGATGAGCGATATCGGCAAAGAGAAACTGACTGACTATGGCATAGCATCACCAATTGGTAAAAGTTCTGAGCTTAAAACTGGTAGGGCTGCGTTATTTGGCATTACCCATGTTGAGTGCCCAAGATGCAAATCTAAAAACACCGAGAAACTGGCAGAGTTTGGCTCTACCGCCTGCAAAGCCCAATATCGATGCAAAGATTGTTTAGAACCATTTGACTATTTCAAATGCATATAGCAAACAATAAAATTATTTCCGGCAAAAGAGTATGAATATGAATGAAAAAATTGAATTTCATCAATTAAAAATTAGCGACATTAAGCGTGAAACCGAAGATGCGGTATCCATTGCTTTTGACATCCCAAAAAATCTATCCGAAAAGTATAAGTTTATACCTGGACAATATCTGACTCTAAGAGCTGATGTTAACGGTGAAGATTTGCGAAGGCCTTATTCAATCTGCGCGGGGCTTGATGACCATGAAATTAGGGTTTGCGTTAAAAAAGTCGACCAAGGGCGATTTTCAACCTATGCCAATGAGAGTTTAGCCAAAGGCGATTTATTAAATGTGATGATGCCAACAGGGCGTTTTGCCCATTCCCAAAGAGCTGATGCGGACGAACATTTTGTTGGCATTGCAGGGGGCAGTGGCATTACGCCTATTCTATCAATTCTTAAAAGTGTTTTAAGCAATGGGCCCAATGCTAAATTCACCTTATTTTATGGCAACCGCACTGCCGCATCAACCATATTTCGTAAACAATTAGAGGGGCTTAAAAGTCAATATATGGCTCGGCTTAACATTTGCCATATTTTATCGGATGAAGAAGTGGAAAGCGATATTTTGGCTGGTCTAATGGATGGCGATAAAAGCTATGACTTGATTAAATCATTCACCAACCCACAAAAAGTTAGCCATTTTTATATTTGTGGCCCTGCGCCAATGATGGAAGGTGCTGAAGGCGCATTAACACGCTTAAAGGTCGATAAAGATCGGGTTAGTATTGAAAAATTTACCGCTTCTGAACCCACAAAGTCTGAAGAAATCGCATTAAGTCAATCCGAAAAGCAAGAGATTGCGGCTGATGCCTTTACAGCGGAGGTGACTATCATTGCCGATGGTGAAACCAGAATTGCAGCAATTGGCTCTGATGAGAATGTACTGAAAGTTGGTGAGAACGCTCGGATGGATTTGCCTTTTGGCTGTCGTAGCGGGATCTGCTGCACTTGCCGCGCCAAATTGGTTGAAGGCGAGGTTGCGATGGCAGTAACCGATGGTCTTGAGCCTTATGAGATTGAACAAGGGTTTATTTTAACCTGCCAAGCGAAGCCACTTAGTAAGAAGCTGGTTGTTGACTATGACATCGTGTAGCGGATTATTATAATTCTCACCCATATTATAATTCTCCCCCCTCAAACATGTTACAATTTATTACATTTTAAACCTATGCATCTACTCAAACTATTCTATATTTACAAATAGGATAGTTTGAGGATGTTATTTTGACTTTTAATCACGCACATATTGCCTGCCATCGGTTTGGCCTTGGTGCAAAGCCCAATGAATTGGCTATGGTGCAATCGCTAGGTACCAAACAGTTTTTACTTGCGCAAATAAACCACTATGAAAAAAATCCAGAAATTATAGCAAAGCTGCCATCTGGTTTAAGTCTTTTCAAACAATATAATGCCGAAGCAAAAAAGCACGTAACATTAATAATGATGTTGAGCGTAGAAATAATCGAAAAATTCGCCGTCAATTGGCTCAAAAAATATATGCCAAGGGTGTTATGGCAAGACATCAACAAGCCACAATCAGTGACCAAAGTTTTAATGAACGACTGGTGCATTTTTGGCAAAACCATTTTGCGATATCGGTCGAAAAACGTGAATTGAAGATCCTTAGCTCAGCCTATGAAAAAGAGGCGATTCGACCCAATGTAATGGGCAGTTTTGGCGATATGTTATTGGCGGTAACCATGCATCCTGCTATGTTGCTATATTTGGATAATTATAAATCGGTTGGCGCCAATAGTAAATTGGGCTTAAAACGCAAAAAGGGTATAAATGAAAACCTAGCCCGTGAAATTTTAGAGTTACATACACTGGGTGTCGATAATGGCTATAGTCAGCAAGATATTATTGCATTTGCAAATATGCTAACGGGCTGGTCGGTTAGTGTCAAAAGTGATACTGGGTTTATTTTTAATAATAATGCCCATGAGAATGAAGCTCAAATATTCATGCAACAAAAATATAACCAGCCTAAAATGGCACAAGCAAAAGCCGCATTATTTTATCTGGCAAACCATAAAAATACTGCTGGGCATATTGCAAAAAAACTTGCTCAACATTTCGCTGGTGAAACGAATAAGAGACTTACCAAAAACTTAGCCATTCAATTAGAAGAGAGCTTTATTAAAACTGGCGGTCAACTCAAACCTTTATATCAAATATTGATAGGCCACGAGGCTTGTTGGCAAACCGCTCCTCTGCGCTTTAGATCACCCAATGAGTGGGTATTGGCAATCTCGCGGGCTTCGCAAAATGTTAGAATAAAGGATAAAGCGCTGATTGGCGGGCTAAAAAATATGGGGCATCAGCCCTATTTTTCTGGCTCGCCTGCTGGCTGGCCCGATTATGACAGCCATTGGAATAGCCCTTCTGCCTTTGTGCAAAAATGGCAAATAGCCAAACAACTTTCGCGGTTTATTAAAACTGACCCCTTGGCATTTGCAAAAGTTTGCTTCGGTGAGAATATTGACCAACATAGTCTGCTTGCAATGCAGAGGGCAAAAAACTTGCGCAGCAGCATCACTTTATTTTTGCTGTCCGAGCAGATGCAATATAGATAGGTATTTATGTATAATCTAGCGATCAACAGGCGACATTTTCTCAAGGGTTTATCTAACACTAGCGCGGCATTAATCGCAGCTGGTGCATTTTCACCTCAATTTGCATTGGCAAAAACCAAAAGCGATAATATTTTAATATGGATTATTTTGCGTGGCGCATGGGATGGTTTGAATGTTTTAGTGCCTTATGGCGAACCCAATTATTATAAATTTAGACCAAAGCTTGCCATTGCAGCAGAAAAATTACATAAAATAGACGGATTATTTGGGTTTAACCCAGCCTTAGGCGAACTACACCAATTATACAAAAAAAACGAATTGTTATTCGCCCATGCCATAGCCTCACCTTACCGCTCGCGTTCACATTTTGACGGTCAAAAGATACTTGAAAATGGTACTAGTCGCGCTGGAATACGCAGTGGGTGGCTCAATCGGCTTATTGATGTGGATAAGAATCACAAAGCCATCGCCATAGAAGCTGGCCTGCCGCTTATCTTACAAGGCAGTGCGCCTGCCGATAGCTGGTACCCAAACAAGCTGAATGAAAAAGCCCATGAGGTAAATTTATTACAAGAAATGTTGGCCAATAGCCCCCAATTGTCAAGAAATTTACAACAAGCTATGAAAATTGAGAATATGGCAATGGACATGGCTATTGGGGGCAATAAAAAGGCCACTAAAAACTTAGAAAATATTATAAAACAGACAGCAAGTTTTCTTAAAAGTCATAACGAAAATAGCCCTAATATTGCCGCCCTAGAACTTGGTGGGTGGGACACCCATGCTGGGCAAGGGACGATAAACGGCCGCCTTGCTACTCAGCTTAATAATTTGGAGCGTGCCATTTTAAGTTTGAAAAAGAATCTAGGCTCAAAATGGCAAAAAACCATCATTATTGGTTGCAGTGAGTTTGGGCGAACAGTTAAAGAAAATGGCACTAGCGGCACTGATCATGGTACAGGCTCGGCTCTATTGCTTGCTGGAGGCGCGGTGAATGGCGGCCAAATTATTAGCGCCTGGCCAAGTTTAAAAGCCTCATCATTATATGAGGGGCGCGATCTCTACCCGAGTATGGATGTGCGCAGTGTCTTTAAAGCAGTTTTGCTCGAGCATTTACAAATTGGTAATTCTGCTGTGGCACATATCTTCCCAGACAGTGATAAAATATTGCCTTTATCTAATATCATTCGCACTTAATGTTTGTCATGTTCGTTGCAGTTATAACGCTGGCATATAGGGCATGTTGCGCCAATGCGTACAATTTGGCTAATGTCCTTTAAATCGACACCGTCAGAATAAACCATCGACTTAGCATGCATATATTTTACGCCCAAACCGATTGAGAAATGTCGTAGCGGCTTTCCAAACTTCCGAACGCCCTTGGTAATCGTACGGGCAATACAAAAATATATTTGCCCATCTGGTGTTTCTGACATTTGGATGTTAATGCGCCCAGGCTGCATAAAAGCTGCATATATATTCCACCTTGGGCATGCTGTGCCATAGCGCGGAATTTTAATGCCAGACAATGAAAATCTCTTAGAAATATGCCCTGCTATATCGGTACGAACAAAATGAAATGGCACCGCTTTAGCACCTGGCTTTTGCAAACTGGTGAGGCGGTGGCAGGCCTGCTCAAAACTGACTGAAAAATAATGGCAAAGCAAGTCAATGTCATATCTAGTTTCTCGTGCTTTGGCTAAAAATACATCATAAGGCATCAAAATACATGCGGCAAAATAGCGGGCTAATACCCGTTCAAGATAATCGTTCAAACGTTCTTGTTCAAAATCTGCTTGTTCAATTATGTCATCAATTTGATGCTTCGCTGCATATAAACCAACATGTTCAGCAAGGCAAAAGGCACGGCTTTCTGCATCTGAGAAACTAGAAATTGTTAATATTCCTAGCTGTTTATCAAAAATATAGCTTTCATCATTTGGCAATTCGGCTATCACCACACGCATGGCAAAGCTGTTAATGGCAAATGTCTTAAGCCCCTGAAATAGGGTTTCTCCAGTTAGGTCTATATCCATGCGAACCCGCTCTGCCGCTTGCTCTAGACTTGGGAAATAATTGGCACTATTTTGTATAAAATCTGAAATAATCTCCGACATATATTCGACATTTTCAGAATCTTCATAAGGTATATTAACCGGCTTGTTGGCTGAGTTTTCACTTACTAACTCTGCTTTTGGTAATTTTTGTACTATTTTTTGATATTGTTTAATACCCATTTTATATTTATCAAAAAGCCTTATAAAGGCCTTTCCAACCTCAGGGTTTTCAGCACTTAAATCCTGAATATCTTGATTTGTAATGTTGAAATCACTAAAAATATCACTGTCAAATAATTCCATCAAGTCACTGGTCATTTGACTATCTGCACTATGGCTTAGCTCCGCAATGTCCAGATTAAATATTTCACTGAGACGCAGCAATAGATTGACCGTTAAGCCACGGCGGTTGCGCTCAATCAAATTTAGATAGCTGGGGCTGATGCCCAATTCATGCGCTAGTGTTTTTTGATTAATATTGTTGTTTTGGCGTAATCTTTTGATTTTATTGCCAATATAGAGTGATTGCTGGGCCATTTTTTTACATAAGTTTACAATGTTAGTTGATATTTTACAAGATTTACAAATTTACATAGCTTTACAGTAAATTATTTACAAATTGACTCTGGTTATTTAGTTTTTTATTGCATCTTCTTTCATTTTTGTCAATTATTTACTCATCAACTTCAATTAAGAAAGGAAGAAATTATGACCGCAACTACCAATCAAGAGACTGACTTAAGTGTCGCAACAACCGAAGAATGTTTAACAATTATTTCTCCCTTAGCCAATATCCCACTATTTGAGTTTCACCGCCAACGCTTAGCAAAACAGGGCTATAGCCTTACTTCAAAAATATTAAAGCACCGCTTTGAATTGGTTGATGAAGAAGGCAAAGTTACCCAACTTGTTGATGGTGAAAGTTATTACGCTGCCACCTATAGCAAAACTTCATAAACATTAACCCACCCATCTGCTTCTAAATAATAATAAATAAAAAGGAAAGATCATGTCAGACACACAATGGCCAACGCCCGACTATGCGCCCAACCGCTGGGATAACGTAACAAGAGATTACTCCCCTGAAGATGTTGCAAGATTGCAAGGCAGTATTGAAATTAAACATAGTCTTGCTGAAAATGGTGCGAAGCGGTTATGGACTGATATTAATGGTGATGATTTTGTTGCAACCTTGGGTGCTTTTACCGGCAACCAAGCCATTCAACACGCAAAAGCCGGCCTTAAGGGCATTTATTTATCTGGTTGGCAAGTTGCAGCAGACGCCAATAGCAGTGGTCAAATGTACCCTGATCAAAGCCTTTACCCCGTGGATAGCGTACCCAATACAGTGACGCGTATTAACAAAGCTTTATTGCGTGCAGACCAAATTCAAACCATGGAAAAACTTGACGGTATTGAAACTGAAAATGTCGACTATATGCGCCCAATCATTGCCGATGCCGAAGCAGGTTTTGGCGGCGTGTTAAACGCTTATGAGCTGATGAAAAACATGATTGACGCTGGCGCGGCGGGTGTTCATTTTGAAGATCAATTGGCAGCTGAAAAAAAATGTGGCCATTTAGGCGGTAAAGTATTGGTACCCACCAACCAATTTATCCGTACCCTCACATCAGCAAGGCTTGCAGCCGATGTAATGGGCGTGCCGACATTGGTGATCGCAAGAACTGATGCCGAATCCGCTCAATTGCTTACCTCTGACATTGACCCTGCTGATCATGAATTTATGACGGGTGAGCGGACAAAAGAGGGGTTTTATCGCTTAAAAGATGATGGCTTAAACTTTGCCATTAAACGGGCAATCGCCTACTCACCTTATGCCGACTTGGTGTGGTGCGAAACTGGCACGCCAGATTTGGCAGTCGCTCGCAAATTCGCAGAAGCGGTTAAACGCGCGCATCCAGAGCAAATGCTGGCATATAATTGTTCGCCATCATTTAACTGGGCCAAGGCCATGGATCGTGACCAAATGGCAAAATTCCAGATTGAATTAAACGCCATGGGCTTTAAGTTCCAATTTGTTACTTTGGCAGGTTTTCATAGCTTGAATATGGCGACCTTTGATTTGGCGCATAATTATAACCTTGAAGGCATGGCTGCTTATTCTGAATTACAACAACGCGAGTTTGCATCAGAAGAACGCGGTTATACAGCTACGCGCCATCAACGTGAAGTCGGCACCAGTTATTTTGATGCGGTTTCGACCATCATTAGTGGCGGTGAAAGCTCAACCACAGCAATGTCAGATTCAACAGAGTCTGAGCAATTTTAAACAAGTTTTAGAACGTAATCCTTATAGATGATCGTTTTAAATTGAAAAGTGACCCCAATAATAAAAATAAATAGGGGTCACTTTTTTTATGCCGACCTATTGTGAATTGATTGAGAATAATATTTGGCTTTAAAAATAAGAGGGCGCCACCCAACAAGTTGGATAACGCCCTCAGTCACAACACTTTGCGAAGAGAAGAAGTGACTATGCAAATTAGTTAGAACAAGCGTGACATCTTTTTAATCAACTCGAATCAAGCTATATCACAAGTTCATTAGGGGTAATGCATAGATTGATTTATTTAATATTTCAACCATTTTTGATGAATCAACAACACAATCACTAGTTGTTAACTAGATATACATATTTTTTAGCTTTTTGCTCCCTTTAAAGTTGATTTAGATCAATATACCGCCCACTTTATTAGACTTATTCCTTTAAGGATATATTCTACTTTAGTATAGGTGTTTAACTTTATCAGCCACAAATTTGCCTCACAAGTCCATCAAACGGTGCTTTAACTGATAACCACCATGCAAATGGTAGGAGGATTTTTTTAAAAAGGGTAGGTTTATTCGAAATTCTTTTCTGCTAAAATATTTGAACTTATAACTCT
>JADGDI010000189.1 GCA_016744975.1 Hyphomicrobiales bacterium | reverse complement strand
TTGATGTTTGACAGCCAGTCAGCAGTAACACCGCTAATAGTGCAAACAAATTCATCAGCTTTAACATGGGCCTTCACTCCTTTTTGTTTAATGGTTGTGCGGTTGACTTTGGTTTGTTCGGTGATGATTTTGGATTTAATTTCAAAACTCTTAGCCGCTTGCTTATAAGGCTCGCGGCCGTCTGACACACCTTTAAAATAAACCAGAAATACCCCCGCAAAAACAGCTGCTAGAGAGAATAGCAGCCGTTTGGGTAGTAATGCGCTTAATGTGCTAAATCCCATGCTCATCGACCTTTTTATTGCGCTCGTAGATGATGAAGCCAAAAATGCAAACCACAGCAACAAATGCGATTATTGGCAAATTGCTAGCACTATACAAACCGCCAACATTATCGGCAATATCACCACCTTTTTGTGTCACGTCTGTAATTTTATTGACCGCATTTGAAACTGTTTCAAGCTGGCTTGCACCAAGCGCCACAACGCCAACACCAGAAGCGATATTTGTCTTGCTGC
>JADGDI010000188.1 GCA_016744975.1 Hyphomicrobiales bacterium | reverse complement strand
ATACGGAGGTGGTGGTTGCCTCTATAATGAGAGCCGGGATTCCTATGCATAATGGACTTCTACACGTTTTTGATCATGCTGAAAATGCTTTTATCTCAGCCTATAGAAAGCATAAAAAAGATGGCAGTTTTGCTATTAAGCTGGAATATGTTTCAAAACCAGACCTTAGCGGAAAAACCCTCTTACTTTGCGATCCTATGTTAGCTACTGGTGCCTCAATGGGACTTACCTATAAAGCCTTGATACAAGATGGCAAACCTGCCCATACACATATTGTTTCTGCCATTGCTAGTAGTGAGGGAGTCGAGTACTTGAAAAAAACCTTCTCAAAATCAGACATTACCATATGGGCTGCCGCCATAGACGATGAACTAACCGCTCAAGCCTATATTGTTCCTGGCCTTGGTGATGCAGGTGATTTGGCCTTTGGTAAAAAACTATAAACTATGAAAATCAATATTAAAGAAAATATTAAAATCTCATTAGAATCTATCCGATCACACTTATTGAGAACCACAC
>JADGDI010000187.1 GCA_016744975.1 Hyphomicrobiales bacterium | reverse complement strand
ACTTCACTGCGTGGTTTGAACCCCTAGGAGTTGATGTCGGTTGGCTGTCGGGAAAGATGACTGTTAAACAAAGGCGGACTGCACTTGAAGCGATGGGCCAAGGCCAGCATCGAATCATGGTTGGAACACATGCCTTATTTCAAGAGGACGTTGAGTTTGAAAACCTCGGCTTAACAATCATTGATGAGCAACACCGTTTTGGTGTCCATCAACGTCTCGCTCTCAGAAATAAAGGCGAGTTACACGGACTTGTGCCTCATCAACTCACCATGACGGCTACCCCAATACCTAGAACGCTTGCCATGACAGCTTATGCAGATCTAGATTGCTCAGTTATTGATGAGCTCCCTCCGGGTAGAAAGCCTGTTAAAACAGTCGCTGTTGCGTTTTCCCGTAGGGCAGAGGTTATTGAAGGTGTACATAAGGCTGTTAAAGAAGGGCGGCAGGTTTATTGGGTTTGTACGCTGATCGAAGAGTCGGAAGCATTGCAATGTCAGGCGGTGGAAGATACTGAAGTGGTACTT
>JADGDI010000186.1 GCA_016744975.1 Hyphomicrobiales bacterium | reverse complement strand
GGCAATGAGTAACGCGCAATGGCACCCCCACCAAGCTGAATGGTCTTATTGCTCTCATCCTTCACAGAAATACGCGGTCGGGCATCGCCCAAACGGCTTTCAATAATGGTTCGGCTGGATTTACCCGTAACGGGGTCCAACTTCTCTTGCATGCTCTTTCCAGATTCAATGTCCCCGAACTTCACCTTACCAGCAACTTCAGTAAGAATCGGAACAGTGAAGGGGTCCCACGATGCGAGGAGCTGACCATTGTCAACAACATCACCATCACTCACGAGGAGGTGTGCGCCATAAATGACATGATGCTTCTCACGTTCACGGCCAGTGTCACTGACAATGGAGAACTCGCCACCCCGTCTGTTCATGACGATAAAGTCACCGGACTCAGTCGTCACAACCTTAAGGTCGTCGAGGAACTTGATGTTGCCCTCAACACGCGCCTTAATTTCTGCGACTTCAACCTTTCGACTCGCCGTACCACCAATATGGAAAGTACGCATGGTAAGCTGGGTACCCGGCTCACCAATGGAC
>JADGDI010000185.1:264-536 GCA_016744975.1 Hyphomicrobiales bacterium | reverse complement strand
ATACCAAGCTATTCCATCTAAAAAAGAAGCCGAAAGTACATCAATAAACCCATCACCATCTATATCAGCAGCATGTACATCTCTACCTTCTTCAATATCTGAATCGATAATTTGTTGAGAACCAAAATTACCTTGTCCATCTATATTTTCAGACCAAGCAATTTTATCATAAGAACAAGAAATAACATCCATATCACCATCATCATCAATATCTGAAGCGTAAACTGAATCCACATTATATTCTGTCGATATTATTATTTGCTGATTTCCGA
>JADGDI010000185.1:0-254 GCA_016744975.1 Hyphomicrobiales bacterium | reverse complement strand
TTATCAAAATGTAAAGCAGACAATACATCCAAATCTCCATCACCATCTAAATCAATAGCAAGTACTTTTACTGGTCCATTAGCATTTTCTGTAATTATTTTTTGTGGACCAAAATTACCTTGTCCATCTATATTTTCGTTCCACACTATAACATCTCCAAAATAAGAAGCAGAAATTACATCCATGTCTCCATCACCGTCAATATCATCAGAATATAATGAATTTGCAGCTCCTCCTCCAGTATAAGTTGTTAC
>JADGDI010000184.1 GCA_016744975.1 Hyphomicrobiales bacterium | reverse complement strand
AATAAAATCATACCGCTAGGAGTTTTAAGCGTGAGACAAATTATACTTGATACAGAAACAACTGGCTTAGAACCTACTCAAGGGCATAAGATCATTGAGATCGGTTGTGTTGAAATGGTCAATCGACGATTAACCGGCAAACACTTTCATGTGTATATCAATCCGCAAAGAGAAATTGATGATGGCGCGATAGAAGTTCATGGGATCACAAATGAGTTCTTACAAGATAAACTGCTATTTAAAGATGTCGTCGCAGGTTTTTTAGATTATGTGAAAGACGCTGAATTAGTTATCCATAACGCGCCTTTTGATATCGGTTTTTTAGACCATGAGCTTAAATCCTTAAATTCAAACCTCGGTAAAATGGCGGATTATTGTACGGTTCTCGATACTTTAGTTTTAGCCAGACAAATGCATCCAGGTCAAAAAAATAGTTTAGATGCTCTTTGTAAAAGGTATTTTATAGATAACAGCCACCGTGAACTTCATGGCGCATTACTTGATTCAGAAATTCTTGCTGAAGTTTATTTAGGAATGA
>JADGDI010000183.1 GCA_016744975.1 Hyphomicrobiales bacterium | reverse complement strand
ATAATAGGTACAGTATTTAACCTGTAATACAAGTCTTCTCTGAATTTATTTTCTTCAATCGCTTTTACCAAATCAATATTTGTTGCAGCAATTATCCTAACATTTGTTTTCTGGACTGTTGAAGAACCAACTCTAAAAAACTCTCCCGCTTCAAGAACTCTTAAAAGCCGAACTTGTGTTGACAAAGGTAATTCAGCAACTTCGTCGAGAAATATTGTTCCGTTATTAGAAACCTCAAAGTATCCCTTACGACTGTCATGAGCTCCTGTAAACGAACCTTTTTCGTGTCCAAAAAGCTCTGAATCTATTGTCCCGTCGGGAATTGCTCCACAGTTTACCGGTATATATTTACCGTGTTTCCTTGAACTAAAATTATGAATTATCTGAGGAAATACTTCTTTACCAGTACCACTTTCACCAGTAATTAAAACTGAAAGATCGGTAGGAGCTACCTGACTTGCTACATCAATTGCCCGGTGTAAACCTTCCGAATTTCCAATAATTCCAAATCGTTGTTTAATTTTCTGAACATCCATTGAAATTC
>JADGDI010000182.1:267-571 GCA_016744975.1 Hyphomicrobiales bacterium | reverse complement strand
GGTTTATTGGTCAGATAGACGCCGCTATTGAAGAAATTGCTGAAAATACGGTGGGCCTGATGGTGATTTTTGGTGCGCCGCGATTACATCAGCATGAGTTATTTAATGCGGCTATCGTGTGTGCTGAGGGAGAAGTGACAGGAGAATATCATAAATATAGCCTGCCAAATTATGCTGTGTTTGATGAGAAACGTTACTTTCAGGCCGGTAATAAACCACTGGTAATTGAATGTAAACAGCAGAAAATAGGTATTGTGATATGTGAGGATGCCTGGTTTGATCGACCCGTTCAACAGGCTGTAAA
>JADGDI010000182.1:0-257 GCA_016744975.1 Hyphomicrobiales bacterium | reverse complement strand
CTATTGTTATATTAAATGCATCACCTTATCATCGAAATAAATACCAGCAACGCCTGGATATGCTGCGTAATCGTCAAAAACAAACCCCTTTACCCCTGTTTTATTTAAATTTAGTCGGCGGTCAGGATGAGCTGGTATTTGATGGTGCGTCACTTGTTATGAATGCCGCGTCTGAGTTAGTGGGTCGTGGGCCAGATTTTGATACGGCTTTACTGCATTACAGAATAGATACAGATAAACAGGTTACGCCTGTGAAT
>JADGDI010000181.1 GCA_016744975.1 Hyphomicrobiales bacterium | reverse complement strand
GTAATCTGCCATGACTAAACGCAGTAGATAGTGAGAAGAAAACATGGTATGAAGAACAAGGTTTCTGAGGCCCCCTGCGGAGTGGGCCTCTGGAATGGAACACACTCCCCATCCGGTCCGGGTTAGTGTATAAACTAACGCTTGTAGAAAGGTTCAACGGCAACTTGTCCCCGCGCCTAAACATAGGCTTCAGCAAGGCCTAAGCCTAAGCCTAAGCCTAAGCCTAAGCCTAAGCCTAAGCCTAAGCCTAGGCCTGAATACGGGGACAAGTCGTCTCGAAAACGAGTTGCCCGGTAACCTGTTACCCGATAAGGCAGTTTTTGTTGGTACTGCGTCATTGCATGAGACATGTAAACTACGCTAAGGAGACTTCTGAGAGAGCTCTCAGTGCTCCCATTGAATTCCCCGTGGTCGATTTAGTCAGAACCGTCGTTTCTATCTTGATCCGGCGCTTTGTAGTTGGTACTGCGTCATTGCATGAGACATGTAAACTACGCTAAGGAGACTTCTGAGAGAGCTCTCAGTGTTCCCATTGAATTTCCCGTAGTCGATTTAGTCAGACCCGTTTGTTTCCATTCTGATTACACACTCGGTTGATGGTAC
>JADGDI010000180.1 GCA_016744975.1 Hyphomicrobiales bacterium | reverse complement strand
CTGCATACATCACTGCGATGCGATCTGCCATTTCTGAAATTACACCTAAGTCATGTGTAATGAGAATGACGGATGTGTCTAATCTTTCACGAAGCCCCAATATCAAATCTAAAATTTGCGCTTGAATGGTCACATCCAATGCGGTTGTGGGTTCATCAGCGATTAGAAGTTTTGGTTTGAGTGCCAAAGCCATTGCAATCATCACTCGTTGAGCTTGTCCACCAGACATTTGATGAGGATAGGCTTTTGCTTTTCTTGCAGGATCAGGAATCCCTACAATACGAAGCAAATTAACTGCTTCTTCCCAAGCTTCTTTCTTTTTCATTTTCTTATTATGAGTTAGCAAGACCTCTGCCACTTGTGAACCTACATTGAAAACAGGATTGAGACTGGATTGGGGTTGTTGGAAAACCATAGAAATTTTGTTGCCACGCATTTCTGCCATTTCTTTGGTGGTGAGTTGCACCATTTCTTTTCCTTCGAAAAAGACTTCTCCACCAACCACTTCACCTGGTTCATCGACCAAACGAAGAATTGAAAATGAAGTCACACTTTTTCCACAACCAGATTCACCAACGAGACCAAGGATTTCACCAGCATAAACTTCGAAGCTGACACCATCCACTGCTTTAACA
>JADGDI010000017.1 GCA_016744975.1 Hyphomicrobiales bacterium | reverse complement strand
TGGCAGTTTCTCTACCTTATATACATAATCGATATTGATCGAGCCAAGGTTAAAAATAGTCAAAGATACAATCCCAATAAATGATTTTTATAAACTTAAGTTTATAATATTAAACCCTTAACGTCTAACTGGTTCTTAAGGGAGTAACTAATAATCACTCCCTCAATGATGTTTGTCATTTCTCAAATTCTGGAATAATATCGGTGCCATAATCTGCAATAATGCGCTCTTCATCACCACTATCGAGATAAATATTAAACTGCGTTACACCAACCTTTTCAAGTTCACGAATCTTGCTAATATGTTCATCTGTTTCGCCCAAGACGCAAAAAGCATCGATAATATCATCGGTAATAAAGTCCAAAAATGGGTTATCACTTTGGCCATGTTTGGAATAATCATAACCGCGTCTATTCTCGATATATGATGTTAAGCTCGATGGAATATCACTATTCTCAGTGCCGTATTTTTCGACAATATCAGCAACATGGTTGCCAACCATAGCAGGGAACCAACGCGTTGCCTCACGGCCAACTTTCCGATCACCCGTAAATGCAGGCGCTGCAGCCATTATGCCATAATTTGACATGTCACGACCAGCCTCAACACCCGCCTTAACAGCTTGGTCGCCGAGCCATTTACAAATAGCAGGTTCTGCAATTTGTAATATCAGCCCGTCACCAACTTTACCGGCAGATGCAAGCGCTTTAGGGCCATAAGCTGCAACCCAAACAGGCAGTTCATAGCCATTTGCCCATGGAAATTTAATCGGCGCAGGGCAATCACCATATTCAACTTCTTCACCACGAATAAGCGCTTTAACTTTATGAGTAAATTCTTCAAGCTTTGCAAGTTTAGCAGGCTTTTTACCCATAACCCGTACTGCGCTGTCACCGCGGCCAAGCCCAATGTCAAATCGCCCGCCAGATTGGTGCGCGAGTGAGCCAAACAAGCTTGCCGCTGCAGACCAATCTCGTGTATTAGGGTTGGTCACACAAGGGCCAAACCGCATTTTTGTAGTATGCTCCATGCACATTGCAATGGCTGGGTAACATTCACGCCATAAAATATGGCTGTCGTAAAACCAGCAATATTTAAAGCCTGCATTTTCCGCTTGTCGAACCAATGCTTTTGCGCGTTCCGGCTCAACAAAGCCTTTAAAACAAATTCCAAAATCCATAATATTCTCCCTTTTTTTAAGTCTAGTGTTCTGGTGCCCAAATTTTCATGCCAGCATGAGAAAATGGCACGGCTTTTGATATGTTAATCCGTATCAGAATAGGCGTCATGGCCTCAATGCAACGGGCGCTCTGCGCGGGGCCTGCATTATAAGATTGCACACCAAGCCTATTGCATAATGCCATAACTTTTTTGCGTGCATCTAAACTATTGCCACAAACTAAAATGTCACAATTTATATCCCATTCTAAATTATTTAAAGTAGTTGCCGAAACATTATGCAATGCACCAATTACAGGTATTTCCTTGCCTAAAAGTGCTTGGGCTGCTTCGGTAGCCGAACCTTCTGGTGGCATATCAACCAGTTTTGGGTCGGTGGCCGAAAGTGGAACAACAATATCAACTAAAACTTTTCCAACAAGGTCAGGCTTAATACCTTCTAAAGTCACGTTATGGGCTGAGAATGGTACCGCCAAAATGACCAATTCATCTGCGGCTTGCGTTGCTAAATTATTCTCAAGCCCTAAAATTTCAGCCGAACCTTCAGGCAGCTTTTCATTTAATGTTTCGGCTATTTGTTTGGCGCGCCCCCCATCGCGCGAACCCAGTGCCACAGCCACGCCAGCTTTCGCAAATCGCAATGCCAACCCTTGGCCCTGAGGGCCTGTCCCGCCAATAATTGCTATGGTCATCTAAATGCATCCTCTTTTTGGTTTCTAATTAAATCTTGTGCTGTACCTGCTGCTTCATGCCATGTTAAACCACGCACTAAAACCAGCGGTGTGTTAGATGCCTTGCCAATAACTAGGCCAGAAGCGGCGGCAATTTCATCGGCAAAGGCAGGTTCGGTTACGGATAATGGTCGGCCATTTGCATCCAAATTACCAACCTCACTTTTTTTAGCTGGCATGCCAGCAACCCCAATGGCAACATTCATTTGGCCTAAGCGCCAAGGCCGTCCAAATGTGTCGGAAATAATAATGCCAAGCTTAACGTTGAATTTCTCAACCAATATTTTACGAATTTTCTCAGCGCTTTTATCAGCTGAAATAGGCAATAAAATCACCTCATCATCGCCTGTGCAATTAGACTGGTCTACCCCCGCATTGGCGCTAATATGCCCTGTATTATGCTGGCAAATCATCGTGCCTTCATCATTATTTGGGTGTTTAAAACTCTTTACCACTTTGCTGCTCTCGCGCAATACTACCTCCACTTTACGGGGGTCTTTTGCAAGTTTTTTAGCATAGTCCAATGCTTCGGTAGATGGTGTGATATCCGATAGGTTAACAATACGGCCCTCAGCTTTTGAGATAACTTTTTGAGCAATGACCAATATGTCATAATCTTGCAACTGACCAATATTTGCCAAAATCTTTTCAGCCAATATTGCAGCCAAATCGTCATTGGGCTGAATTTCAGGAATTTCAGGAATGACCGAAATAAACAAACTCATGCAAGGCCTCCGCTGACTAAAGACAAATAGCTGCTACGCGCGAGGCCATCCAAATCATCCGCACTATCCAAGTCAAATTTCATACTGGTTTCAGCCAGTATCTGTACAGTCAAATCCGCAGAGCGCCCCTGCATCTTATGCAAATTAAACGAGTTTATTCCATAACAAAATTTAATGGCATTAGGCGGCGAAACCATCAAACAATTTGTGCCGCCATCAGCAGATTTGCAAAGCGTTAATTGCTCGGCAATATCTGCATATTGTAACGCATCGGCTAAGTCTTCAACCTCCAATAGCGCAAGGTCAGCAGGGATAATCACGATGGTTTTATACCCTTGCTCAACAGCCCAATTAGCCCCGTCAGTCACAGCGCCATTGAGTCCATCTTTAAGCGTTCGAACCAAAGCAGCAAATTTTTGCTTAACAGCAATATCCGCAATTGCTTGCGCCTCAGTTACCACCAAGACGGAAGCTCGTGGGCTTAAATCTGCCAAAATCCGCAATGTGTTTTTAAATAAACCAAGTGCCAATGCCGCGCGGGTTTCATCATCAACTACTTTGCCCAGTCGAGTTTTGGCAAGCTTCGGGTCTTTCATCGGGATGATAATCAAGCAATCGGTATCTACCATATTAGCCATTTTCAACGCTCCCAAGCAAATTCACACTTTGTAACATTTTTTTTGCCAAAGCAATTTTATCGACCTTATTGCGCATAAAAATATTGTCGGTTACAACTGCCATGCCACCTTTTGTTATGTCTGTCTTTTCAAGAACATCGCAACGATCAATAAAAAACACATCCAAATAATCACGATATAATGCCGCAATTTGCGAGGATTTTGCACCGATACCTAAAGATTGCATCATTTTATCAGCAGGGCCTTTAACGGTTTTACCACCAATCAATGGTGACATGCCAACTTTCGGCGCAGTTGCCGATTTTATTGCCTCGCCAATATCAGGAATATTAATGATCGGCAAAATGGAAACCAGTGGATTGCTTGGTGCAATAACAATAATGTCAGCATTTTTTATGGCATCTAAAGCCATCTGACTAGGCTTGGCCTTCTCGATATTTTGAACCTTTAATTCTAGGACTTCTGGCAAACATTGCTCTTTGACAAAATATTCTTGAAAACTAACCCACCCACTAGAAATCCGAACCCTAGTCTGAATCACATCTTCAGTTGGTAAAATAATTGAACAGGGTAGTTTAAATGCCGCGCAAATATCGCTCAAAATCTCATTGCGGCTATGGCCTTGCTTAAGGCGATTTGTTCGGTAAATATGCAAACCAAAATCTCGGTCACCCAAGGTCATCCAGGTGTCTTGCCCAAGTTCAGTTAAAACCGATAAGGCGCGCAAACTTTCATCAGCAACACCCCAACCCTGCTTTGTGTCAATGCGCCCTGAAAGCGTGTAAACCAGCGTGTCAATGTCAGGCGATACCCACAAACCATGAAACTCATCATCATCAGCAACATTGCCAATAATGGTCAAATCTACATGGTCAATATGCGCCAAGCCTTCGGCTATCTTAGCCCCGCCAACCCCACCAGATAGTAAAACAACCGAGGTTTTTTGAATATCAGCCATTATGCACCAGCCTGTTCTATTGCCATTGGTTCTTGAGCTAAATAATCAAGCGGATTCTGCCCTTTGCGGTCAACCAAAGGTGCATAGTCCGTTGGTTCTTTATGCAAATATGTCTCCAAAACCTGATATAGTGTATTGCGCTGAACAGGTGTGCGGCCAACTGTGCGGATCATCTCAACCATTTCAGTTGCGGTAATTTCTTGCCCATTTAAAGCACCAGAAGCTCTGGAAATGCTCTCATTCATTAAAGTACCACCAAGGTCATTCACCCCAGATTGTAGCATTTCGGTTGCAAATTCAGCACCAAGCTTGGTCCAAGATACCTGAATATTATCAATCCACCTATGTAATAAAATACGGGATATTGCATGCATTTTTTCAACCTCAAGTGCCGTTGGGCCAGGGCGAACAGTTTCGGGGTTTTCAGTATATAATGGCGAGTCTGTATGCACAAAGCTTAGCGGTACAAACTCAGTAAACCCCCCTGTTTGTTTCTGAATGTCGCGTAATTTACAAATATGCCCAGCCCAGTCTTTTGGCCCGTCAATATGGCCATACATAATGGTGCAAGTGGTCGGGATGCCAACCTTATGTGCGGTGGTAATAATCTCGACCCATTGCTCGGTGCTTAATTTGTTTTTAGTAAGCTGTTTGCGAATTTCCGTATCAAGAATTTCCGCTGCAGTGCCAGGCATTGAGTCTAAACCACAGTTCTTCAAATCGCTCAAAAATGCTTCATAAGAAAGTTTGGACTTTTTAGCGCCATACCAAATCTCAAAGGGTGAGAATGCATGGATGTGCAAATCGGGCAATCGGGCTTTTAATGCCAGTAAAATATTTCGATACTCAGTGCCTTTCATTTTGGGGTGCAAACCACCTTGAATGCAAACTTCCGTTGCGCCTCTATCCCAAGCTTCAACGGCCCTTTCAACCAGTTTATCAATGTCGAGCCATTGTGCGCCAACATCTTCAATTCGTTTGGCAAAATTGCAAAATTTACAGCCCATATAGCAAATGTTAGTAAAGTTAATGTTGCGTGTGACTACAAATGAAACCGCATCTCCATTGGTTTTAGAGCGCAAATAATCAGCCACACTAGCAATAGCAGGCATGTCACTTTCAGGCGCCGAAAATAATATAATGCCGTCTTTTTCACTAACCTCATTGCCAGCCAAGCAGCGGTTTAAAATATCTTGAGTGGCAGTGCTTGCGGTTAATAATGTCCTCATGGCGCGGTGGGTCATGATGTCGTTACCTCTTGGTTTTGGGCTAGCCCATCGCTTCGTGCTTGTACAAAAATGCGTGGTAAAATACTTTTGTCAATAAATCGTGTTTCAGCTTGGATATATTTGGGGTAAACGGTTAGTCTTTCTTGCAATTTACCACCAAATCTTTCAGTGCTTTTTGCAAGTTCTCTAATTTCAGGCCATTCATTTTGTGGGTTGATAAAATCAATGGTAATGGGGGATATGCCGCCCCAGTCATTAATCCCCGCTGATAAATATTCAACATGGCGATTGCTTAAATTTGGTGGCGCTTGCAAGCTGATATCAGGCGGTAATATAAGCCGCGCAGCACATAATGTTCGCAGCATGTCATCCAAGCTAGGTTCAGGGTGATTTTGCATTTCTATTCCAGGTTTTGACATAAAATTTTGCACAATCACTTCTTGGATATGCCCATATTTTTTATGCATTTTGGCGATTGCATATAAGCTGTCAATTCGCTCTTGCCATGTCTCACCAATACCAATTAACAAGCCGGTTGTAAAAGGCACGTTAAGCGCACCAGTGCGTTCTAAAGTACGCAATCGCTGGACGGGCATTTTGTCGGGGCAAGCATAATGCGCCATGCCAATTTTGGTCAACCGCTTGCTCACTGTCTCAAGCATCATGCCCATTGATGCGGCAACAGGCTTAAGCTTAACAATTTCATCAGGGGTTAATGTGCCAGCGTTCACATGGGGCAATAAGCTGGTTTCATCAAGCACCAGTTGGCACATATCAGCTAAATAATCAATAATTGATGAGTAGCCAAGTTTAGCAAGCGCTGCTTTAGCTTTTTGGTAACGCAATTCAGGCTTTTCGCCCAAACTGAACAACAATTCTTTGCAGCCTTTTTTTTGCCCTTCTTTGGCAATGGCTAAAACTTGGTCTTTGGTGATAATTTCAGCGGCAGGGTCGTCAGGGTGTTTAACAAATGTGCAATAACCACAGGTATCGCGGCACATATTGGTCAAAGGAACAAAAACCTTGCGAGAATATGTGATCACATCTCCCCATTGCTCCAATTTTATTTTTTGTGCCTGCTGCTTTAAAATTTCTAACGGTAAAGACGCTAAAAGTTCAGCGGTTGGGGCTTTGTATTTTTCTTCCATAATATTTTTTACCATTTGATAAAAAATAGGTCAAGAAATTTATAAATTGATTTATAAAAGCTAAAATTTTTCATATAAATAAACTAGATAGTAGAAAATAACTAACTTCAAAAAATAAACAAAAACATTGGCTATTGAATTTTAGTCAGGAATATAGTGCATTATCACATAGTAATCTATCATTATAGAATGGCTTTACCCGATATAAATTTTAAAAAACCAATGCTAACATCCCCATTTATGCGTCATAACAGCATAAAATGAGCGTCATTTGCAATTTTTTACCGCCTTTTGCTAAATTTAAAATCTAGTTATTCACATTTCGAAGGCCTATCTAATTTTGCAATAAAAATTAAATAAGCCCATATTTTTCATTATGCTAGCAAACTCAACCTCATTTCAGCAAGCTTAAAAATGCGACCTGAATCTTAGGTTTAATGGCCTGGTTTTAAATTTAATCTTGACCAGTTGGTCAAGGCGGCTATAGTGAAATAATATTAACAGCTAAAGAGCAGTCCAATGCATATCTATCAAAATGGCATAAATGGTAAATTGGTCACTTCAAATACGGACAAGCATGTTGCTGTATATAATCCAGCAACAGGTGAGCAATCCTCTAGCTTGCCACTTTCAACAAATACCGAAGTTAGCGAGGCGGTTGCTGCTGCCAAAGCCGCATTGCCTGCATGGCTAGATATGCCAGCACTTAAACGCTCAAAATTCATGTTTAAATTCAAACAGTTGCTAGATGACAGGGCGGATGATTTAGCCCGCGCTATCTCAAAAGAACAAGGCAAAACCCATGATGATGCCTTGGGCGAATTACAGCGCGGTATCGAAATTGTAGAATATGCCTGTGGCATTCCTGGCCTGTTAAAGGGCGAGTTTAGCCGCAATGTTGGCCCTGCGATAGACAGCTTTTCTGACCGCCAACCGCTTGGTGTTGTGGCGGGCATTACCCCATTTAATTTCCCAGCAATGGTGCCGATGTGGATGTTTCCAATCGCCATTGCCTGTGGTAACACTTTTGTTTTAAAGCCCTCAGAGCGAGACCCCGCAGCACCAATGTTGGTGTGGGAATTGTTTCATGAGGCAGGCTTCCCTCCTGGCGTATTTAACATTGTTCATGGTGATAAGGGTGCGGTTGATGCAATCTTAGATCATGACGATGTTAAAGCCGTCAGCTTTGTCGGCTCAACGCCTATTGCCGAGTATATTTATACGCGCGGCACCGCAGCTGGCAAACGTGTACAAGCTTTAGGCGGCGCAAAAAACCATATGATCATCATGCCCGATGCCGATATGGATCAAGTAGCAGATGCCTTAATGGGTGCAGGATATGGCAGTGCGGGTGAACGTTGTATGGCAATTTCAGTTGCCGTCGCAATTGGCGATCAAACAGCTGATAAATTGATCGAAAAGTTAAAGCCAAGGGTTGAATCCTTGAAAATTGGCCCATCGACTGATTCCGATGCTGAAATGGGCCCCGTGATTACCAAAATGCATCAAGAAAAAGTGTTTTCTTATATCGATAAAGGTGTTGAAGAAGGCGCAGAACTGCTTGTAGATGGGCGCGGTTTCAAACTACAAGGTTATGAAAACGGCTATTTTGTAGGCGGCACATTATTTGACGGCATCACAACCGACATGACCATCTATAAAGAAGAGATTTTTGGCCCCGTATTGCAAGTCGCTCGGGTTGCAGATTATGAAACTGCGGTGGATATGATAAATGACCATGAATATGGCAATGGCACGGCAATCTTTACCCGCGATGGCGATGCCGCGCGCGATTTTGCCAACCGCATTGAAGTGGGTATGGTAGGTGTGAATGTACCAATTCCTGTACCTGTTGCTTATCATAGTTTTGGCGGGTGGAAACGCTCATTATTTGGCGATCATTCAATCTACGGCCCCGAAGGCATACATTTTTACACGCGCCTTAAAACCATCACAACCAGATGGCCAACAGGTATAAAACAAGGTGCTGTATTTACTTTCCCAACCTAAAAGGAAAAGTTAAATCATATGATTGGGGGATCATAATGGAAGCAAGTAAAAATAGCCTCAGGCGCTGCGTATAAACGTGATATAGGTATGAAGCATAATGTCGTTAACATTGGCTCCGAGCCAATGTCATTTGTTGAGGTGGAACTTAAATAAGGGAGAATTTTAATGAGCGCAGCGGGTGAGAATTTACGCATTAATGGCGATCGTTTGTGGGATAGCATTCATGAAATGGCAAAAATTGGCCCAGGTGTTGCAGGTGGTAATAACCGCCAAACCCTAACCGATGAAGACAGTGAAGGCCGTCATCTTTTTAAAAAATGGTGCCTCGATGCAGGTATGACAATGGGTGTCGATACCATGGGCAACATGTTTATGACTAGAGAAGGCAGCGACCCCAATTTATTACCTGTTTATATAGGCAGCCATTTAGATACCCAACCAACAGGCGGGCGTTACGATGGCATATTAGGCGTTTTAGCAGGCCTTGAAGTGGTACGCAGCCTTAATGATTTGGACATTAAAACCAAACATCCCATCGTCGTCACCAATTGGACAAATGAAGAAGGCACCCGCTATGCACCTGCCATGTTAGCATCTGGCGTATTTGCAGAAATGCACACCCAAGAATGGGCATATGAGATTGAGGATGCAGCAGGTAAAAAATTTGGCGATGAGCTAAAACGCATTGGCTGGCTAGGCGATGAACAGGTCGGCGCACGTAAAATGCACGCCATGTTTGAGCTGCATATTGAACAAGGGCCAATTTTAGAAGCCGAAAATAAAGACATTGGCGTGGTAACCCACGGTCAAGGCCTGTCATGGACGCAAATCACCGTCACAGGCAAGGACAGCCATACAGGCTCAACCCCCATGCCAATGCGCAAAAATGCAGGCCTTGGCATGGCAAGAATTTTAGAGCTGGTTGATGAAATTGCATGGTCACACAAACCCAACGCCGTAGGCGCTGCAGGGCATATTGATGTATACCCCAATAGCCGCAATGTCATCCCAGGTAAAGTCGTATTCACAGTTGACCTAAGATCACCAGATCTGGCGACTATTGAAGCAATGGAGCAAGCACTAGCAAAAGGTGCAAAGAAAATTTGCGACATGATGGGGCTAGAAATAGAGATCGAAAAAGTCGGTGGTTTCGACCCCGTAACGTTCGATGAAAATTGCGTCACTGCAGTACGAAAGGCAGCTGAAAATTTAGGTTATTCACACATGAATATCATTTCAGGCGCAGGCCATGATGCCTGTTGGATCAACCGCCTTGCACCAACAGCGATGATTATGTGCCCATGTGTAGATGGCCTTTCGCATAATGAAGCTGAAGATATTAGCAAACAATGGTCAACTGCAGGGGCGGATGTATTATTCCATGCAGTGGTTGAAACTGCACAAATTATAAAATAAGCTATAAAAATATTTTGATATTTGGGAGGATTGATAAATGGGTAAAGTCATAAAAGGTGGAACAATTGTAACTGCCGACCGCACTTATAAAGCCGATATTTTAATCGAAAATGGTAAAATTGCCCAAATTGGGCACGGCCTTAAGGCTGATGAGGTTTTGGACGCAACAGGTTGTTACGTCATGCCGGGGGGAATTGACCCGCATACCCATTTAGAAATGCCGTTCATGGGTACTTATTCGTCGGACGATTTTGAAAGCGGCACCCGCGCAGCGTTGGCTGGTGGCACTACTATGGTGGTTGACTTTGCACTGCCAAACCCCGACCAATCTTTGGTTGAGGCGTTGGATCGGTGGCATAATAAATCCTCCCGTGCCAATTGCGACTATAGCTTTCATATGGCAATCACTTGGTGGGGCGAGAAAGTATTTGATGATATGCAAACCATTGTCAAACAGCATGGCATCAATAGTTTTAAACATTTTATGGCCTATAAAGGCGCGTTAATGGTCGATGATGATGAGATGTATTCATCCTTCCAGCGCTGCGCAGCGCTTGGTGCATTACCAATGGTACATGCCGAAAATGGCGACGTGGTCGCTCAAATGCAGGCAAAATTGTTAGAAGAAGGCAATAATGGCCCAGAAGCCCATGCCTATTCCCGCCCGCCAGAAGTGGAGGGAGAGGCAACAAACCGCGCAATTATGATTGCCAATATGGCAGGTGTGCCACTTTATGTGGTGCATACATCTTGCGAACAAAGCCATGAGGCAATAAGGCGCGCCAGACAAAATGGCATGCGGGTTTATGGCGAGCCTCTAATCCAACATTTAACCCTTGATGAAAGCGAATATAAAAACCCAGATTGGGATCATGCGGCAAGGCGGGTAATGAGCCCACCATTCCGCAATAAACAACATCAAGATAGCCTGTGGGCTGGCCTGCAAGCTGGCAGCCTACAAGTGGTGGCGACCGACCATTGCGCATTTACCACCGAGCAAAAACGCTTTGGTATTAATGATTTTACCCAAATTCCAAATGGCACAGGCGGCCTTGAAGATCGGATGCCAATGTTATGGACGAGGGGTGTGGTAACAGGCCGACTAACCATGAATGAATTTGTCGCAGTAACCTCAACCAATATCGCAAAAATATTAAATATGTATCCCAAAAAAGGGGCTATTTTAGAAGGCAGCGATGCTGACATTGTGGTATGGGATCCAAAATTATCAAAAACCATTTCGGCAACGAAACAGCAATCCAGTATTGATTATAACGTATTTGAAGGCAAACAAGTCACTGGCCTTCCGCGCTTCACGTTAACCCGCGGCCATGTGGCAATTACCGAAGGCGCAATCAATGTGCAAGAAGGTCATGGCAAATTTGTTAAACGCGAGCCATTCCAAGCCGTTAACTCGGCACTGAGTAAATGGAAGCAGATCACAGCACCGCGTAAAGTAGAACGCACCGGCATCCCAGCTTCTGGTGTTTAAAGGGAAAAAATGTGTCAGAAATAGTTATATCAGCAAAAAAATTATCACTAGTTTTTGAAACCAGTGATGCGCCAGTACACGCCTTGTCAGAGGTTGACCTTGAGGTAAAAAAAGGCGATTTTGTATCCTTCATTGGCCCTTCCGGTTGCGGCAAAACCACCTTCCTAAGAGTGATCGCCGATCTTGAAAAACCAACCAGCGGTGAAATTTTGGTCAATGGTGTTACTCCCGAGCAAGCCCGTAAAGCCCGCGCATATGGCTATGTATTCCAACATGCATCACTCTACCCGTGGCGCACAATCGAGAAAAATGTCGCCTTACCGCTTGAGATTATGGGTTATAGCCGAGATGAAATCTTAAAACGCACACAAGATTCGTTAAATTTGGTCAATCTTGCAGGTTTTGAGAAAAAATACCCGTGGCAACTATCAGGCGGTATGCAACAACGGGCATCCATCGCCCGCTCTTTGGCATTTGATGCCGATTTATTGTTAATGGATGAGCCGTTTGGCGCGTTGGATGAAATTGTCCGCGATCATTTAAACCAACAATTATTGCAGTTATGGGAGCGCACTCATAAAACCATTTGTTTTGTCACCCATTCAATATCCGAAGCGGTATATTTGTCGACCAAAATTGTGGTTATGAGCCCAAGGCCTGGGCGGGTGATAGATGTGATTGAAAGCCCACTACCCAAAGAACGCCCATTAGACATCCGCGAGAGTGACGAATTTAGAGACATAGCACATCGTGTGCGTGAGGGCTTAAGAGCGGGGCAAAGTTACGATGACTAGAGACGGTAAACTCATACCGGTTTTAACCATTTTGATCGTCATTGTTGCGATATGGTATGTCGCTGTGGTGTGGCTAAATGCACCTTTTGAATATGACCAAGCAGAGCGGGCAGGCAGTAAGATAGAATTCAACCAAATGGTTAAAAACACCATGTCACAAAAACGCCCTGTTTTGCCGTCAGCACACCAAGTTTTTAGCGAGATTTGGAACACCACAATCCTCAAAAAAATAACCTCAAAACGCTCGCTAGTATATCACGCATGGGTGACCTTATCGGTAACCTTACTTGGCTTTTTAATGGGCAGCATATTCGGCATTATATTGTCGATCAGCATCGTGCATAATAAAGCCATGGATAAATCGGTCATGCCGTGGGTGATCACCAGCCAAACCATACCCATATTGGCCATCGCGCCGATGATTATCGTGGTGCTGAATGCTATTGGCTTTCAAGGCCTAATACCCAAAGCCTTTATCTCAACTTATCTGTCATTTTTCCCTATTGTGGTCGGCATGGTTAAAGGCCTGCGCAGTCCAGATCAAGCCCAGTTGGATTTGATGCACACCTATAACAGTAGCAAATCACAAATATTATGGAAGCTTAGATGGCCATCTTCAATGCCTTATTTATTCACCTCGCTAAAAGTTGCAGTCGCAGCCTCATTGGTTGGCGCGATTGTCGCCGAATTGCCAACAGGCGCGGTAGCAGGCCTTGGGGCGCGTATGTTAGCAGGTTCATATTATGGGCAAACGGTGCAAATTTGGTCAGCTCTTTTTGTTGCAGCCATTGTTGCAGCAGGCTTGGTGATTATTGTCGGCATAGCCCATAATATGGTGCTTAAACGCATGGGTCAGTTAGATAGCCAAGCTGGGGGGGTAAGCTAATGAGTTTAATTTTCATCGGCGCAATTATCTTTTGGTTGCTTGCATGGGCGCTAAATCAATGGCTGGTAAGCCTAAATAATTGTAGCCCAATGGTTAACCGAGCCATTTCAATATTTGTCCCTCTACTATTTGGCATTACATTGTTGGTTCTGTGGGAGGGCGCAACGCGCGGCTTTAAAGTACCAACAATTTTGCTTCCCCCACCATCAATGATTTGGGAGCGCATTACCAACAGCTTACCCATTTTATGGGCAGATTTTAAACAAACATTCTTACATGCCGTGCTAATTGGCTATGTGGTTGGCTGTGGTTCAGGTTTTATCGTTGCTATATTAATTGACCGATCACCGTTTTTACAACGCGGTCTTTTGCCATTGGGTAATTTTGTTGCTGCATTGCCAATCATTGGTGTTGCGCCCATCATGGTCATGTGGTTTGGTTTTGACTGGCAGTCAAAAGCCGCAGTGGTTATTATCATGACTTTCTTTCCAATGTTGGTAAATACCGTGCAAGGTCTTAGTGCTACCAACTCAATGGAGCGTGATCTAATGCGCACTTATGCCAGCAGCTGGCGTCAAACTTTAGTTTATTTACGTTTGCCATCGGCAGGGCCATTTATATTTAATGCACTTAAAATAAACTCAACATTGGCTATGATAGGTGCCATTGTTGCAGAGTTTTTTGGCACCCCAACAGTGGGTATGGGCTTTAGAATTTCGACCGAAGTCGGGCGAATGAATGTTGATATGGTCTGGGCAGAAATTGCAGTGGCAGCATTAGCAGGCAGCATATTTTATGGCATTATTGTATTAATCGAAGGGCGTATTACTTTTTGGCACCCATCACAACGAGCAAAATAGTAATGGGCAAAATAGCAACAAATGAAATAATAAAGGGTAAAATAGTAGCGGAGCAAAAATTAGAAATTGGCAGATTATACCAATAGAGGGTTGGTAAAATCAGCGAATAAACCAAAAAAAGCAAATAAATCAAACTGAATGAGGGAGAATAAAATGAAAAAATTTACAACATTATTATTGGCCAGTGCTATGTCGGTTGCGGCATTTAGCGCCTTGGCGGCAGACAAGGTTACATTGCAGCTAAAATGGGTAACCCAAGCTCAATTTGCTGGCTATTATGTGGCAAAAGACAAAGGCTTTTACGAGGGTGAAGACCTCGACGTTGAAATCAAACCAGGCGGGCCAGACATTGCACCTGCGCAAGTCATTGCAGGTGGCGGCGCCGATGTGGTGCTAGATTGGATGCCTTCAGCACTTGCAACGCGCGAAAAAGGTGTGCCATTGGTCAATATCGCACAACCCTTTAAGTCATCGGGTATGATGCTAACCTGCCGTAAAGATAGTGGCATTAAAACCCCTGCAGATTTTAAAGGCAAAACATTAGGTGTGTGGTTTTATGGTAATGAATATCCATTCCTAAGTTGGATGAGCAAATTAGGCCTATCGACTGATGGCGGCGCCGATGGCGTAACCGTACTTAAACAAGGCTTTAATGTCGATCCTATATTGCAAAAACAAGCCGCTTGCGTCTCCACAATGACCTATAATGAATATTGGCAAATCATTGATGCAGGCCTTAAAGCTGAAGATTTAATCACCTTTAAATATGAAGATCAGGGCGTTGCAACGCTTGAAGATGGTATTTATGTGCTTGAAGATAATCTAAAAGATGCCGCCTTTGCTGATAAAATGGTGCGTTTTGTAAAAGCTTCGATGAAAGGTTGGGCATATGCATCTGCCAATCCAGATGAAGCGGCAGACATCATCCTCGAAAATGATGCCTCTGGTGCGCAAACTGAAGAGCATCAACGCCGCATGATGCGCGAAATTTCAAAACTAACCGCAGGTTCAGATGGCTCGTTGCTAGAAGCGGATTACCAACGTACTGTTGATGTATTGTTAAAAGGTGGTGCTGGTGTCATCAGCAAAGCACCAAAAGGCGCTTGGACAAGCATGATTACAGACAAAGCCAAAATGTAATTATTAAGCTGACAAAAATAGAAAAAGCGTCCCTCAACACAAAGTGACTGTGATGAGAGGGCGCTTTTTCATTGCATGGCTGCATGCGATATGGATATATTCAAAAAAACCACCATTTAGCAAATTATGGAAAATTATGGAAAATGAAAATAACAAAAATAATTGGCCAAGCAGCGAAGGTTCAAGATTTATAACAAGGCCTGCTCACCATCAATGGATGCTTGGTCAAGCCATGTCATTACTAACATTTTTTCAATTTTCCGCTTTTAACTCTAGCGGTGGTTTTCATGCTCTGGACGGCTTTGGCAACCCTTTGCAATCTCCCGAAAATCAAAAGGGCACTACCCGTCATTTGCATGATACCACCCGTATGGTGCATAGCTTTGCGATCGGCCATTTGTTGGGCTTGCCGGCAGCTGAACGCAATGTAGATCATGGAATGAAATTCATCTGGCAACATCATCGCGATCAAAAAAATGGCGGCTATTTCTCCGCTGTGGCTGATGCTCATCCAATAGATAATGGTAAATTAGCCTATGGTCATGCATTTGTCTTGCTCGCAGCATCATCGGCAAAAATTATCGGCCACCCCGATGCTGATCGTTTGTTAAACGACGTTAGCGACATTATATTAACCCGCTTTTGGGATGATAAAATTGGCGCAACGCGCGAAGAATTTACCGAAGATTGGCAAGAGATTAGCAATTATCGTGGTCAAAATTCAAACATGCATTTAACCGAGGCGAGTATGGCCGCATTTGAAGCCACGGGCGATAAAAACTTCCTACAAATGGCCGAGCAAATTTCAGAATTAATCATCAATCATCACGCACGGCAAAATGGCTGGCGTGTGCCTGAGCATTTTAACCAAAATTGGCAAGTCGATCAAAACTATGAAGGTGACCCGATGTTTCGCCCAAGTGGCACAACCCCCGGCCACGCGCTAGAATGGTCACGTCTGTTAATCCAACTTTGGCAGCTGGGTGGCCGCAAAAATAATTGGATGCAACCAGCTGCAAAAAACCTGTTTAAAAATGCCATAAAATCTGGTTGGGATCAACAATTAGGCGGTTTCTATTATACTTTAAATTGGCAAGACCAACCCAGTAAGGCCGATAAATTTTGGTGGCCATGCGCCGAAGGCATCGCCGCAGCTGCGGTTTTAGCAAATGTAACCAATGATCCATATTATGAAACTTGGTATCGCCGTATCCTAGGCTATGTAAGTCAGCAGTTTATCGACCATAAAAACGGTGGCTGGTGGCCAGAAGCGCAATCAGATTTAGGCAATAATGAAAAGGTATTTGCGGGTAAACCCGACATTTATCACGCTCTGCAAGCATGCTTAATACCGTTATTGCCTTCTGATTGCAGCATCACCGCTGGCATCAAAAAATCTGAACTATATGGCAGCTAAAATTCACTTTTCATATCGCGCATGGCGGCTAAAAACACTTCGCTAAAGTGGTCAATTTCTTTGGTTTCCATCGCGGTTGATAAAATGAGCGAGCAAGTCCCAACCATCAGCACGCCATTTGCCGCCATATATTCAATCAACCTATTCTCAAGCTTTTTCATTTTAGAAGACTTGAAATGGTCGCGGTAACTAGTCGGTGTCTGCCCTAACATATGAATTTTTGAAACCGAGGCCGCGCCAGTAACACAAACAGGCACATCAGCAACCGCTATGGCCTCTTTAATTTGCAACCGCATTCTATCAGCCAAATGGTTAAGCTTGGTAATCGCTTGTCCTTCAAATAATCGCATGCTTGTAAGGCCAGCCATCATGGTCATTGGGTTGGCGCTAAATGTACCGCTATGAGGAAATAAAACTTTATCTGCCAACGGGTTAAGAACTTGCATCACTTCATCACTACCCGCGATTGCCCCAACAGGAAAACCCCCGCCAATCATTTTACCCATAGCGGTTAAATCAGGTTTTACATCAAACCAAGATTGCGCACCGCCCAATTCAGCCCGTAGGGTAATCACTTCATCAAACACCAGTAAAACTGAGTTTTTCTTCGCCCATGCGGCTAAAGTTTCCACATATTGTTTCTGAGCCGGAATGAACCCAATACGGTGGGGAATTGCATCTAAAATGATACATGCCAATTCGCTGGCATGTTGATCAAGTATATTAATAGCACGTTCAATATCGTTAAAAGGAATGATAACCACTTCATCCAACGCGCTTTTTGGTGTGTTAAATACAACAGGGTTGTTGTTAGGCGCAGCAACGTCACCCCAATTGTCAGGTTTGGAATTTTCACTAACCTCGGCATAGTCATAAGCGCCATGGTAAGCCCCTTCGGCCTTGGCAATTTTTACCTTGCCCGTATAAGCTCGGCTGGCGCGGATTGCGGCCATAATCGCCTCTGTGCCCGAGTTAACAAACCGAATTTTATCAAAACTGCCATATCGCTCAACCATATACTCGGCAAATTCAATCTCAACTTCTGTGCCCATAGTAAAAGCCACGCCTTTATCAAGCTGGCTTTTAATCGCATCATTAAGTACATCATTACAATGCCCATGAATAAGCGACGCCATATTATTGGCAAAGTCAATGCGCTCAACACCCTCTATATCAGTAATGTAAGCACCTTTTCCATGCGCTGCGTAAAACGGATACGGTTTTCTAAATATTGCATTTCGGCTAATGCCGCCTGGTAAAACTTCAATTGCTCGACTAAATAGAGCTTCACTTTTTAAATTATTGGTCATTATCCACCCCTAAGTATGTATTTTAAACATAATAATTTGTGCGCATTGCAAACATATGTTACCCTTGCGAACATGCTAATCTGAGGGTCTAATCATGTCAATTCAAAATCCACAAGAAAATAAAAATTATTTCGTAAAATCCTTCGCCAAAGGTCTGGCAGTTTTTGAATGTTTCGATAAAAAAGACAGCAAAATGTCACTCACCGAAGTGGCTAAAAAGGTCGGAATAACCCGCGCTGCGGCCAGAAGGTTTTTATTAACGCTAGAGGATTTAGGTTATGCTGAACAAGTGAATAAAAAATTTTCACTCACTGCAAAGGTACTTGATTTCACTAAGGGATTTAATAAGGCCGTTGATATATGGGCAATTGCCAATAAACATATGCAACTTATGGTAAATAAAATAGACGAGGCCGCCAGTGCAGCCATATTAGACGGTCATGAAATTGAATATGTCGCACGTATCGGTACCCCACATCGAATAATGTCAGTTACGCCTCAGGTTGGAAGCCGCTACCCCGCACATATAACCTCCACAGGGCGAATAATTTTAGCATTCAGCTCTAAAAAAGTTACAGATGATTATTTAAAAACTGCAGATTTTAAAA
The DNA here is from genome assembly GCA_016744975.1 of Hyphomicrobiales bacterium. GTDB lineage: Bacteria > Pseudomonadota > Alphaproteobacteria > Rhizobiales > OSC116 > OCS116. The sequence continues at coordinate 17,560 of JADGDI010000017.1, read as the reverse complement.
AATATACCGAATTTTCAGTTGATGAATCTCAAAAACTGAGGCAAATATTAGAAACCGCTTTCAACAACAACTATATCGTATTAAATCAAGAGCTTGAAATGGGCCTTAGGTCAATCGCTATACCATTATTTGACGATCAAGAACAATTAATCGGTGCGTTGACGGTCGGAACGCATATTTCAAGAGTGAGCGAATTTAATTTGGTATCAGAAATATTGCCAGAACTAAATTCTTGTGCGACTGCTATAAAAAATGAACTGCGCTCGTTAAGGGGAATATAGCTAAATAAAATCCTTACACCAGTAAGTGCGTAATATAACTTTTTGTACGCAATTCGCACAAATTAAGTTTATTCTGAATTTATCCCAGATCATAAATGACTGACCTTCTATATATTTACGATAAATACTAATAGTTTGCAGGGTATAAAACATCTTATATTTCAGTATATTACGAAAAAAATTGGACTTATGGATAAGGCGTATAGATATAGATGAATGCGAAAAATTAAAAAATTTACATATTTTAGTGAGTGACGATAGGGCTTTTTATAGTTAGGCTTCCAATAATAACCAAAATAGGGAGAAGTAAAATGACTAAATCCATCACTAAATTTATGGGCATTGCTGCGGTTGCAACTTTGTCAATGGCATCAGTGGCTAGCGCCGCAGAAAAGCAATTTGTTAGCATCGGTACTGGTGGTGTAACAGGTGTTTATTACCCAACAGGCGGTGCAATTTGCCGCTTGGTTAATAAAGGCCGTAAGGATCATGGTATCCGCTGTAGTGCTGAATCAACTGGCGGCTCGGTTTATAACATCAATACATTACGCGCTGGCGAGTTAGAATTTGGTGTTGCTCAATCAGACTGGCAATATCACGCTTATAACGGCACATCAAAATTCAAAGACGCTGGTAAATTTGAAGATTTGCGTGCAGTATTTTCAGTTCATACCGAACCATTCACCCTTGTTGTACGTGCCGATTCAGGCATTAATGGCTTTAAAGATTTAATGGGTAAACGCGTTAATATCGGCAATCCTGGTTCAGGCCAACGCGCAACTACCGAAGTTGTTATGGAAGCATTTGGCATGACAAAGGCCGACTTCTCACTGGCTTCAGAGCTTAAAGGTTCTGAAATGGCAGCTGCACTTTGCGATAATAAAATTGATGCGATGATCTATACAATCGGCCATCCAGCTGCATCTATTAAAGAAGCAACAACCGCATGTGATGCTAAATTGGTCACCGTAAAAGGCCCAGAAATTGACCTGCTGGTTTCTGAGAATTCTTATTACAGCGTAACAACCATTCCCGGTGGCATGTATCGCGGTACAGACGGTGATGTAACCACATTTGGCGTGGGCGCAACCTTCGTAACGTCAGCAAAAATACCAGACGAAGTGGTATATACAGTAGCAAAAGCCACGCTTTCTAACTTAGATACTTTCCGTAAACTTCATCCTGCATTCCGCACATTAGATGCGAAAAAGATGATTAAAGACGGTCTGTCTGCTCCATTGCATAATGGCGCTATTAAAGCTTACAAAGAATTAGGTCTAATGGACTAAATTTCAAAATAAAGAGCCAAGGTATTTACCTTGGCTTTTTTTATATTGGCTCTAATGATAAAAATAATAAATCGGCCAAAAACTGAGACAAATTTAGAAACATAGAGGGAAATATGTCAGAAAAATCCGCCTCACACATTACCGAAGAAATCGATTTAGATGAGCTAATCGCCGAAAATGATACAGGCGCACGTAGCCCTGAGGGCATTGAAGGCAAGCTGATTGCAGGCGTTGCATTGGTCTGGTCATTATTCCATATTTATATCGCATCAAATATCCCTTTTGTTTTAACCAATTTAACGGGTTTAAACTTTACATTTAATTCAGATGAGTCTCGTGCCATTCATCTCGCGTTTGCACTATTTTTAGCCGCTTCTGCTTTCCCATTATTTAAATCCAGTAACAAAAAATCCATCCCGATATATGACTATATTTTAGGCATATTAGGCGTTTTAGCAGCGCTATATCTGCTGTTTGATAAAGAAGCCATTGCCAATCGCCCTGGGCTGCCAACCGATCTAGACTTGGTGGTGTCGTCAATCGGTCTTATTATTTTACTAATCGCAACTTATAGATCTCTTGGCCTGCCAATGGTTGTGGTGGCATCAATATTCTTAACTTATGTGTTTTTTGGCGATAGTCCTAATTTGCCAGATGTCATCCAATGGCGTGGCGCATCCTATGGCAAAGCCATGTGGCATTTCTGGATGCAAACCGAAGGCGTGTTTGGCGTGGCGCTAGGCGTTTCTGCTTCAATGGTTTTCTTATTTGTTTTATTTGGCTCTTTGCTTGATAAAGCTGGCGCGGGTAATTATTTCATTCAAGTCGCCTTTGCTGGCCTTGGCCATTTGCGCGGCGGGCCAGCCAAAGCTGCGGTTTTATCTTCTGCGATGACAGGCTTAATCTCAGGTTCATCCATTGCCAACACCGTCACCACAGGCACTTTTACCATTCCGTTAATGAAGCGTGTTGGTTTCAGCGGTGCAAGGGCTGGCGCGGTCGAAGTTGCCTCATCGGTCAATGGCCAAATCATGCCGCCCGTCATGGGCGCTGCGGCCTTTTTAATGGTTGAATATGTGGGTGTATCCTATCTTGATGTGGTACGTCATGCGGTGCTTCCAGCGGTTATCTCTTACATTTCGTTGTTTTATATTGTGCATTTAGAAGCTCTAAAAGCCAATCTAAAAGGCCTGCCCAAACCAGGCCCAGTTAAATCTGCTGTGCAAAAACTAATGGGCGCTTTAGGCGGTTTTGCAGGTTTTGGTTTGCTTTGTGCCATCGTATATTATGGCCTCGGCTGGACGAAGGATATTTTCGGCGATGCAACATTTAATGCAGTGGTGGTTATTTTTCTTGCAGCTTATATTGGCTTGGTTTTCTTAGCTTCAAAAAAACCCGATTTGGAACTAGATGACCCTAATTCACCTTTGGTAAAACTACCATTAATGTCCGATGTGCTCACCACAGGGCTATATTTCTTATTGCCAATTGTTATTCTAGTTTGGTGTCTGATGATTGAACGTTTCTCACCGGGTCTAAGCGCCTATTGGGCAACGGTTGCGATGATTATTATTTTGCTAACCCAAAAGCCAATTAAAGCCATATTCCGAAAAACCAAAGCAATTATGCCTGAGCTAAAAGCAGGTTTTAATGACCTAATTGACGGGCTAATTTCTGGCGCAAGAAACATGATCGGCATTGCCGTTGCAACTGGCACAGCAGGTATTATCGTGGGCACAATATCGCTAACTGGCGCACATACCGTCATGGGTGAGCTGATAGAATTTTTATCAGGCGGGCATTTAATGCTAATGTTGTTAATGGTTGCTTTGCTGTCATTAATCTTAGGTATGGGTTTGCCAACCACGGCCAATTATATCGTGGTTTCATCTTTAATGGCAGGTGTGATTGTTGAAATTGGAGCGCAAAATGGCTTGATTGTACCACTTATCGCAGTGCATTTATTTGTATTTTACTTTGGGATAATGGCCGATGTAACTCCCCCCGTGGGGCTGGCTTCCTTTGCTGCCGCAGCCATATCGGGCGCCGACCCAATTAAAACAGGCTTTACCGCTTTTTATTACAGCTTACGAACCGTAGCGCTACCGTTCTTGTTCATCTTTAATACCGATCTCTTGCTGATTGATGTATCGGTAATAGAGGGCATTTTCGTATTCATAACCGCAACCATGGCCATGCTGTTATTTGCCGCAGGGACGCAGGGCTATTTTATTGCAAAAAGCCGATTATGGGAGAGTGCGATACTGCTTTTGGTCGCCTTCACCTTGTTCCGCCCAGGCTATTGGTTAGATCAGGTTATTGAACCCTACGCGTTAAATAATCCAGCTAATATAGTGCAATTGGCCACTGATTTGCCGGATGAAGGCAGCATTAGGGCTACTTTTAAAGGTGTCGATTTATCAAGTGATAAAGAAATTATAAAAACGGTATTACTGCCTTTAGGTGTAAAAGGTGAGGGTGCTAGCCGCTTGCTTGAAACATCAGGCATTGAACTGCGCAATGATGAGGGCAAAATGATTATCGATAACATTGCCTTTAATAGCTATGCTGAAAAACAAAAGCTGGACTTTGATTGGGAAGTTATTAAGGTCGAAACCCCAGTAGAGCGTTTTCCAAAACAGCTATTTTATCTACCAGCATTTTTACTACTTGGCTTAGTGGTGATGGTGCAACGCCGCCGTAAAGAACCTGAAACTGCTTAGGATACTGATATGTATAAAAATATATTGTTACCAATCGATTTGGATGAGAATAAAAACATATCCAAAACCATTCAAACCGCCAAAGACATGGCGAAATTATATAATGCAAAATTACATATCATGTCAGTAATACCAGATTTTGGCATGAGCATTGTAGGCAGTTTTTTTAAAGAAGGATTTGAGAAAGACGCAAAATCTCACGCTAAAAATGAATTACGCAAATATATAGATGAGTATTTTGCCGATACGGACGTTAAAATGGTTGTGGCATCAGGCAATATTTATAAGGAGATTATCCTAGCTGCCGATAATTTGTCGGTAGATTTGATCATTATGTCATCTGGACATGAAGATATTGAGGATTATTTACTAGGCTCAAACGCTGCAAGAGTGGTGCGTCATTCCAAACAATCGGTTATGGTCATTCGTTAAATTTTCGCTCATCTTAGCTTTTCCAAATATTGTTGATAATCCTTAAAATCATCAACGTCATTTAACCTGTCAATAAAACCGACTTTATCATGTTCAAGATTGGCGAGGCAATCGGCCAATGCATATTCAGTTGACCATCTAACATTGCTAAATAAATCATCAATTTTTGGCGCCATTCGTTGGCCTACAAGCCAGTATCCACCATCATCAGAAGGCCCAAAACAGACCTTTTTGTTACCAAGTGTTTTAAATCCGTGCATAATATGTTGCGGGTTTATGTCTGGTATATCAGAGCCTATAATGAGTATATTTGTAGCTTTATAGCTTGCCGAAACATGCCTAAATACCGCATTCATGCGCCTGCCAAGGTTGCCTTCGCCTTGTTCAAAAACATTAACTTTTACCGGCCAAAACCGCTCAGAAATGGCGCTTTTAGGTGTGGTTGCAACATGCAGTTTAAAACGCGGGTCATGGCTCAATTTTTGCATTAGCATTTTGAGATTATTATTAAAAAATTTATAGGCAGCGGCATTGCCAATATGTTTGGCAAGCCGTGTTTTAACCCGCCCCATAGTAGGGCGCTTTGCCATGATAACTAAATGATTGCGCATAATTTACTTTATAGTTACTTGTAATATTTTACTTATAATAGGCTTTTGCTATGGCTTTTGGGTCTTTGCCAAATTTATAGGCCATAAGGTAGCTAAAGTTCCTAAAAATACGCTTTAAATAACCGTTTCGATATTTGTCATCACTGGTTTTTATTGTCGAATTTAGCATAACCAAACTTTTGCGACCAAATTGGCGTTTTATCCGAGCAATAAGCTCAACATCTTCCATAATCGGCTTGGACGAAAATCCACCAATTTCTTCATAGGTATCACGGTGGATTAATAAACCTTGATCGCCATAAGGTAGAGTAAATATTTTACAGCGCAAATATACCGAAAAAGACAATAATTTGGCCTTGATCGATGTAGAATTAAGTTGGTGTTTAAAATAACCAATATGGTGATTATGGGTCTCATCGTTGATAAATTGACTAACAATTCTATCCCACTCATCACTTAAGATACTGTCATCATGTATGAATAAAAGCCAATTGGCCTTTGCGTAAATAGTGGCGATTTTACATTGAATGCCGCGCCCTTTTGGGCAGCTGATAAAGTCGGCACCAACTTGTTCTGCAAGGTCATTGGTAGCGTCAATAGAGCCGCCATCGGCAATGATTACCTGTTTTATTAGTCCAGAAACAGTTGGCTCTACCAAACATTCTAAAGTTGGCAAAATTCTATCTGCGCTATCTAAACATGGTATAATTATTGTAAGCTTCTCGGTCATTTATATAAACTATCTGAATGTTGTAAATTTAAAAGCATTAATATTTTGTTTACCATAAGTAAGGAGTTTTCCCACTTTGTTCCAGTTTTGTTCTTGATTTATTCTAAACGTTAAGTTATATATATTTCTGTCTTCTACATTTCTCTACACAATATGAAGTCTATACATAATACGAAGTCTCTACATAATATAAGCATATACCACAATATAATGACAAGCAAAACACAATAGCAGGAGGAGTAACCAACCCTAAATAGTGAATTGAGAAACAGATAATTATTCGGGTTATATCCGAATGTATAAAGCTTTAGCTTTTATATACGGGTATTAATCTTTACATGCCGTATCCTATAATTATCCGTCCACTTACCAATCTCTTTTCATTTATAAAGCCTTTTGATTTGGCTATTTAAAATCATAAAAACTCTACTCAGCAAGGTTAAGCTTCACTAATATGAGCCATTGTTTGGCTTATATTGGTGAGGCCTAGCCTAGGTTCGCAGCAATGTGAACCAACTGGAATTGCAGATATATCCCCTTTCCCGAAAAAAGTTGCGATTATATTTGCAATTCCAACCCTTTGGTTTAATTTGCCACTATCAATAATGGCGAATTATGCAAAAAATATTTAATAATATTAATTTTGATTTTGAACTAACCCTTTGGCAGCAGGGCTATAAACTTGTTGCTGGTGTTGATGAGGTCGGCCGTGGGCCGTGGGCAGGGCCAGTGGTTGCAGCAGCTGCTATTTTTAAACCCAGTTTTAGTGCCGATTATTTATCTATATTAAATGACAGCAAAAAGCTAACCAGTATAAAACGAGATTTTTTATACCCGCATCTCATCAATGATTGCGACTATGCAATTGGCATGGCATCGGTTGAGGAAATTGACCAAATTAACATTTTGCAAGCCAGCATGCTCGCAATGATGCGGGCATTAGATGGCTTAAAGGTAAAAACCGAACATGCTTTAATAGATGGTAATAAATTACCCAAAGATATAAATATTCCAGCTCAAGCAATTATAAAGGGCGATGCAAGATCTTACTCAATAGCAGCAGCATCAATCATTGCAAAAGTCACGCGCGACCGTCTGATGGCGAACTTGCACCAAGAACATCCATATTATAGTTGGCATACAAATATGGGATATGGTACGCAGGCGCATCAAATTGGGTTGGCTGAATTTGGTGTAACCAAACATCACCGAAAATCGTTCAAACCAGTAAAAGCTTTATTAAATCAGCTGGATAAAAAATAATTCTCAAAATGATACAAAACTAACAATTTATTTACCCTATTTCGCCATACTCCAAATAGTCCTGCTGCAAATGCAGTTTGTTTTGAGTTTAGGGGTATGGAATGGCGGCAAATGTCCGCGCTAAAGCAAGCGCAACCAAAAAAAAATCATCAAATATTTTATCGGTCGATCAAATAATTCAAGGCAATTGTGTTGAGCAAATGAATGCATTGCCAGAAGCGTCAATCGATATGATTTTTGCTGATCCACCTTATAATCTTCAGCTTGCTGGAGATCTTACTCGCCCAGATGCCAGCCATGTTGACGCGGTAACCAATGACTGGGATAAATTCTCAAGCTTTCAAGCCTATGACGAATTTACCAAAGAATGGTTAGCTGCTGCAAGGCGCGTGCTTAAACCCAATGGTACAATTTGGGTGATCGGCTCATACCATAATATTTTCCGTGTTGGCACACAGCTTATGGACTTAGGGTATTGGATGTTAAATGATGTAATCTGGCGCAAATCCAACCCGATGCCAAATTTTCGTGGCCGTAGATTTACCAATGCCCATGAAACTATGATTTGGGCTTCGCAAAACCAAAAATCAAAATATACCTTCAACTATGAAGCCATGAAAGCGTTAAATGATGATGTTCAAATGCGTTCAGATTGGTTATTGCCAATTTGTAATGGTGGCGAGCGGTTAAAAAAAGAAGATGGAAAAAAGGTACATCCAACCCAAAAACCAGAATCTTTACTTGGACGAGTCATTCTATCTTCAACCAATGTTGGTGATGTGGTTCTAGACCCATTTTTTGGAACGGGAACAACCGGCGCTGTGGCAAAAAAATTAGGAAGGCACTTTATTGGCATCGAACAACAGAGCGATTATATTGAGGCCGCCCAACAACGCATTGATTTAATTGATCCATTAGATGAAGCCACGCTAGCTGTAACCCAAGGTAAAAAAGCCCAACCTCGTATCCCATTTGGTCAACTTGTTGAACGCGGTATGATTGAGCCAGGCACAATTTTAGTAGACTCAAAAGGCAATCGTGGCGCGCAAGTAAGAGCAGATGGCTCACTAGAAGTGAGCGCAGGAACAGGCTCTATTCATAAAGTTGGTGCAATGGTGCAAGGTGCAGAAGCTTGTAACGGTTGGACTTTTTGGCATATAAAACAAGATGCTGACCTGTCGCCGATTGATGACATGCGTCAAATATTGCGTGATGAATTAAAGAAAACTGGCAATTAAAACGCCTCATTAAATCTCTCCAAGCAGCTGTCATTTATAATAATGTCGGCTGTTTTTGTTTGTCTTTAACTAATTTAACGACTTTTTGCATTAATGTCGGTAGGGCATAGTCCTGTATTTGGTCTAGATCAACCCATTGATAATGATCATATAAAACTAAATCATCAATTTCATGCAATTGGGTTTGGTTGATTTTCCAAACCGATAATAGCAATTTAATATGGGTAAAAATATGGGTTATTTCTCCTACTTGAATACCGATGTCTGGTTGAGAATTTGGGTCGATATTTCGCTGCAACCATTCAGTAGATGGGAATTCCATCATATTGCCTAAAAGGCCCTTTTCGGGGCGTTTTTGCATCAAAATCAGGGTGTTTTTAGGTGTTTTTTGACCCTTTTTGAGCCAAATATGGTCTTTTTTAGCTTTTTCTACCCAAAAAATACGTGCTTTTAGCTGTTTTTTTGGCTTTTTTGTTACTTTCTTGGGGTAAAATTCGACTTTCTCGTTAAAAGCCATCATGCAATATTTATTGACTGGACATGCTGCACAATCGGGTTTTTTAGGCTTACAGATTAGTGCACCTAAATCCATCAATGCCTGAGCATAATCGCCAAATCGATTTTGTGGTAAATATTGATTTGCAATTTCAAAACAAGTCTTTTTTGCAACAGGGAATTCTTGTTCAATTTTCCCCACTCGAGAGAAAATGCGCTCAATATTGCCATCCACAACATTGGCTTTTTTATCAAATGCAATGGCTGAAATGGCAGCTGCGGTATAAATGCCAACGCCAGGTAAATGGATTAAATCGGTTTCAGAAGTGGGAAATATACCGTTATATTCGGCATAAATGGTTTTTGCGCATTTGTGTAAATTCCGCGCTCGCGCATAATAGCCAAGCCCCGCCCATGCAGTCAAGACATCGTCTAAATCGGCAGCGGCTAAATCTTCTACCCTTGGCCATTTTTGGGTGAATTTTTCAAAATAATCTATAACCGTTGCAACTTGGGTTTGTTGTAACATGATCTCACTTAACCAAATATGATATGGGTTGGGATTTTGGTTTTGCATGCCCCCGTAATTTTTAATTCGCCACGGCAATTCTCGACCAAAAAGGTCGTACCATTCCAATATCTGTTTAGAAAAGCTCAAATTTTTATCTTTCATCAGTTACATATAGCCAAATAAGGCAAGATTCGCTAAAATAAATGATGACAAAAACTAACAAGCAACAAAAAATCTATAAACGCACCCATAGAGGTTTAAAATCCATTGGCAAATTTGCTCAAGACATTGGCCGAAATAGTTTTAAAAAACAAGGGTTTAATGGTCTAGAAATGTTTAAACAATGGCCATTTATTGTCGGCAATCATTTAAGCCAATATTGTTTGCCAGAAAAAATTAACTGGCCACGTGGCTCACAAAAAAGTTGGGGCAATGACTTATCTTATGACCAAACACCATCGGCAACTTTGGTGATAAAATGCTTAGGTGCTTTTGCGCTAGAAATTGAAAGCAATGCACCAAGCATCATACAAAATGCCAATATGATATTTGGTTATAGCGCCATTGGTAAAATTAAAATCAAACAAAGCCAAACCCTTATATTGGAGCAAAAACCAGCGGAGATCGTGAAGCCAAAACCTAACCAAAAAGTGTTGGATGCAACACATGACATCAAAGATAATAGACTTCGTGAGGCGTTAGATTCATTAGGAGCACAGGTATATAATGGCAAATCACAAAAAGGTGATTTATAAAAGAACTTTGTTTTGTATAGGGTTTATTCTTGCCACAATTGGTTGCTTTATTGCCACAAATAGAAATTTAAGCTATATATTTCTAAAATGAATTTAAGGGAAAAACATGAAATTGAACATTAAAAAACTAATCGGCCTTGGCGCGATTATAACCAGCCTATTGGCTGCACCAGCGGTATATGCAGCGGGTGATGCGACACAAGAATATGCATTGCCACTTTATAAACCTGGCAAAATTGCCGATCATATTATCGGCAATCCAGATGCAAAAGTGACCATTGTTGAATATGCTTCTTTAACTTGCCCACATTGTGCAACTTTCCATGTTGATACTTTTAAGGAATTCAAAAAAAACTATATTGATACCAATAAGGTTAAATTCATTTATCGCAATTTTCATTTAGATAATTTGGCGCTTGCAGGGGCATTGATTGCCGAATGTGCACCAAAAGACCAGTATTTCCCAATTTTGGACCTTATTTTCAGCAACCAACGCAAATGGATTGCTGCGCCGAAGCAATTTGCTGAAATGGTCAATATTTTAAAACTAGTTGGCTATACTCAAGGAAAGGTTGATGAATGTTTTACTAAAAAGGATCTTATTTCAGGCTTGCTTGATGACAGAAAGCGAGCTGCAGAAGAATTTAATGTAAATTCTACACCAACGATATTCATCAATGGTGAAAAACAAAGCGGCGCGCTGAGTTACCAAACATTAAGCACGAAGGTCGATGAGCTATTGGCCAAATAGGCATTTTTTAGATAAAGTTTTTAAATAATAGAAAACCGCATTATAATGTTAATGCGGTTTTGTTGATGATGGCATACATAAAACCAGATAATTAAATTTATATGGCACTTAATCGCTATGCTTCTAGTCCCAAAACATTAGAAAATTTGCTTTATTAACTGCTTTTAAATAAAATCATTTAACAAGTCTTAGAATCATGGCGATAATAAGGCTCTTATGCTTGACAGACTTTAGTGGCTTTTATATTGTGCGCGCAGCTTCTATAGATTTTTTAGATTCTGTATAGTTGTTTTGTAAGACATTAGAATAGACATGTTGAAAGCCAAAATGACCAAACAAGATGAAGATAAATTGAAAAAATTTGATGCGGCGCTTAAGGAAGCAACCACACCAAAAGAAGTTAGACAAAAGAGCGATCATAACCAAGCCATGGGCAATGCATATAAATATGCAACTGAATTACTGGCAGGATTTGTGATTGGCGCGATAATGGGATGGTCGATAGATAATTGGTTACAAACCAAACCTTTATTTATGATCGTGTTTATTTTTGTGGGTGCAGCAGCTGGCATTTTAAATGTCGTAAAGTCATCAAAGCGTGACTTTGAAGCACAACAAAAGGCACAAGAAAACGCCAAAAATGGCGAACAAGATATTGCCTTAAACGGCAAAGAGAATTAACAGGCCTGCTTAGTAAAGCAGCTTTTGAACCAAACAGATGGCTTTGCCATTTGATTAAAAGGATTAAGCATATGTCAGCAACTGAAGCACATGGCCCAATGCACCAGTTTGAAATTACCCGTTATAAGGAAATTAGCCTTGGTGGATATGACATATCGTTTACCAATAGTGCGCTTATGATGGTGATCGCGGTGATTGGCATCACATTATTTACAGTGCTTAGCATGCGCGGACGCTCTATTGTTCCTGGCCGCTGGCAGTCAATGGCTGAGTTATCTTATGAATTTATTGCAGGCATGATACGCGAGAATATTGGTAGTGGTGGTTTGAAATTCTTCCCATTTGTATTCTCAATCTTTATGTTTGTATTATTCTTAAACTTAATTGGTATGGTGCCATACTCATTTACAGTAACCAGCCATATTGCGGTGACATTTGTTATGGCATTTGCAGTGTTCTTATTGGTAACAATATACGGTTTTATTAAGCATGGCTTTGGTTTCTTTAAATTATTTGCACCAGCTGGCTTGCCTTTATATATGTACCCAATTATCACGCCGATTGAAATCGTATCCTACTTAACCCGTCCTTTGAGCCTTTCTGTTCGGTTGTTCGCCAATATGTTAGCAGGCCATACCATGCTTAAAGTATTTGCAGGTTTTGTGATAGCGCTTGGTTTCTTTGGTGTTATTCCATTGGTAGTGATTGTATTATTCACTGGCTTAGAATTTCTTGTGGCAGTATTGCAAGCTTATGTGTTTGCCATTCTGACATGCATCTATCTTAATGACGCGGTGAACCTTCACTAAGCATTAAATCTAATGGGGCTTGCCCCGTAACATAGTCCATTGGGGATTTAGCCCCAATAACTTAATACATTGAGGAATTAGTCCTCGATAACTTTATCTTAAGGAGATAAATCATGGAAGCAGAAGCCGCAAAATACATTGGCGCTGGTATCGCTTGTTTGGCACTTTTGGGTGCTGGTATTGGTATTGGTAATATTTTTGGTAGCTATTTGCAAGGTGCACTTCGTAACCCTGCTGCAGCAGCTGGCCAACAAACCAACCTTCTACTAGGTTTCGCGCTTACTGAAGCGACTGGCCTATTTGGTTTGGTTATCGCATTTATCATTCTTTTCTCTTAAGATTTAAGAATTGCGAATTCGCTGGCTTGGCGGGCAATAGTGGGTTATCCCTGCGCTTTATACCAAGTCAGCAGCTCTTGCTTTAAAAAGAGTTGACCATTTATGAGGGTCTTAAAACATTCATAAAAGATTTTTGGGTTTGGCAAATTTGCTAAACCAGTATTGGCTTTTAGGAGCAGCAACATGCCTCAGTTAGATTTCACCACTTATCTGCCTCAGATTTTTTGGTTATTAGTCACTTTTACTGTGCTTTACATTCTTATGGCAAAAGTAGCGCTACCGCGTATTGGCGAAGTTATTGAAGAACGCCGCGACCGCATTGCTAAAGATTTGGATAAAGCACAGCGCCTTCGTGCTGAAACCGATGAAGCCATTGCTTCATACGAAAAAGCATTAAAAGATGCCCGCAGTGAGGCGTCTCAAATTGCGCAATCAACCCGCGATAAATTGGGTGCTAAAAGCGACACAAAACGTAAAAAAGTTGAAGCAAAGTTGGCTAAAAAACTTAACGATGCTGAAGCACAAATTACGGCAATGACCGATGCTGCAATGGCTGAAGTTGGCACGATTTCTAATGATACGACTGCAAATCTTATCACCGCTTTATTGGGCGAAGATTTGGATGCTAAGAAAATTAGTAAAGCTGTTAATGCGCAACTTGCGTCATAATAAAATTAAAGGATAGATGAATGTTACAAGATCCTACATTTTGGGTAGCCGTTGGTATGGTTGGCTTTTTGGCAATGCTTGCTTATTTAGGCGTGCCAAAATTGATTACCAAAGCATTGGATGACCGTGCTGATGCCATTAAAAATGAGCTTGATGAAGCCCGCCGCCTTAAAGAAGAAGCCCAAAGCTTGCTGGCTGAATATGAGCGCAAACAAAAAGCTGCTACTGAAGAGGCACAAAGCATTATCGCTCAGGCCAAAGAAGAAGCTGAAGCATTGGCTGTTGAGACAGAGAAAAAGCTTGAAGAGACGATTGATCGGCGTACTAAAATGGCCGAAAATAAAATACTACAAGCTCAATTGCAAGCTCGCAAAAATGTACAAGCTTATGCTGCTGATATTGCTGTACAGGCTACTGAACAGATTTTATCGAGTGATTTAAGCAAAGCTAAAGCCAATAGTTTGATAGATGACAGTATCGCATCTTTAAAAGATCGTTTGAATTAACTTTTAGCAATTTGAAGAAATTAGGCTCGGCATTTATGCTGAGCTTTTTTTTTTGAGAAAATCTGACCCAAAGAATAGATTTTGAACTCTTCTACATAACTCATCAATCTATCAATTAATTTCATTAGATAAGGCCTGGTTTCACTGATATATATATTGGAGTATTTGGGGATATTATGAAATTTGAAACACCTTTATTTGTGACTTTATTGTGTGCCTTTTCTTGGGGAATACTGGTTGTACTAACCCGGATAACGTTGCTTGAATATAGCATTGCACCTGCAACATTTGTATTTATTCAAATGTTAAGTGGTGGCTTGATATTGACTTTATTGAGCTATAAACGCATTAAGAGCATTGGTGTTGCACCATTAAAACAAATCCACACATGGGGGTTTGGTTTCTTTAGAGTATTCTCGGCCAGTTTTTATGTGGGTGCATTGGTATATGTAAGCGCGACCAATGTTGCTTTTATGGGGGCTACGACCATCATCATCAGCATATTAATGGTCTGGTTGGTTTTGAAACGCAAACCAAAATTAATTGAATTGCCTGGGCATATAGTAATTCTAGTGGTGATTTATCTTTTTATTTTGAAATTGGAAGGGCAGTTTTCAAACCCAGCGGTTTGGTTATTATTGGTCTCTCAAGTTATCATTAGCATTGCCATCATCATTGGTGAAACTCATCCGCTTAACCAAAATAACAATAGTGGCGATACGCTCTATTTAACTGGTATGGTGTTTATTGCCAGTGCCATCATGTTGTTGAGCTTATCCTATTTAGGGTCAATATTTGAAGCACAGTTGCCTGATGACTTCTATCCTGTGTTTCGCAATCATATTACAAGATTTGTTCTGCAAGATTTTTTTAACCCTTATGCGTGGATATTTGGTTTTTTAACGGGTGCAACTTTTAGAGCAGCAGCCATATATTATTCACTTCGTTCAGTCGCATTAACCAGCAGCGAGTTTTATTTAGGTTCAATGAGCATGATGCCATTTGTAAATATGATATTTGAATATCCTGCTATGTGGCTTGGCTATCTTCCACAAGAAGACTTTGTGCCATCTATGTTACTGTTGGGAACAATCAGCTGTTTGGCCTCTTTATATATTATCTTTTTTAAACGCGATAAAGGCGATGTAAAAGCTGTTTAACCGCTGCTGAATTTGTGGTTTATTGTGCTGTCCACCCGCCATCCATTGGCAATGATATTCCTGTCATTTGCGCAGCTGAGTTTGAACATAAAAACACTGCCAATTGACCCAATTGATTTACCGTTGCGAAGGTTTTTGATGGCTGTTTCTCACTAAGCAGCAGGTCAATTGCAGCTTGCTCAGTGCCGAGTTGTTTTATACGCGCATCAATCTGTTGTTGAATAAGTGGGGTGAGGGTAAAGCCTGGGCATATTGCATTGCAGGTAATGGTTTCTGTTGCGGTTTCAAGCGCCACCTCTTTGGTTAGACCAACGAGCCCATGTTTTGCAGCAACATAGGCAGACTTATTGACCGAAGCCACCAAACCATGCACCGAAGCAACGTTGATAATGCGTCCCCAACCATCTTGGCGCATTTTAGGCAAACAAAGCCTTATTGTATGAAATGCTGATGACAGGTTGATGGCAATAATATCATCCCATTTAGAAACTGGAAATTCTTCAATCGATTGTACATGTTGTATGCCTGCATTATTAACCAAAATATCAATATTGCCAAATTGTTGATGAGCGATTGTAACCATTTGCTCTATCTCACTTACATTTAACATGTTGGCATTGCAATAGATTACCTTGCCGTTGGTTAGTTCTTGCAATTGTTTAATTGTTTGGTCGATTATTGACTGATCGCCAAATCCGTTAAGAATAATGTTTGCGTTTTGAGCGGCAAGTTCAGTTGCAATACCAAGACCAATGCCAGAAGTCGAACCCGTAATTAGAGCCGTTTTTTTAGTGAGCATGAATGTTCCTATACGTGTTGTACATGTGTCATTATTGTGTAATAAATTAATGATACTATAGGGCGATAAACCAATGAGGCCAAAATGAATTTAAAAAATATTGCAATTGTAGCGCATGATTCTAAAAAACAAGTACTTATTCAGTGGTTAGAGGTGCATATCGAACAATTAAAGCAACATAGTTTTATTGCAACTGGCACGACTGGTAGTTTGGTGATGCAAAATTTTCCACAGCTTGAGGTGGACATTAAATTATCGGGCCCACTTGGCGGTGATCAGCAAATTGGTGGTTTAATCGCCACGGGTAATATTGATGTTTTGATTTTTTTTACTGACCCAATGACTGCACAGCCTCATGATGTTGATGTGAAAGCCTTAACCCGTCTAGCTGTTGTTTATAATGTGCCAACGGCGTTAAACCGAGCTTCAGCAGATTTTTTAATCACCAGTCCATTATTTGCCAGTGAATATAATATAGATAGCAATGATTATACTGCTTATCTTAAGCGATTTGAGTGATTTTTAACCATGCCAATTTGAATGAATTGAAGGTTTTGTAACAAAAATTACAAAGTCTAATTGACATTACATATTTTATGTAAATATAATTACAGAAAAATATGGGAATTAAATCATTAATGTCGGCAATCGATCAAAAAACCAATCAGGAGATGCAGGTCGTCGCGTTGCATAATACGCAAATACGCCCAACGTTTATTTTGGTTTGCGAGCATGCATCCAACTTTATACCCGCCAGATATAACCAGCTAGGATTAACCAAACATGTGCTTAAAAGCCACATTGCTTGGGACCCTGGTGCGTTTGAGCTAGCCAAAAATTTGAGCAAGTTATTAAATGCGCCATTGATTGCGCAGCAGGTTTCACGGCTGATATACGATTGCAACCGCCCACCAGATAGCCCAACGGCCATGCCTGAAATTAGTGAAATTTATGAAATTGAAGCCAATAAAGCCTTAAGCATTGAAGAAAAGCGCCATAGAGTTGAGACTTATTACATCCCGTTCATTAATATGCTGGATGACATATTAGAGCGGCAATTAGAGCAAGGTAGCTTACCAATCATTGTAACCATACATTCTTTTACACCGACTTACCACGGCAATCCACGGGAAGTTGAAATCGGTATTTTACATGATGATGATAGCCGTTTTGCCGATGATTTATTAAATGTATCTGCTGGTGATCAAACATTTATATTTCGTCGCAATGAGCCTTATGGCCCTAAAGATGGCGTAACCCATAGTTTGAAAAAGCATGCTATTTCGCGCAGGCTAAAAAATGTGATGCTTGAAGTGAGAAATGATTTAATTGCAAATGATGAAAGCCAAAAAGCCATGGCGGAATTATTAGCAAAATATTTAAACCAAGCAGCGCAACACTAAAACAAAAACCCACCTGATTTGGGGGGGTGACAAGAAAGAGGGAAGGATGCCAAATTTTATTAAAGCCTATGTAAAATATGTTGAACGGGTTAACTATTTAACGGGTCGCTTTGCCA